>NZ_KZ819072.1:0-360451 GCF_003115855.1 Brenneria corticis
AGGTAGACCGGGTGCTGGCCGACGATCTGGTGGTAACGCTGAGCAATGGCGAGCAGGTCACCATCCGTGCCGGCGAGCAGAGCGTGGCCTATAGCGTGCCGGCGCAGGGCGACGATGTGTACGCCGATGCGGGCAGCATAACTCTGGGGCTCACCGATGCCAGTGTGGCCGGCAGGGTCTTTGAAGATCTGCAACTGGGTGGCGATGCGACGGTAAATATTACTGACACGGTCGATACCACCACGCTAACGCTGGGTGATGTGACCGTAGCGGAGGGCAGCGACAGCGCTACAGTTAGCGCCACGCTAAGTAACCCGACCGACCGAGCCTTTACCGTGACGTTAAGTAACGGCGCCACCATTACCTTTGCAGCCGGAGCGACAATCGCTACCTCATCCGCCTTTGCTGTGCAGAGCGACGATGTCTATCAAGATGGTGAAAGCTATACCCTCCGTGTAACGGATGCGGGTGAACATAACTTTGAGCAATTAGATACCAGCGATACCGCGACAGTAACCGTCACCGATACGGTCGACACCGTCAACGTGACGATCGATAGCAACGGCGACGTTACCGAAGCACAGGATGTGGTCTTTACCGTCAAGGTAGACCGGGTGCTGGCCGACGATCTGGTGGTAACGCTGAGCAATGGTGAGCAGGTCACCATCCGTGCCGGCGAGCAGAGCGTGGCTTATACCGTGCCGGCACAGGGCGACGATGTGTACGCCGATGCGGGGAGTGTCACCGTGGGTCTCGACAAGGCGGAAGTGGCTGGCAAAACCTTTGAAGATTTACAACTGGGTGCTCCAGCTACGGTGCAGATTAGCGACACCACCGATACCACCACGCTAACGCTGGGCGATATCACGGTAGCGGAAGGCAGTGATAGCGCCACCGTCAGCGCCACGCTGAGTAATCCCACCGATCGTGCCTTTACGGTCACGTTAAGCAATGGTGCGACCATCACCTTTGCCGCCGGGGCAACAACCGGCACCTCGAGCGCGTTTGCCGTACAGGGCGACGATGTTTACCAAGATGGTGAAAGCTACACCCTAAGCGTAACNGCTAACGCTGGGCGATATCACGGTAGCGGAAGGCAGTGATAGCGCCACCGTCAGCGCCACGCTGAGTAATCCCACCGATCGTGCCTTTACGGTCACGTTAAGCAATGGTGCGACCATCACCTTTGCCGCCGGGGCAACAACCGGCACCTCGAGCGCGTTTGCCGTACAGGGCGACGATGTTTACCAAGATGGTGAAAGCTACACCCTAAGCGTAACCAACGCGGGGGAGCATAACTTTGAGCAATTAGATACCAGCGATACGGCAACAGTAACCGTCACCGATACGGTGGATACGGTTAATGTCACCATTGAGTCCAATGGCGATGTCACCGAAGCACAGGCCGCGGTCTTTACCATCAAGGTAGACCGGGTGCTGGCCGACGATCTGGTGGTCACCCTGAGCAATGGCGACACGGTCACCATCCGTGCCGGCGAGCAGAGCGCAGCCTATAGCGTCCCGGCGCAGGGCGACGATGTGTACGTCGATGCGGGCAGCGTTACCGTGGGCCTCGACAAGGCGGATGTGGTCGGAAAGGTCTTTGAAGATCTGCAGTTGGGCGGCGATGCGACGGTAAACGTCACCGACACCATCGATACCGTCAACGTGACAATCGCTGGCAACGGCGATATGACCGAAGCGCAGGAGGCGGCATTTACCGTCAAGGTGGATCGGGTTCTGACCGACGATCTGCTGGTTACCCTGAGCAATGGCGACACGGTGACCATCCGGGCCGGCGAGCAGAGTGCGGCCTATACCGTGCTGGCGCAGAGCGCCGATGCGGGCAGCGTTACATTGGGCCTCGTTGACGCCGGCGTGACGGGAAAAACTTTTGAAGATCTGCGGCTGGGCGATCCGGCTACGGTAGCGGATACTACGCCGCCGGTTGCTAACGACAGTTCCGTAACCGGTTCGGAAGATACGCCGCTGCATATTGGCTGGAGCGAGCTTGGCGTCTCTGCCGACACCGCCAGTATCGTTATATCGGCTCTGCCGCCGGCCAGCGAGGGGACCCTGTACTTTAACGATGGCGGTAGCTGGAAAGCGGTAAGCGTCGGGCAGGTGTTTACGGCGGAAAATAGCGATTTGAGATTTGAAGCGGTGACTAATGCCGCCGGCGCCCCTTACAGCGGATTTGAGTATCAGCCGGTCGATAGCGCCGGAAACGTTGGCGATAGCGCGTCGTTAAATATCAATATCACGCCGGTGGCGGATGCGCCGGATGTCAGCCTGACCATCGCCAGTGGTGAAACCACGCTGATACCGGGGACGATCAAGGTCAACGGCGGCAGTGAGAACGGCGGGTTCGATGTTCAGGACGGCAAGATCGTCGCTATCGGCGATGGCGTGCGCGTCTGGCTGACGCCGGGAGATCCGGTTCCCACGGTGGTGGGTAACGGCGTCGTTGCCTATTACAACCAGGGGAATATCAACGGCAGCGGTAGCTACAGCGATGTCTACGTGGTGCATGACGGTTCCGGCTATATTCAGGACGGCACCAAGCGCGGCCTGAATCAGGTCAGCGGCAATGGCGGTTCGGAAGCCAGCGGCACGTCGCCGGACTATATTTTCCTTCAGGACGGCGATACGTCTAAATACACCGTCAGCAACTCGACCAACAACAATGCCGCCAGCAATGTGAATACGTTCGACGGGGTGAACGTTTACGGCAACGGTCAGCTAATCAGCAGCGGCAACCAGTTGGAAGGCGTGATCTATGGCGATGGCTCCACCTATGTGGCGGATGATGACGGCACCACCACGGTCGAAGTGATCCCGGCGCAAAGCGGCTATCAGGCGCATTCCATCACCGTCTCCGCCGCGTTGACGGATACCGACGGCAGCGAAACGCTGTCCGGCATTACCCTGTCCGGTCTGCCGGCCGGCACGCAAATCGTTTCCGGCGATACGGTGCTTTATACCGTGGGCGACGAGGGGACCTATCTGATCCCCAATACCGGCAACGCGCAGTCGTTCACCGCGGATATCAGCATTCGGGTCCCGGTGTCGGCAGGCAAGTTCGATGTTATTGCCGAAGCGACATCGACCGAGTCGCTGAATCATGACTCGGCGGTGGGCTACTCATCGGAAGAGGTCGAGCAGTATGGCGTGATCGTCGGGTCTACCGGTGATGATGATATTAGCGGGACGCTTAGCAATGATATCGTCGTTTCCGACGTCGCCGGTCTACAGGTGGTGGACGGGGAGAACTATAACATCGCCTTTATCGTCGACTCGTCCGGCAGTATGTCTGACGCAGATATGACCAATGCGCAGGCGCAACTGACAAAAGTGTTTAATAGCCTGAGCGAGAGCGCGGGCGGCGCCAATGCGGGAACGGTGAATGTGTTCCTGGCGGATTTCGACAGCCAGGTGCAGCAGACGGTGTCCGTCAATCTGGCGGACAGCGATGCGCTGTCGAAATTGACCGCCACGCTTGACAGCATGAGGGCCGGCGGCGGCACCAACTATGAGGATGTATTTAAAGCGACGGCCAACTGGTTCCTAAGCGATCAGGTAACCGGCAATGCCGGCAATAATCTGACCTATTTTATTACCGACGGTCAGCCGACGTATTATCAAGGCAGTGAGATCACCAATCCGGTCATCGCCACCGACCGGTGGGGCGCCACGCTGCGGCTGGATGATATTCTGGATGTGGATAATTATCAGGCGGGCGAAGAGGTACGCGTGACCATCAACGGGCGGGAACGCGTGGTGGTGGATAGCCAGGGTCAGGTATATTCCTATTGGGGCAGTAAACTCGGGCAACTGCGCGCGCAGGGCGACGGCACCTTTGAAGTCTCCTCCCGCGCGGGATTGGGTAATGGAACCAACTACGCCACCTGGACAAACTCCATCAACACGTTCGCCATCCTTGGCGCGCTGTCCGTCGTTGAGGCGATTGGTCTGGGTAAGAGCCTGAGCGCCGCCGATTTGCAGCATTTCGACAGCGACGGCCAGGTGCAGTCCGATATCGACCCTTCCGCTCTCAGTGAGGCGATACTGGGGAGCAATACCCAGTTGCCGGCGGGGGATGATACGGTTTCCGGCGGGATTGGGCACGACGTCCTGTTCGGCGACGTGGTCAAGTTTAATCATATTGAAAGCAACGGATATAACGCCTTGCAGCAATATATCGCCGATAAAACGACGGACGGCGATACGTCATCGGTAACCGCCAAGTCGATGCATGATTATATCGTCGCCCACAGCGATGAATTCAACCTGTCATCCTCAGGTGACGGCAACGATATTCTTAACGGCGGCGCAGGCGACGACATTCTGTATGGTCAGGGCGGCGATGATACGCTGATCGGCGGTGCGGGTAATGATATCCTGTATGGCGGCGACGGCGACGACACCCTGCTCGGCGGGACCGGCGACGATATTCTGATCGGCGGCGCGGGCGATGACGTGTTGACCGGCGGTGCCGGGGCTGACATCTTTAAGTGGCAGTCCGGGGATGTCGGCCATGACGTTATCAAAGACTTCAATGCCGGCGAAGGCGACAGGATCGATTTAAGCGATTTGGTCGGTGAACTGGAGGAGGGCACGGATATCAGCAACTATATCCGCATTACGGAAAGTAATGGATCGCCGACGATTGAAGTCAGCACGGAAGGCAATTTCACGGGCGATAGCGGAGGCACGGCGGCGGTATCCATTACGCTTGATCACTATAGCGGTGCTTTGCCGTCTCTGGAAAGTTTAGTCAGCAAGCCGGAACAATCCCAGGGCTGACGAGGCATTGCGTAGAGTGGAACCTCAGGCGATGAGGTTCCTTTCTTTATCAAGAACGCTTAACAAGGTCTCTGAGTATGTTTTATATCCAGCGTAATGGTAACGGTCACCTGATCAAGGTTGAGAAGAGTCCTTTTCCTGAAATGAATGGTGAACTGGCTGAGGACTCAACGGAGGCGTTGGCGTGGTACGAAAGTCATCAAACGGCGTTGGACGGTTTGCAACAGCTGCGCCAAAGCGACCTGGAAATGGTGCGGGTACTTGAAGATTTGATTCAGGTACTCATCGATAAAGGCGTCATCAACATTACGGATTTCCCGTTGGCGGCGCAGTTGAAACTGATTGGTCGGGCGCAGGCGCGTGAAGCATTGAACGGCGGATTGAACAAGTTACTCAATGATGACGATGACAGTATGTTCTGAGTATTGTAAGGGCGTCGTCCGCTGACGTCGCCCCAGCATAACCTGTTGTTACTTGGTGGCCGGCGCCGGTTCTCCCAGCAAACGTCCCATTGCCCCTTGCAGCCCCATTTCCTGCAGTACGGCCAGTTCACCGGCTGTTTCCACGCGTTCGGCGATAAGCGGCAGCGCTATGCTATTGGTGGCGCGATACATGGCTTCAATAAACATTTTTTTATCCTCTTCACGATCGATATCGCGGATATAGCTGCCGTCTATTTTCAGGTAAGCCAGACCCCATTGCGATAAATTGCCGATCATATTAAAGCGGCCGCCGAAGTGCTGAAGCCCCAGCGCGCAGCCATATTCGTTCAGCAGCTTGATTAGCGCATCAAACTGCGTGGAATCCGGCAACTGATTCTCATCTAATTCCAGAATCAGGCGTTCGGCCAGATGAGGCTGCTGTTTCAGCGGCGCCAGTAATCGAGCCATTAAAGACAGGTCGAGGACGGTGTTGCAGGAGAGGCTTAACGCCAGCGTTCCCTCATGCCGGCGCAGATAATCCAATACCAGTTTCAGCATCGCCTGATCCAGTCGGGTATTCCAGCCAAAACGCTGTACCCACGGAAGAAAGCGGCCCGCGGCAATACTGTTTCCCTGTTCATCCTCAATTCTTGCCAACACCTTATGATGCAGCACCTTATCCGGGTTGAGACACTCCACCACCGGTTGCAGGAAAAGCTGCAGCCGTTCCTGTTCCAGTATCGGATCGAGGCGGTTAAACCACATATGCCGGTCGGTTTCCACCTGTTCCGACGTTTGCAGCGGTTGGTCGACGGTGGTTGTGTCGGAATGGCTTTCGGCATTGGTCAGCGCCTGGTCGCCGTGTATCAGCAGGGATTGCGCGCTATCTCCGGGGCGGAACGGCACCATGCAAAATCTGGCCACCGGGGAGACGTCGGTTTCACCGGTCAAGTACAGGCTTTCAATATTGCGCGTCAGCTCGCCTATCAGGGCGAAGGCTTCCTTATCCACCAGTCCGGGGCAGAGCAGGGCGAATTCGCCGCCGCGGATACGGGCGGACAGGCTTTCCGTGGTGACGTTCTGCTTTTGGGTTGTGCGGATGATCTGTCCGATGGAAGCCAGCAGCGTGTCGGTGCGATGTCCCCCCAGCCGCTGGTTCATGCCCGATAGATCCTGAATGCGGATCATAATCAGGAAGCCCGGTGACGTCTCGTCATCGGCAAGTTTGTTCTGAAACTGAATATCGAAAGCGCGACGGTTGGCCAGACCGGTCTGCGGGTCCTGATAGGCTTCCTGACGCAGGCGTTCGCTGCGTTCGGCCTCTTCCTCAAATAGCGTTTTCAGCTTGCTGACCATCTGATTCATCGCCTGCGCTACGCGGCGGAACTCGGGCGTGCTGGGCAGATCGGGCTGGCTGAGAAACTCGCGGCGGGTAATGGCCAGCGACTGCTGGACCATATAGTCCAGCGGGCGCAGCTGGCGGCGCAGCAGTATCGCCCCGAGCAACACCCCGAGCGTACCGCAGCTGAGCAGCCAGATAAGCGTGGCCGAACTGCTTTTCCACAGCCGCGTGACGGCGAACATCGGGTGGCTGACCACTTCCACCTTGGCAGCCTGTTCCCAGCCGCGCATGACTATCGCCTCGCCCGCGCCGGGTTGCAGATTAACCAGCCGCACAAACCAGGCCGGAACGTCGGGCACTTCCGGTGACGCGGTGCGCTCCAGGGTAATGTTATTCGTTTTCAAATCGCGAATGCGGATGCTGGAAAAGTAGCCGCTGTCAAAGATGGAGCTGACCATCAGCTCCACCATCGCCGGATCGTCAATATTCGGCGTCAGGGACAACCCCAGCGCGGTTGCCGCGTCCTGAGCGTGGGAACGCAGCTGGTTATTGGAGTGCTCGCGGGAGTTTTCCAGGCTGACGAAAAAACTCCCGCTGAAAATAATCAGCACGAACAGGCAGATGGCTATCAGTAATTGTTTGTATAGAGACATAGCCTCATCCTACTCCTCAATTGAAAATCCCTCGGCGCGCATTTTGGTTAATAACGCCTGCCAGCGCGAAAGCCGTTTACTGTCGCCGACGCGCTTGTTGCCGCTGGCGCCCGGTAACCATAATCCCTCTCCATTAAAGGAGTAAACCGGCAGTAAGTCGGTGCGCTGGGTCGCAGGTTGAATTTTGCCCGTCAGGTTATCCAGCACCAGAGGGATCGAAGTCGGCGTCGGATAATAGGTAAGCACCATATGGGCCTGATTAAGACGCAACGCTTTTACGTAAGTGATGCGCAGCTTTTCACTTGCTACGCCTAAATGGCGCAGGGTGAAGTATTTGGCGATCGCGTAGTCTTCGCAATCCGCCGCGCCTTTGCGCAGCGCTTCTATGGGGCTGGCCCAATAGTCTTCCTGATTCCAGATGACCCTATCATCGCGAAACAGCAAGCGGTCATTAAAAAAACGGTTCACGGCTTCCAGCTGTTTTTGTTCCCCCGCATTGCGTTGGGCGGTCAGCAATGCCTGCCATTCGTTAATTCTTCGTCTGGCTTCCGGCGCGGCGGGGCCGTAAAGCTGCTCCGTGCGCTGGGTAATAAGGGGGAAGTCCCACTCCGCGCGCAGAAAGCCCGCCAGCAGTAACAGCAGACAGCAGACGAGAAAAAGCTTGTAACAGGATGCCTTAAGCAAGAGGTATTGCACCGATGTTCTCTGTGTGCCCAACGGGCAGTCTCAACCGCGCGCAGACGAATAAATCAAATTATAGATATAGTTGCAGAATATCTTACTTTTATAGCGGCAAAAAGTGATTACTATGGCAGCAGGATAACGCGGCAAGAAAAAGAGCGGCGCAATGCATGAGGTAAGCAAGATGAATTCAGGTGTTCTCCATTTAGGGAAACTGGTATCGGAAACCCGTAATCCCGCCACGATGGATTTGGACAAGCTCTCTACGCTGGAAATGATGCGGGCTTTTAATCAGGAAGATCAAAAGGTGCCGGAGGCTATTCGCCAGGTATTGCCGGCGATCGCCGACGCGGTCGATTTGGCGACGGCGGCGCTGCAAGCCGGAGGACGGCTGATTTATCTCGGAGCGGGAACCAGCGGCCGTTTGGGAGTGCTGGATGCGGCGGAGTGCCCGCCGACGTTTGGGGTGCCGCACGGGCTGGTGATCGGCCTGATAGCCGGCGGTCCGGGGGCGTTGCTTAACGCGGTGGAAGGGGCGGAGGACGATCCGGCGCTGGGCGAGGCCGATCTTGTCGCGCTCAATCTCGCGGCGGATGATATGGTGATCGGTCTGGCGGCGTCCGGCAGAACGCCCTATGTTATCGGCGCTTTGCGCTATGCCCGCCGTCTGCGCTGTCGTACCGCGGCCATCTCCTGCAATCCAGACTCTCCGATAGCCCGGGAGGCCCGGGTGGCCATTTCGCCGCTTGTCGGCCCGGAAGCATTGACGGGATCGACCCGGCTGAAATCGGGAACGGCGCAAAAGCTGGTGCTGAATATGATTTCCACCGGCGTCATGGTTAAGTTGGGCAAGGTGTACCAGAATCTGATGGTGGATGTGAAAGCCACCAACGTCAAATTGCTGGATCGGGCCTGCCGGATAGTCATCGAAGCCACGGGCGCGGATGCGGAGACGGCGCGGCAGGCGTTAGCGCAGACGGGGAATGAGGTGAAACCTGCTATTCTGATGATTCTGAGCGGTGTGAGCGCGCAAGACGCACGACAGAAGCTGATACGGCATAATGGCTATCTGCGCGAGGCGCTGATTGCCTGATGCACGATAGGGGAGTTGTCTGATGGATGGAAAATCTTTGTCAATTAACCAGTACCTCCGTCGTTCCGGCAACCACTCTCCGTCGTCCCTGCGGTAGTAGGCAGGGACCTGCTTTTACTGGCAGCCCGGCGTTGCATGAGATCCCCGCCTTCGCGGGGATGACGGGGATGATGGTGGTGAAAGGTTTGTATAGCATCGTCTCTTATTTTTATTAACGGATTGCCGAGGAGTAACGTTTTGAGTGATAAGCCAGACCTGCGCATCGTGTTTTTTGATTTGGACGGCACGCTGCATCAACAGGATATGTTCGGTAGTTTTTTGCGCTTTTTGCTCAGGCGGTTGCCGCTCAATCTGCTGCTGGTGGTCCCGCTATTGCCGGTTATCGGCGCCGGTTTGCTGGTGCGCGGCCGCGCCGCCCGCTGGCCGATGAGCTGGCTGTTATGGGCGATTACCTTTGGCCGCCGCGAAGATAATCTGGTGCGCCTGGAACAGCTGTTCGTCAGTCACTTTCGCCGTCAGGTGACGCCTTTCCCGCAGGTACAGCAGCGGCTGAAAGAATATTTACAGGATACCCAGGCGCAGGTCTGGCTGGTAACCGGTTCGCCTCAGCGCCTGGTGGAGCAGGTCTACCATGATGCGCCTTTTTTGCCCGGCGTCCGGCTAATGGGAAGCCAGATAAACCGGCGCTGCGGCGGCTGGGTATTGACGCTGCGCTGTCTGGGGCAGGAAAAAGTCATTCAGATGGAACGGCGACTGGGCGCGCCGCTGAAGCTCTATAGCGGCTATAGCGACAGTAAACAGGATAATCCGCTGCTCTATTTTTGCGAGCATCGCTGGCGGGTGACGCCCAAGGGAAGTTTGCAACAGCTGGAGTAATTCCTCTCCGGCGTTGTCCGTGTATAATGCCCGCCGCCAAAAGTGACAGCAGAAAATAGCGTAAGAGGATATCGTGAGCCGCGTACTGGATGATGAATATTGGATGCGCCATGCGCTGACGCTGGCCCGGCGCGCTCAGGATGAAGGCGAGGTGCCGGTCGGCGCGGTGCTGGTGCTGGACAACCAGGTGGTGGGCGAAGGCTGGAATCGACCGATCGGGCACCATGATCCCACCGCCCATGCCGAGATCATGGCGCTGCGGCAGGGCGGAGCGGCGTTACGGAACTACCGACTGCTGCATACCACCCTGTATGTTACGCTGGAGCCTTGCATTATGTGCGCCGGGGCGATGATCCACAGCCGCATCGGCCGGCTGGTGTACGGCGCGGCGGATGAAAAAACCGGCGCCGCCGGGTCGTTGGTGGATATTCTGCGCCATCCCGGCATGAATCATCAGATCGTCGTCGATTCCGGCATCCTGGCCGCCGAATGCTCCGCCACGCTGAGCGCTTTTTTCCGCCGGCGCCGCGAGCAGCACAAAGCGCGGCGGGACGCGGAAAAAAAGGCCGCGAATTAAGCGCGGCGTCGGCCTAATCCGGTACTTTATCCGGCGCCACGGCCGGATAAGCCTGCGCCGACAACAGCCGCAGTTTTGCCCTGGCCTCTTTCTCCAGCAAATACCCTTCAAGACTTACCATATAGCGACGAATGTTTTCCACGTAGCTGTAGGCTTGCTGTCCGCGCGCGTAGCCGTAAGTCGTCTGCGTGTAGTAACGCTTCTGGCTCAGCATCGGCAGGCGTATTTTCACATCGACCCAGCTATCCGGATTGCCTTGCTGTTTGGCGGTCAGTTTGCGGGCGTCCAGCAAATGGGCGTACCCCATATTGTAGGCCGCCAGCGCGAACCAGATCTTTTCATCGTCGGGAATGGTGTCGGGCATTTTTTGCATCATATGCGACATATATTGCGCGCCGCCGCGAATGCTCTGTTCCGGGTCGAGACGGTCGGTCACGTTCAGACTTTCCGCCGTGTTGCGGGTGAGCATCATCAGCCCGCGAACGCCGGTCGGCGAGGTGGCCAGCGGATTCCAGTGCGACTCCTGATAGGAGATGGCGGCCAGCAGTTTCCAGTCGATCTCCGTCGCGTATTTTTCAAACAGCGGCTGGAAATCGGGCAGGGTTTCATCAATGGCGCGCAGGAAGGTGGTGGTGTCGACGTAATCAAACTCGCCCACGTGGCCCAGGTATTTTTCCTCCAGCCGGGCGAGAGTGCCGTCTTCAACGATGCGGCTGAAAAAATCCAGCAACGCCGCCGCCAGGCTGTCGTCATTCGAGCGCCGCATATACCAGGTGACCGGCTCTTCATCGCTGAGATCGAATGCCACGGCGAGCTGCGGATGGATGCGCTGCATTAAACCGATGGTGACGGAATCCCCCAGCGTATAGTCGAGTTTTCCGTCAACCACCTCTTTCAGCAGCTCCTGGGTGGTCAGCTCGGAAGCCGACTCCCAGTTTAACTGCGGATATTTGTCGGTTTTCAGATCGCGCAGCGTGGCGACGTGCGCGGAGCCTGAGGTTACGGCCAGGCGGCCCGTCAACTTTTCCAGCGTTTTGGGACGGGCGTTCCCCAGTCGATACACCAGCTGTTGCGAGACCGAATAATAGGTCGGTCCGGCGCGGTAACGCCCCAGGCGCTCATGATTGTAGATCAGCCCGGCGGCCAGTATATCCGCATCGTCGTCATCCAGGTCGTCGAACAGATCGTCAAGATTTTTACGCGACGAAACCACCAGCTTGACGCCGAGATAGTCGGCGAAACGTTTTGCCAGTTCATAATCGAGACCTGCCGGGGCGCTTTTGCTGAGATAGTAAGTCAGCGGCGAGTCGATGGTGCTGATCCGCAACTCGCCGCGCGAAAGGATCTGTCTGAGCTGATCGTCCTGACTACTGCGCCAGGGGATATTGGGCCATAAGGCCAGCGCCAGCAGCAGCGTGATAACCCCGATGAAAAAATAGTTTAATTTTAAACGCTTCAAATAGTCGTCTCTCTGCGGCTTGCCAGCCTCTTAGTCTGTAGCCACCCTTAAGGGCCGCCGCAAGCAGCGTTGAAAATCGCTCCAGGCGATTTTTTATACGAAAGTCCCAGAGTCGGGGCATTTTGCGTAACAAAGCGCCGGCGTGCAACTTTTATTGATTTGGTTAATGATTAACCTATGCCGCCATGCGATGTGCAACAATAACCGCGCAAACGGTTTCGTCCGGGGGCAGGATTCACTATAATGGCGCGCGTTTCCCCCCTGTAGCGCCCAATGACTGCACGCCAGTCAGTGCATCGAAGACGAGAGAACTTTAGATTATGGAAATACTGCGTGGTTCACCTGCTTTGTCGGCTTTTCGTATTAATAAACTGCTTGTCCGCTGCAAAGAGCACTTTTTGCCGATCAGTGATATCTATGCCGAATACGTGCATTTCGCCGATGTCAGCGCGCCGCTGAACAACGATGAACAGGCCAAACTGACGCGTTTGCTGAAATACGGTCCTTCTCTCGCCGAACACGAACCGCAAGGCCGTCTGCTGCTGGTTACTCCTCGTCCCGGCACCATCTCGCCGTGGTCTTCCAAAGCCACCGATATTGCGCATAACTGCGGGCTGAATAAGGTCTTGCGTCTGGAGCGCGGCCTGGCTTTCTACATTCATGCGCCGACGCTGAACGATGAACAGTGGCGGCAACTGGGGGCGTTGCTGCACGATCGCATGATGGAAAGCGTTTTCGATGAGATGCGGCAGGCTGAAAAACTTTTCTCTCATCACCAGCCCGCGCCGTTAAAACGCGTCGAGATCCTGTTGCAGGGCCGTCAGGCGCTGGAAGAAGCGAACGTCCGCCTGGGGCTGGCGCTGGCGGAAGATGAGATCGATTACCTGCTGGATGCGTTTACCAGGCTGGGCCGTAACCCGACGGATATCGAGCTGTATATGTTCGCCCAGGCGAACTCCGAGCATTGCCGGCATAAAATTTTCAACGCCGACTGGGTGATAGACGGCGTGGCGCAGCCGAAATCGCTGTTCAAGATGATTAAGAACACCTTTAGCCACACGCCGCAGCACGTGTTATCCGCCTATAAGGATAACGCGGCGGTGATGGAAGGCTCCGCCGTCGGGCGCTTTTACGCCGATGCCCAGGGCAATTATGATTACCATCAGGAAGAGGCGCATATCCTGATGAAAGTGGAAACCCACAACCACCCGACGGCGATTTCACCCTGGCCGGGGGCGGCAACCGGCTCCGGCGGCGAAATTCGCGATGAAGGCGCAACCGGACGCGGTTCCAAACCCAAAGCGGGCCTGGTCGGCTTCTCGGTATCGAACCTGCGTATCCCCGGTTTCGAACAGCCGTGGGAAGAGGACTTCGGCAAACCCGAGCGCATCGTCAGCGCGCTGGATATCATGATCGACGGCCCGTTGGGCGGCGCGGCGTTTAACAATGAATTCGGCCGTCCCGCGCTGACCGGCTATTTCCGCACCTATGAAGAGCGGGTGGACAGCCATAACGGCAGCGAACTGCGCGGTTACCACAAGCCCATCATGCTGGCCGGCGGTCTTGGCAATATCCGCGCCGACCATGTGCAAAAAGGCGAAATCAGCGTCGGCGCCAAGCTGATTGTGCTGGGCGGTCCGTCGATGAATATCGGCCTGGGGGGCGGGGCGGCGTCGTCAATGGCCTCCGGCCAGTCGGACGCCGACCTGGATTTCGCCTCGGTGCAGCGCGATAACCCGGAAATGGAGCGCCGCTGCCAGGAGGTGATCGACCGCTGCTGGCAGTTGGGGGAGGAGAATCCGATTCTGTTTATTCATGACGTGGGCGCGGGCGGCCTGTCCAACGCCATGCCGGAACTGGTCAGCGACGGCGGCCGCGGCGGGCGTTTTGAACTGCGCGATATTTTGAATGACGAACCGGGTATGAGTCCGTTGGAAGTGTGGTGCAACGAATCGCAGGAGCGTTATGTGCTGGCCGTCGCGCCGGAGCAATTAGCGCTGTTTGACGAAATCTGCCGCCGCGAGCGCGCGCCTTACGCGGTGATCGGCGAGGCGACGGAAGAACTGCACCTGACGCTGAACGACCGTCACTTCAACAATCAGCCGATCGATCTGCCGCTGGACGTATTACTGGGTAAAACGCCGAAAATGCTGCGCGACGTCGAGCGCAAGCAGGCGGCGGGCACGCCGCTACAGCGGGACGGCATTTATCTGGCGGAAGCGGTGGAGCGCGTGCTGCATCTACCTGTGGTGGCGGAAAAAACCTTTCTGATTACCATTGGCGACCGCACGGTCACCGGCATGGTGGCGCGCGACCAGATGGTCGGTCCGTGGCAGGTGCCGGTGGCGGACTGCGCGGTAACCACCGCCAGCCTGGACGGCTACTACGGCGAAGCCATGTCGATTGGCGAACGCGCGCCGGTGGCGCTGCTTGATTTCGCCGCCTCCGCCCGTCTGGCGGTGGGCGAGGCGTTGACCAATATCGCCGCGACCCATATCGGTCCGTTGACCCGGGTTAAGCTATCCGCCAACTGGATGGCGGCGGCGGGCCATCCGGGAGAAGACGCCGGGCTGTATGATGCGGTAAAAGCCATCGGCGAAGAGCTCTGCCCGGCGCTGGGGCTGACCATTCCGGTGGGCAAAGACTCCATGTCGATGAAAACCCGCTGGCAGGAAGGCGAGGAAGAACGCGCCATCACCTCGCCGCTGTCGCTGGTGATTTCCGCTTTTGCTAGGGTGGAGGACGTACGCGGCACGGTGACGCCGCAGCTGCGCGCCGAGCAGGATAACGCGCTATTGCTGATCGACCTGGGCGCCGGACACCAGGCGCTGGGCGCCACCGCGCTGGCGCAGGTTTACCGCCAATTGGGCAGCGATACCGCGGACGTGCGCAATGCGCATCAACTGGCCGGTTTCTTTAACGCCATACAGCAATTGGTGGCGGAAAAAGCCCTGCTGGCCTATCACGATCGCTCCGACGGCGGACTGCTGGTGACGCTGGCGGAGATGGCGTTTGCCGGCCACTGCGGCGTGAACGTCGATATCGCCGCGCAGGGCGACGACGCGCTGGCGACGCTGTTCAACGAGGAACTGGGGGCGGTGATTCAGGTTGCCGCTTCCCGTCAGGCCGAAGTGGAAAGCGTATTTGCCCGCCATGGTCTGGCGGATTGCGTTCACTACCTGGGCCGCGCCGAAGAGGGCGGCCGTTTTCTCATTACCCGCGGCGACGAGGTGGTTTACCATGAGAGCCGCACCACGCTGCGCCGCTGGTGGGCGGAAACCACCTGGCAAATGCAGCGTCTGCGCGATAACCCGCAGTGCGCCGATCAGGAGCATATCGCCAAGCAGGATGACAACGATCCGGGCCTGAACGTGGCGCTGACGTTTGATCCGCAGGAAGATATCGCCGCGCCCTATATCGCCCGGCAGGCCCGCCCGAAAGTGGCGGTGTTGCGCGAGCAGGGGGTTAACTCCCATATTGAAATGGCGGCGGCCTTCCACCGCGCCGGTTTTGACGCCGTCGACATCCATATGAGCGATCTGCTGGCGGGACGCCGGGATCTGCAGGATTTTCAGGCGCTGGTGGCCTGCGGCGGCTTCTCCTACGGCGATGTGTTGGGCGCCGGCGAGGGCTGGGCGAAATCCATTCTGTTCAACGCTAGGGTGCGCAACGAGTTTGCCGCGTTCTTCCAGCGCCCGCAGACGCTGGCGCTTGGGGTGTGCAACGGCTGTCAGATGATGTCGAATCTGCGCGAGCTGATTCCGGGGGCCGATCTGTGGCCGCGTTTTGTGCGCAATAAATCGGACCGTTTTGAGGCCCGCTTTAGTCTGGTTGAAGTGGAGAAGAGCCCATCGCTGTTTATGAACGACATGGCGGGCTCGCGTATGCCCATCGCGGTTTCCCATGGCGAAGGGCAGGTTGAAGTGCGCGATGCGGCGCATCTGGCGGCCCTTGAGCAGCATAATCTGGTGGCGTTGCGCTATGTGAATCACTACGGCCAGGCGACGGAGAATTATCCGGCTAACCCCAATGGTTCGCCCAACGGCATTACCGCCGTGACCAGCGCCAGCGGCCGGGCCACGGTGATGATGCCGCATCCCGAGCGCGTATTCCGCAGCGTCAGCAACTCCTGGCATCCGGAAGAGTGGGGTGAAGACGGCCCATGGCTGCGTATGTTCCGCAACGCGCGCCGGCAGCTGGGGTAATCGCGTTCGGCGCGCAGCAGATACTGTGTTAAGCGTCAGTGGTCAAGACACTTTTATTCACCATGCCTTACCCCTCCGTCATGCCCGCAGATCCCCGCCTTCGCGGGGATGACGGTGGTATTTCGGGAATGACAATGGTATTCGGTGAGGACTATGGTGGAGTGGATTTGTCAGCAACCTCAACAGGGCGATAGCCCTGTGTCGCGTTTTTGCGACAAAGGCAAATTTTACTGTCTCCGATTGGAGACACTTAACCGCTTGATTTATATGATTTGGATCACATAAGCGGAAAAACGTCTGTTTTTGACGACATAAAGCGGGTTTTCGCGCCGTTATTGGCGGCCGAAAGAGTGATTCGCTAAAGTGTCGTTAAAAAAACTAAATATAAATCATTGCGTTAAATTAGTTATTGAGAATTGGCACGATAAGTGCATAATAATCACCGTTGCTCATTCAACTGGTTATGATTGCGCTGCTGATTGGCAGATAAATTCGCTCATAACATCCGGAATGACGCCAAAAGAAAGGGTGCCTATCGTCCACCAGATCGATAACAGTACGCGCAAGCTGACTTTATCAAACATCGGGCGACACGTTGAGTGAGGCACCGCCTATTCAGTTACGCGGCCGGAAGAGGTTATTTTTCCGGCCGCGTAATGCCAAGTCCAGTCCGCTTTCCTCTCCCGTTGATGATCACCCTTGTTAACCTTGTCGTTGCTACGCAATGTTTAAAAACGTTTCTGACGTTTTTGGCGGATTCAGTTAGCATCAGAGCGAACCGATGGGTAATGAGATGATTTCCTTGAAACGATGGCGTTTATTTCCGCGTTCCCTGCGACAGTTAGTAATCATGGCTTTTCTGCTGGTGCTGCTGCCTTTACTGGTGCTGGCTTATCAGGCGTATCAAAGCCTGAACACCCTCAGCGAACAGGCGGCGGAGATTAACCGCACCACCTTGACCGATGCCCGGCGCAGCGAGGCGATGACCAGCGTCGCCCTGGCCATGGAGCGCAGCTATCGCCAGTACTGCGTGCTGGATGACCAGACGCTGGCGACGCTCTACCAAAATCAGCGCAATCAGTATTCCCAGATGCTGGATTCCCACGCCTCCGTTCTGCCGGAGCCGCGTTATTATCAAACCCTGCGCCAGTATTTAACCCAGCTTGCGGAGTTAAGCTGCCACAACAGCGGACCCGGCCGGGATGCCTCCGAACTGCTGGAAAACTTCTCCCGCGCCAACGGACAGATGGTCCAGATAACCCGTGAAGTGGTGTTTTCCCGCGGTCAGCAGCTGCAACAGGCGATAGCCGAGCGCGGCCGATTTTTCGGCTGGCAGTCACTGCTGCTGTTTCTGGTCAGCCTGTTACTGGTGGTGCTGTTTACCCGGATGATCATCGGCCCGGTAAATAAGGTGGAGCGGATGATCAATCGTCTGGGAGAAGGGCGATCTTTGGGCAATACCAGCACCTTTAAGGGACCGCGTGAAATTCGTTCCCTGGCGCAGCGCATTATCTGGCTGAGCGAGCGGCTTTCCTGGCTGGAATCACAGCGGCATGAGTTTCTCCGGCATATTTCCCATGAGCTGAAAACGCCGCTGGCGAGCCTGCGCGAAGGCACCGAACTGCTGGCGGATGAAGTGGCCGGCCCCCTGACGGCGGATCAGAAAGAGGTGGTATCCATTCTGGACGGTAGCAGCCGGCATCTGCTGCAGCTGATAGACCAACTGCTGGACTATAATCGTAAACTGGCGGATGCGCCGACGGAGCTGGAACGGGTCGAAATCGAGGAAATCGTCGATATTGTGGTGTCGTCCCACAGCCTGCCCGCCCGGACGAAAATGATGCATACCGCTATTGAACTGGCGGCGGAGCACTGTTGGGCGGAAACCACGCTGTTGATGCGCGTCATCGATAATCTCTATTCCAATGCGGTGCACTATGGTGAGGAATCCGGTAACATTTGGATCCGCAGCCGTCTGACCGGCAATCGGGTGCAGATTGACGTCGCCAATAGCGGTACGCCGATTCCGGACGCGGAGCGTGGTATGATTTTCGAGCCCTTTTATCAGGGCAGCCATCAGCGCAAAGGCGCGGTAAAAGGCAGCGGGCTGGGGCTGAGTATCGCCCGGGATTGTATTCGCCGTATGCGCGGCGAGCTAAGCCTGATAACCGTTGACTATGCCGATGTCTGTTTTCGTATTGAATTGCCATTAACTTCTGAGAATGAATAGATAATGAATGAATGGTTCGCCCGTCCTTTCCCGCGGCGCATCCTGCCCGCCGTGCTGGATATGTCCGTTAGCCGTGTGTTAAAGGCCGTGGTGATGTCATTGCCGGTAGCGGCATTGGCCGGATGCATCAGTAATGTGAGCAGCTACGTATCGTCGCAGGATACGGAAAATTCAACGCCGAAAGAGCAGGTAACCGACTATCGCATGGCGCAGTGCGGGTATCTCTGGCGGGTGGATGGCCGCGAGGCGATGAATAATGCGCTTTACTGGCTGCGGGCGATGGATTGCGCCGGACGCCTGCCCCAGTATCAGGCGCGCGAAGAGGCGCAGCGGCTGGAGGCCGACAGCTGGGAGAATGCCTTCAAGCGGGGTATTTTGCTGGATAATGCCGGCATCACGCAGGCGGAAAGAGGCCAGATGCTGGAGCAAATCAATGTATATCGTCTCGCCTTTCCCGCCGCATTACGCCCGCTGATACAGACCTGGCGCGACAGGCAAACGCTGTTTCTGGCGTTATCCGATGAGCGTCTGCGCTATAAGCGTTTGCAGGAATCCAGCGATAAACAGCTGGACACCCTGCGCATCCAGCAAAACCATCTGCAATATCAGCTTGAGACCACCCGGAAAAAACTGGAAAACCTGACGGACATTGAACGCCAGCTTTCGTCGCGTAAACAGCTCTCGGGCGAACTGCCCGAGAGCGACGCCGATCGCCGCAACCCGGCGGCGGAGCGTGACGGCGCGCGGGGCGAGGCGGCAACGAAATCGGGTTCGGGAGCGGTAAAAGCGGACGACACCTACGCGCCGCCAGCCGAATCGGAGGCGGATCAATCGACGACCGAGGAGCCGAAAAGCCAATGACAGCCCGGAGAGCGGCAAATTTGCTGCTGGTGGACGACGATCCCAGTCTGCTAAAGCTGCTGGGGATGCGTCTGACCAGCGAAGGTTTCAGCGTGACGACGGCGGAAAGCGGTCAGGAAGCCTTGCGCCTGCTGACCAGAGAGCACTTCGATCTGGTGATTAGCGATCTGCGCATGGATGAAATGGACGGTATGGCGCTTTTTTCGGAAATCCAGCGCTATCAGCCCGGCATGCCGGTCATTATTCTTACCGCGCACGGCTCTATTCCCGACGCGGTGGCGGCGACGCAGCAGGGGGTATTCAGCTTCCTGACCAAACCGGTCGATCGCGATGCGCTGTACCAGGCGATTGACGAGGCGATGGCCTTGTCCGCCCCGGCCGGCGATGAAAGCTGGCGTGAAACCATCGTTACCCGCAGTCCGTTGATGCTGCGCCTGCTGGAGCAGGCCAGGATGGTCGCCCAGTCGGACGTCAGCGTGTTGATTCACGGCCAGAGCGGTACGGGGAAAGAGGTGCTGGCCCAGGCGATTCATGCCGCCAGCCCGCGGGCGAAAAAAGCCTTTATCGCCATCAACTGCGGCGCGTTGCCGGAGCCTTTGCTGGAGTCCGAACTGTTCGGTCATGCGAGAGGGGCTTTTACCGGCGCGGTCAGCAGCCGGGAAGGGCTGTTTCAGGCGGCGGAAGGCGGTACGCTGTTTTTGGATGAAATCGGCGATATGCCGCTGTCGTTGCAGGTCAAGCTGTTGCGGGTGTTGCAGGAGCGCAAGGTGCGCCCGTTGGGCAGCAATCGCGATCTGGATATCGATGTGCGGATCATTTCCGCCACCCATCGTGATTTACCCAAGGCGATGGAAAAAGGCGAGTTCCGCGAAGATCTCTACTATCGCCTGAACGTGGTGAATATGAAGCTGCCCGCGCTGCATGAGCGGGCGGAAGATATTCCGCTATTGGCGACCCATCTGCTGCGCGAGTCGGCCGCAAGACATAAGCCTTTTGTGCGCGCTTTCTCGACCGACGCCATGAAACGGTTGATGACGGCAAGCTGGCCGGGTAACGTACGGCAACTGGTTAACGTGATTGAACAGTGCGTGGCGCTGACCAGCGCGCCGGTTATCAGCGAGGCGCTGGTCGAGCAGGCGCTGGAAGGTGAAAACACCGCGCTGCCGACGTTCGTCGAGGCGCGGCATCAGTTCGAACTGAACTACCTGCGCAAACTGTTGCAGATCGCCAAAGGCAACGTCACGCAGGCCGCGCGAATGGCGGGGCGTAACCGGACCGAGTTTTATAAGCTGTTGGGGCGTCATGAGTTGGACGCCAATGATTTTAAAGAATAGGGTTAATGGATTGTAAGTTTGGCTCCGGCAATCTTTTTGTTCGCTGATGCCCGGCTTTGGCCGCAACATAGGTATAAGGTTCTTTGATGAAAAAAATTGATGCGATTATCAAGCCGTTCAAACTGGACGATGTGCGTGAAGCGTTAGCTGAAGTGGGTATCACCGGGATGACGGTAACGGAAGTGAAAGGGTTCGGCCGTCAGAAAGGCCACACTGAGCTTTATCGCGGCGCCGAGTACATGGTCGATTTTTTGCCCAAGGTGAAGGTCGAGATCGTGGTGGCGGATGATATCGTCGATACCTGCGTGGAAACCATTATGCGGACCGCCCAGACCGGTAAAATCGGCGACGGTAAAATCTTTGTCTTTGACGTGGCCCGCGTGGTGCGTATCCGTACCGGCGAAGAGGACGAAGAAGCGATTTAACGCCTATATTAGGCCCGTTATTCTGGGCCGGTCGTCCCCGCGGCGGCAGGCGGGGACCTGCCTCCGCAGGCGGCTTTTCCGTTATCCTTGTGAATACCGCCACCGTTATCCCCGCGAATACTACCCCCGTCATCCCCGCGTCCCTAGGCGGGGATCCGCCTACGATTTATGACCGTCGCCCAGTTTATCCGCCAGCGTTTTTAATTCCGCCGTCCGGCGAATAGCATCCGCGACGATCCCTGACACGGCAATCGCCCCTTTTTTCTGAAAGTGGGTGGTATCCGGTTTGCTCAGGCTGCCGCTCTGATTGCGGTAGAAGGGATAGCGCGCGGGATCGACCGCCAGCCAGTATTGCTTCCAGTGATTGCGATTGCCCTTGTTGGCCAGCTCGATGGTGGCGGACTCGATATCCAGCAGAACCACGTTATTGGCCGCGGCCGTTTCTTTGATCGTCTGGCTGTAGTCGCCGACGAACGCGTAGCCTCCCTGCGCGTTCTGCGTGGTAAAGTGGCCGTGTACCGCGGGAGTGCCGTCTTTGCCGTCGGCGGTGCGGACGCGGGTGGTCGGCGTGAGCAATACCGGGATCAACTGATGCTGGCGGGCAAAATTCACGTAGCGCTCCAGCGATGTCTGGAACGACATGTCGGATTTGCCCGGCGGGGATTGGCGTTCACCCGCGGCGTTATTGGGGTAGGTGCACAGATTGGCGACGTCGGCGATGCCCCGCACCGCTCTGGCGCTGTTACAGTTCTGATCGTTGTGTCCCATCTGGATAAAGAGAAAATCTCCCGCTTTCATCAACGGCTGCATCTGGCGAAACCAGCCGGCATAGAAATAGTCCCGCGAACCGCGGCCGGCGCGCGCGCCGTTAACGACTTTCACCCCGCCGTCTTTACGGAACTGCTGTTCAAAAACCTGTCCCCAGCCCATGCGCGGCAGGCGCGCCTTTTCGTAGCTGGCGGCGGTGGAGTCCCCCACCAGGAAAATACGCGTCCGGGCTTTTTGCATCGCCTCCAGATTCTGGCGGGCAAAGCGATAGTCCAACGCCTCATACCCGCCCTGACCGCTCAGTCCGACAATCGGACGAAACGCGCTGTCGGTCAGCACCGTATGCCCTGCGTAGCCGGTATCATTGTCATAACTGCGATTATGGTTAATCACCTGAATAATATTGTTGACGGCGTCCTGCTGCGCGGCGGGATAGGTCAGGGGATCGAAATGCGCCGGCGCGGCGATGCCCGCCTGTTTCAGCGCCGAATTAAAGCCGGCATGAAACGCGGCGTAAGCCTTTTTCCAGGCGACGCCGTTAAGCGTGGGCGACGCGGAGTCGTCCCACAATTGCTGCGGGCCGATATAGCCGGCGGCGACGGCGACGTCGGAAACGATACGGTCGGTCAGCGGGTTGATATTGACGATATTATCGCCGCCGGATTGAAGAGTCGGGGCCAGGGCGTTGAGGCAAATGGCGCGGGGAATATTGCTGAGCTGGCAGTTGGTGCCGCCGGATTCGATGGCCAGCAGGCGCAGCGGCGACGATAATCCTGCAACGTCAATATGATATTTCCCGGCGTCGTCGGTGCGGGTTTGCCGGCGCTGGCCCTGCTGATCGCGGATAATAATGGTGGCGGGCAGGTGGATTTCGCGGTGCGTCACGCTGCCCGTCAGGGCGGTGTTTTCCCCCAGTTTAAGGGCGGGCATGATTTCGGTGGCGCTTGGCGGCGTGGCGTTATGCGCGGCGGCGGATGATTTGGCGTGCGCCGGCGCCCAGGGGGCGGAAAACAGCAGAGCGGAAGTCATAATAACGAAAGTCATACCACCGGAAAAACGTTTTAACATGATTAACCCTATTCCTTGTTGCGATAATCGAAAAAATATTGCTTTGCTGCTGCCGCTGATTGCCGGATGAAGTTAGCGCTTCCTTTTATGGGGGCAAGCTTGTTGCAAGAATAAAGGGGGGTATTATGCACCTAATTTTGGCAGCCGGGATGGCTAAAATGGATTATGTCCACATGAAGAAAAAACAGCATGGAGATGAAGAAAATTCCGTTTCCCGCCAGGGGGAATAAATCGCCGCAGCCCTTGTGCCGCCTGTAGCTAATCGTTTGCGTAAAAACCTCTGTCAAGGCCTATCTTCAAAAGGGAGAAACGGTTTACACTATAGGCCAGTACCCAATAGGGTGATTGTTTTCCAGTATATTGTAAGTTAGCTGAGTCAGGAGATGCGGATGTTAAAGCGTGAAATGAACATTGCCGATTATGATGCCGAACTGTGGCAAGCAATGGAGCAGGAAGTGGTGCGTCAGGAAGAGCATATCGAACTGATTGCGTCAGAAAACTATACCAGCCCACGCGTCATGCAGGCTCAGGGTTCTCAGCTGACCAACAAATACGCCGAAGGCTATCCCGGCAAGCGTTATTACGGCGGTTGCGAGTATGTGGACGTGGTTGAACAGCTGGCTATCGATCGCGCCAAGGCGCTGTTCGGCGCCGATTACGCCAACGTACAGCCGCACTCCGGCTCTCAGGCCAACTTTGCCGTCTACACCGCGCTGTTGCAGCCGGGCGATACCATTCTGGGCATGAACCTGGCGCACGGCGGCCACCTGACTCACGGTTCCCCGGTCAACCTGTCCGGTAAACTTTATAACGTCATTCCTTACGGTATCGATGAAAGCGGCAAGATCGATTACGACGAGATGGCGGAACTGGCTCGCACCCATAAGCCGAAAATGATCGTCGGCGGTTTCTCCGCCTATTCCGGCATCGTCGACTGGGCGAAAATGCGTGAAATCGCCGACAGCATCGGCGCTTATCTGTTCGTCGATATGGCGCACGTCGCCGGTCTGGTGGCGGCGGACGTTTACCCGTCGCCGCTTCCGCACGCGCACATCGTCACCACCACCACCCATAAAACGCTGGCCGGTCCTCGCGGCGGTCTGATTCTGGCGAAAGGCGGCGACGAAGATCTGTATAAAAAGCTGAACTCCGCGGTATTCCCCGGCGGCCAGGGCGGCCCGCTGATGCACGTTATCGCCGGTAAAGCGGTGGCGCTGAAAGAAGCGATGGAGCCTGAATTCAAGGTTTATCAACAGCAGGTGGCCAAAAACGCCAAAGCCATGGTCGAGGTGTTCCTGGACCGCGGCTATAACGTGGTTTCCGGCGGCACCAGCAACCATCTGCTGCTGCTGGACCTGGTCAGCAAGGATATCACCGGTAAAGATGCCGATGCCGCGCTGGGCCGCGCCAATATCACCGTGAATAAAAACAGCGTGCCGAACGATCCCAAGAGTCCGTTCGTCACTTCCGGCGTGCGTATCGGTACGCCGGCGGCGACGCGTCGCGGCTTTAAGGAAGCGGAAGTGCGCGAACTGGCGGGCTGGATCTGCGACGTGCTGGACAATATCAACGACGAAGCCACCATCGAGCGCACCAAGCGGAAAGTGCTGGATATCTGCGCCCGTTTCCCGGTTTACGCCTGATAGCAACGCCATCGCCCCGGATATTGCCTCCGGGGCCGTAGGTCAATACGCCAGCCTTTGCGCTGGCGTTTTTTTTTATCTTTAGCATCATCCCCACTTAGCGCCGTTTATGGTGAATAACGCATTGCGCCGGCGCCCGCTCTCTGACAGAGTAGCCAACCAATGAGGGGGAGTCATGGTTCTGCATTCAACGCGTTGGCTGGCGCTAAGCTACTTCACTTACTTTTTTTGTTATGGCATTTTCCTGCCGTTCTGGGGCGGGTGGTTAAAAGGCGAGGGGCTTTCCGCCGAATCCATCGGCGTGCTGCTGGGGGCCGGTCTGGTCGCCCGTTGCGTCGGCAGTCTGGTGATTACGCCCTGCGTGAAAGATCCGTCGAAACTGATACTGGCTTTGCGGATACTGGGGGTGCTGACGCTGGGGTTATCCGTCGGCTTCTGGTTAGGGAATGCCTGGCTATGGCTGCTGTTGGTGATGATCGGCTTCAACCTGTTTTTTGCCCCGCTGGTGCCCTTGACGGATGCGCTGGCCGCCACCTGGCAACGGCAGATCGCCATGGATTATGGCAAGGTGCGGGTCTGGGGATCGATTGCTTTTGTCATCGGTTCCGCCGTTACCGGCGAGCTGGTGTCCGTCTGGGGGCATCCGGCGATTCTGGCGATCCTGAGCGCCGGGCTGGTGGCCATGTTTCTTGGCATGTTGTTTCGCCCCAGCGTGATGCCGGAAACGGCCGCGTCCGCAACGCAATCGACGGTCGTCACGCCCTGGAAAACCCTGTTTCGCGAACCTCCGGTATGGCGTTTCTTGCTGTGCGTGTCCCTGTTGCAAGGGGCGCATGCGGCATACTATGGTTTCAGCGTGATTTACTGGCAGGATGCCGGTTATTCCGCATCGATTATCGGCTATCTGTGGTCGTTGGGCGTGGTGGCGGAAATTGTCATTTTCACCTTTAGCCAGCGCCTGTTTCGCCGCTGGAGCGCCAGAGATTTATTACTGCTCTCCGCGGCGTGCGGCGTGGTTCGCTGGGGGATGATGGGGGCGACGGTGGCGCTGCCGTGGCTGATTGTGATACAGATATTGCACTGCGGCACCTTTACCGTGTGCCATCTGGCGGCGATGCGCTTTATCGCCGCGCGCAGCGGCGGCGACGTATTACGGTTGCAGGCGGTCTATTCAGCGCTGGGGATGGGCGGGAGCATCGCGCTGATGACCGTGGTTTCCGGCTTCCTGTTCGAGCATTCGCCGAGCGGAACCTTTTGGGTGATGGCGATGCTGGCGGTTCCGGCGCTGTTTGTGCGTCCTTCAGCCCGTGGGCGGGCTAGCAGAAAGGTATAAGGAGTAGATGTTGTTGCATAACCTGCTAATGCGCTGGCGCATAAGCCTGTTGACGGTCGGCATGGCGCTCGGCGGCCCGCCGGCGTTGGCCCATCCGCATAGCTTTATCGATATGCAAACCACGGTTGAGAGTCAAAACGAACGGATTACCGGCCTGCGGATGCGCTGGACCATGGACCCCATTACCTCGGCGGACCTGCTTTACGATGCGGGCAATGCGGCGAAAGACTCGGCGGTGTGGAAGAAACTGGCGGCGGAGGTGATGGCCAACGTGCTGGGACAGCACTACTTCACCGAAATCTACCGCGCTAACCAGTCCGTGAAATATGCGGCGATGCCGAGCGAATACCACCTTTCCCGCCAGGGCAATCAGGCGGTGCTGGAGTTTGTCCTGCCGCTGGCGCATCCCCAGCCGCTGGCGGGGAAACCGCTGTTGATTTCCACTTACGATCCCACCTATTTCGTCGATATGTCTTACCCGAATGAAAGCGCCGTCAGGCTGGCGCCCGCGCTGGCCTCACGCTGCAAAACCACGCTGGTGACGCCGACGCCCAGCGCGGATTTACGGTCCTATGCGCTCTCTCTGGATAAAAATGATTCGCCGGGAGAAGATATGGAACTCGGTAAGCAATTCGCCCAGCAGGTGACGTTACAATGTCAGTAAATGTGAGTGAGCCGCCGTTGCGGCGTCGACCCCTGTTAAAACTGTGGCCGCTGTGGCTGTTTTTCCTGCTGTTCGCGCTGGCGCTGCGCGAGGCGATTGGCTACTGGCCGCAAATCGTGCTGCAAAGCGCGGTGTGGCAAAAATCGCTGCACCAGCAGATGTCGCAACTCTTGCAGATGGTGGCGGACCGGCCGCATCAGGCGGGGCTCGGTCTGATGGCGTTCAGCCTGGCGTACGGCGTGCTGCACGCCGTCGGGCCGGGGCACGGCAAGGTGGTCATCATGACCTATCTGGCGACCCATCCCTCCAAACTGAAAAGCAGCCTGCGTCTGACCTTCGCCGCTTCGCTGGTGCAAGGACTCATGGCGGTGCTGCTGGTCTCCGTGGTGTTGGGGATATTGCAGCTTTCAAGCCGCACGCTGCACAGCAGCAGTTTCTGGCTGGAGAAAGGGAGCTTTATCCTGGTGGCCGGGCTGGGCGCGCTGCTCTGCTTTCGGGCGGCCAGGCAGCTGTATTTCACGCTTTTCCAGCGGCCTAAACCGGCGACCATTCTCCGTCTGACCCCGCTTGACCCGGCGGACGATCGCCGCATTCGTCCTTTGGGCGCGGTATCTGCGCCCGCTCATCAACACCATGCCGATTGCGGATGCGGGCATCGGCATCTTCCCAGCAATGCGGAGCTCAGCCGGGACGGCCACTGGCGCACCCGGCTGATGATCGTACTGGCGATGGGCTTGCGGCCCTGCTCCGGAGCGATACTGGTATTGCTGTTTTCCAAGGTGATAGGCGTATTTCTCTGGGGGATCGCCGCGGCGCTGGTGATGGCGCTGGGAACGGCGTTGACCATTTCCGCGCTGGCGATGATGGTCTTTTATTGTCGCCGGCTGGTGGAACGTCTGAGCGGGAAGGGTACGCCGTCCGTCTGGCAGCGCGCCGCCTGGTCGTTATTGTCGTTGGCGGGCGGGGTTATTCTGCTGGGCAGCGGCGTTTTGCTCTATCTGAGCGCGCAGCCGGCAATGATGGGCGGGCTTCGCCCCTTTGCCGGGTGATATTACCTGTCGTTAACAATTATATAAAAACGCATTGCCTGATTTAACATCAGCATTATATTATCCCGCTTCGTCGATAATGATTATCATTTGTGGTCTTGTCCGGAGAAGGGAATAAATGAAAAAGTGGCTGTGCTCGCTGGTCGCCATATTGAGTTTAGGCGCCGTTTTTGCGGTTAGCGCCGCGCCGATTGTGATTGAAGACGTCAGCGGCAGAAAGGTTGAAATTAACTCCACGGTTCAACGGATTATTTTAGGCGAGGGGCGGCAAATTTACCTGCTGGCCGCCTTTGATACCGAAGCGCCGTTCCAGCGCGTGGTGGGCTGGCGCGACGATCTGCCGAAAGCGGATTATGACGGCTATCTGGCCTATGAAAACAAATACCCGGCGATAAAAAAACTGCCCACCTTCGGCGGCGCGAAAGACGGCACCTTTAACGTCGAGCAGGCGCTGACGTTAAAGCCCGATCTGGTGCTGATGAATCTGGAGTCGAAGGCCGCTACGGACGAAGGGAAGCTGATCGATAAACTCGCTTCGCTGGGCATCCCGGTGGTGTTTATCGATTTCCGCGAAAAGCCGTTTGAGAATGCCGAGAAAAGTATTCATATCATGGGGCAGCTGCTGGGCAAACCGCAGCGCGCCGAGGAGATTATACAGTTCCGCCGTCAGCAGATTGATATCGTTACCGAGCGGCTGAAAAATTATCAGGGTCCGCGTCCGAAGGTGATGATCGATCGCGCGGGGGGCTATGAAGACGAATGCTGCATGTCGTTCGGCAACGAAAACTTCGGCCGCATGGTGGAGGTGGCCGGCGGCGAGAACATCGCCAAGAACCTGATCCCCGGCACCTTTGGGTCGCTCAATCCGGAGCAGATTATCAGCGCGCGGCCGAATGTGGTGATTGTGACCGGCGCGAACTGGAAAAACTACAATACGGCGAACGGCTGGGTAGGCGTCGGCCCCGGCGCCGATCGCCAGGCTGCGTTGCAACGTCTGCAAAAGCTGATGGAGCGCGCCGCATTTAAAACGCTGCCTGTGGCGACCAACGGTAATGCGCACGCCATCTGGCATCAGTTCTACGACAGCCCGTATCAGTTCGTCGCCATTCAGGCCATCGCCAAATGGCTTCATCCGGATCTGTTTAAAGATATCGATCCGGACGCCACCTTCCGCATCTTCCACGAGAAGTTTCTGCCGCTGCCGTATCAGCCCGGTTACTGGGTGACGCTGCCGGCAAAATCCTGATTGACGAAAAGCGCGCTGACGGCAATTTGCCGTCAGCGCCTGCCTGACTAACTGCTCGGTTCGCTGACCAACCCGTCGATAATCACCTGTGGAATGCCTTGCGAACAGCGTTCGATACGTCCCTTCACGCCATAGACCGCGGCCAGGCTTTCCGGGCTGATCACTTCGGCGGGCGCGCCATTGGCAATCAGGTTGCCGTTTTGCAGCATCAGCACGTGATCGCCGTGACGCAGGGCGATATTGATATCGTGCACCACCACCACGGTGATAATGCCTCGTTTGCGCGTTTCCCGGCGGACCAGATCCATCACGTGGAACTGATAGTTCAGATCCAGCGCGCTGAGGGGTTCATCCAGCAACAACAGCGAGGGCTGGCGAATTAACGACTGCGCCAGCCCGACCAGCTGCTTTTGCCCGCCGGAAAGCTGATCGAGATAGCTTAACGCCAGATGCTCGATGCCCAGCTGCTTCAGCAGCGCCATCACTTCGGACTGACTGTTGGCGCCGTGCAGGCCGCCGGAGGCGCGCTGGGCGACGATAATGGATTCCAGCACGTGCAGGTGCACGCCGGCCGGCAGGGACTGCGGCAGGTAAACCACTTTTTCCGCCCGCTTGGCGAACGACAGCTGCATCAGGTTGCTCTCGTCCAGCCACAGCTCGCCCTCGCAGGCCCCCAGCCCGGCCATGGCGCGCAGCAGCGTGGATTTACCGCTGCCGTTCGGCCCGAGCAACACGGTGATTTTTCCGCGCGGCAGCAAGGGGACGGACAGATCGTCAATCACCTGGCGTTTAGGGTAGCCCGCCCGAAAATGCGCAATGCGTAATCCCGAAGATATCGGCTGGCTCATACGTTCCCCCTGTGGCGCAGAATAATGCTCAGGAAGAAAGGCACGCCGACCAGCGAGGTAACGATCCCGACGGGAATAATCACGCCGGGGATCAGGTTCTTCGAGGCCACGGAAGCCAGCGAAAGCACCAGTGCGCCGATAAGCGCGCTGGCGGGGAGGTAGAAGCGGTGATCCTCGCCGAATATCATGCGGGCGATGTGCGGCGCCACCAGGCCGATAAAACCGATCGGACCGACGAAGGCCACCGAGATGGCCGACAGAATGCTGATGCGCAGCAAGGTCGCCAGACGCAGACGCCGCACGTTAATCCCGAAGCTGACGGCGCGATCTTCCCCCAGCCGCAACGCGGTGAGTTTCCAGGAGCTCATCAGCGACAGCGGCATCACGGCCAGCAGCACCAGCAGCAAAATTCCCAGCTTTTCCCAGGATGCCCGCGCCAGACTGCCCATGGTCCAGAACACCAGCCCTTGCAGCGTGTCTTCGCTGGCGATGAATTGCAGCATGGAAACCAGCGCGTTAAAGGTAAACACCAGCGCAATGCCGAACAGCACCACGCCGGAGGTGGCCACCTGGGTCCAGCGCGTGATGCCGTCCAGCAGCAGTACGGCCAGCAGGGCAAAGAAAAAGGCGTTGGCGGAAATAAACCACTGCGCCGGTATGCCGGGAATCCCGATCCCCAGCACGATGGCGAGCGCTGCGCCGAATGCCGCGGCGGACGACACGCCCAGCGTAAACGGGCTGGCCAGCGGGTTATTGAGGATGGTTTGCATCTCCGCGCCCGCCAGACCGAGCGACAGCCCGACGATAATCGCCATCAGGGCGTAAGGCAGACGGATCTCCCAGACGATCACTCGGGTGCCCGCGTCGGCCAGTTCGGGGTGGGTCAGCGTTTGCCATAACACGTCCAGCGTCAGCCCCGCGGGGCCCATGGTGAAATCCAGCAGCAGCGAGCCGACGATCGCCGCCACCAGCAGCGCGATGGCGCTCATCCGGCGGCGCACAATATGCCGATAGCGGTGCGCGACGTCATTTTCGGAAATCTGGTTTCCTAAAGTGGGATTTTCCACTACGTCGGACGCGCCGGTAATTTTGGGATCGGTTGTTACGCTCATAAAGGATTACTTAGCCGGTTTCCAGAAAAAGATAAACTCGCTGTCGGGCAAGCCGGTGAAATGACGCACGACATAGCGGTAGTTCGCATCCGGATCCAGCGTGGAAAACCGCTGCGGATAGATGGCTTTTGCCAGGTATTCCATACCGATGATATTGAAAGGATTGTTATAAAACTGATGATAGATGCCGTAGGTCTTTTTTTGCTGCACGGCCGGAATCTGGCTGACCCCGGTGCGGTTTAACAATATGGCTGCCTGCGCATCAATGCTTTTCTCATCGGCGCCCAGGCCGAACGGCAGCGGATTCACGCCGCTGGCGTTGGCTTTACCCCGTTTGGCGCCCGTCATGATGTAGGCGTCCGGTTTCATGCTGATGAGTTTTTCCAATGAAACGTAGCCGTTGGCGCCCGGCAGTAATTCAGAGCCGATATTACGCGCCCCGACGGCTTCCACCAGTCCGCCCCAGCCGTTGTGGGCATGGCTGAAGCAGCAGGCGTCCGAGCGTCCGGCCCAGGCTTCGACAAATACGTTTGCCTTGGCCGGCAGCGATGCCGTCTGTTTCTGGATATCCGCCAGATGCCGGCGATAAAAGTCGGTATAGGCTTTGGCGTTCTCTTCCCTGTTCAACACCTTACCCAGCAGGTCAATGCTGGCGGCGGTATTCCGCACCGGGTTGACCTCATAGTCGACAAACACCAGCGGAATGTTAAGCGCTTTCAGCTTGTTGATAATGCCGTTGTCCGCTAACGTCGGTTTGGCGCGCAGCTGCGCGATCATCAGATCCGGCCGTTTCGACAGCACGCTCTCCAGTTCAACCTCTCCCTTGTCGCCAAAGCCCATATCCAGGATTTCAGCGGCCTGCGGCCATTTTTTGGTCATCAGCGCCCAGGTGGCCGCATCCGATCTTTTCGGCAGGTTATTCCAGGCGACCAGGCGTTGAAACGGATTCTCCCTGTCGAGCAGGGCCAGGGCCATGATGTCGCGGCCATCCTGTAGCACGATGCGCTGCGGTTCCCGTTTGATTTCGATTTCCTGCCCGTCGATATCCGTAACGGTGAGCGGATATTGCGCGGCGAGGCTGGCAAAGGGAGCGGTTAGCGATGCGGTCAGCAAAAGACCAAATAGCGTTTTCTTGAGCATTGTCCTGATCCTGGTATTTTCCATTTTTGAAGAAAAATGATTTTAATAACTATTCTCATATATTTATAGAATTACTCTACGGATGGAAGCGTGCAACGGGCTGGAATAATTAAAAAAAGCATGCCAGCACTGGGCTGGCATGGCTTGTTACAGATTGTACTGAAAGGTATCAGCGTTTTAACGCATCGCTGAGATTATCGCGAATAGTCGCCAGAATGGATTTCACCACGCGTGGATTACCCGCAATCAGGTTGCCGGAAGCAAGATAGTTGTGGCCGCCGACGAAGTCGGTGACGATGCCGCCCGCTTCGCGCACCAGCAGTTCGCCGCCGGCGAAGTCCCATGGTTTCAGGCCGATCTCAAAAAAGCCGTCAACGCGACCGGCGGCGACATAGGCCAGATCCAGTGCGGCGGAACCGGTGCGGCGGAAATCCGCGCATTGGGTAAACAGCGCTTCGAGGATGTTGATATAGCCTTTGGCGTGCTGTTTGGCTTTAAACGGAAAACCGGTCGCCAGCACCGTGCCGTCCAGATCGCGGGCATTGCTGGTGCGCAGGCGGTAGCCGTTCAACTGCGCGCCCTGGCCGCGGGTGGCGGTAAACAGTTCATTGCGCATGGGATCGTAAACTACGGCGACTTCGGTGCGGCCTTTGATGCGCACCGCGATAGAGACCGCGAAGTGCGGCAGACGTTTGATAAAGTTGGTGGTGCCATCCAGCGGATCGATAACCCATTGCACATCCTGATCTTCCCCCGTCAGCTCGCCGCTCTCTTCACCAATAATGGTGTGTTGCGGATAAGACTTGCGGATAACTTCAACGATCAGGCGCTCGGCATCCCGGTCAACGTTGGTGACAAAATCATTATTGCCTTTTTGGCTGGCTTCTACGGCGTCAGGGGTTTCGTAATTTTTAGCAATTAAATTACCGCCTTTACGCGCAGCGCGTATAGCGATGTTGAGCATCGGGTGCATGGTATCGTCCACTGGAATGTTAAAGAACAGAAAGCGGTGCGCATTATAGCAGGGGAAAAGGAAAATATCTAAGATTGTGTTAGAATGCTGCGATTTCCTCCTCGTATTACAGAGTCCGCATGTTACACAATATTCGCATTGTTCTGGTTGAAACGTCCCACACCGGCAATATGGGGTCGGTCGCCAGAGCGATGAAAACCATGGGGTTGAGTCAACTCTATCTGGTTAATCCGCTGGTAAAACCCGACTCGCAGGCGATAGCCCTATCCGCCGGCGCCAGCGACGTGATTGGCAACGCCGTGCTGGCGGATACCCTGGATCAGGCCCTTGAGGGCTGCGGTCTGGTAGTGGGAACCAGCGCGCGTTCGCGCACCTTGCCCTGGCCGATGCTGGAGCCGCGGGAGTGCGGGGTGCGCAGCGCCCGGGAAGCGGAATACGCGCCGGTCGCCCTGGTGTTCGGCCGGGAACGCGTCGGCCTGACCAACGATGAACTGCAGAAGTGCCACTACCATGTTGCTATTCCGGCGAACCCGGAGTATAGCTCGTTGAATCTGGCGATGGCCGTGCAGATTCTGGCCTATGAAGTTCGCGTCGCCCATTTGGACCGTTTGCAGGCCGGTCGGGAGGAGCACGGCGAAACGCCTTACCCGCTGGCGGACGACCTGGAACGTTTTTATCAGCACCTTGAACAGACGCTGCTGCAAACGGGCTTTATCCGGCAGGCTCATCAAGGGCAGGTGATGAATAAGCTACGCCGGCTGTTTACCCGCGCGCGGCCGGAGAGTCAGGAGCTGAATATCCTGCGCGGCATACTGAGTTCGGTGCAGAAAAATAAGCACGAATAATACTTGAGTAGTTTACTAGGTTAAATAGTTGACTAGAACAGTCGGGAATGTCAGACTCAGGCTATGTTCAGCCAATACATGTTCCAATAATACATGTTTTATCTACAGGTACCACTATCATGAGACTGACATCTAAAGGCCGTTATGCCGTTACCGCCATGCTCGATGTGGCTCTGCACTCCAAGGAAGGCCCGGTTCCGCTTGCCGATATCTCTGAGCGTCAGGGTATTTCGCTCTCCTACCTGGAGCAGCTGTTTTCACGCTTGCGTAAAAATGAGCTGGTTGCCAGCGTTCGCGGTCCGGGAGGGGGTTATCTGTTGGGTAAACACGCCAAAGAAATCGCCGTGGGCGCGGTGATCTCCGCCGTAGACGAATCCGTGGACGCGACGCGCTGCCAGGGGCGTGAAACCTGCCAGGGCGGCGAGCGTTGTCTGACGCACACGCTGTGGCGCGATCTGAGCGACCGCATCACCGACTTTTTGAACAATATTACCTTGGATGAGCTGGTGAATAATAAAGAAGTGCTGGACGTTGCGGAGCGTCAGGAAGGCGATACGCGCCGCGCGGCCAACGGACGCGTACAGGACACCATCAACGTCAACGTCAATTTGCGCGCCTGATATTTTTAACAACATATATACCCAATAAAAACAAAACGCTTTGCACGTTTTGAAGTGATGTACGGAGTTTATGAGCAATGAAGTTACCGATTTATCTGGACTATTCAGCCACTACGCCGGTTGATCCGCGCGTGGCTGAAAAAATGATGCAGTTTTTAACCCTGGACGGTACTTTTGGCAACCCGGCTTCCCGTTCCCACCGTTTTGGCTGGCAGGCGGAGGAAGCGGTCGATATCGCCCGTAATCAAATTGCTGAACTGGTGGGCGCGGACCCGCGAGAGATTGTGTTTACCTCCGGCGCCACGGAAGCGGACAATCTGGCCGTTAAAGGCGCCGCCAACTTCTATCAGAAGAAAGGCAAGCACGTTATCACCAGCAAAACGGAACATAAAGCGGTGCTCGACACCTGTCGTCAGCTGGAGCGCGAAGGGTTTGACGTCACCTATCTGGCGCCGCAGCGCAACGGCATTATCGATCTGCAAGAGCTGCAATCCGCCATGCGTGACGACACCATTCTGGTTTCCATCATGCACGTGAATAATGAGATCGGCGTGGTGCAGGATATTGCCGCCATCGGCGAAATATGTCGTAGCCGCGGTATCGTGTTCCACGTCGACGCCACCCAGAGCGTGGGCAAACTGCCTATCGATCTGAGCCAGTTAAAAGTGGATCTGATGTCTTTCTCCGGCCATAAAATTTATGGGCCGAAAGGCATCGGCGCGCTGTACGTGCGCCGTAAACCCCGTATTCGCATCGAGGCGCAGATGCACGGCGGCGGCCATGAACGCGGTATGCGTTCCGGCACCTTGCCCGTTCATCAAATCGTCGGCATGGGCGAAGCCTACCGTATCGCCAAGGAAGAAATGGCCGCCGAGGCGGAGCGTCTGCGTACGCTGCGCGACCGTCTGTGGCACGGTATCAATGATATCGAGGAAGTCTATCTGAATGGCGACATTGAGCATGGCGCGCCGAATATTCTCAACGTCAGCTTCAACTATGTTGAAGGCGAATCGCTGATCATGGCGCTCAAGGATCTGGCCGTTTCGTCCGGTTCCGCCTGTACCTCCGCCAGTTTGGAACCCTCCTACGTATTGCGTGCGCTGGGCATGAACGATGAGCTGGCGCACAGTTCGATCCGCTTCTCCCTGGGGCGTTTTACCACGGAAGAGGAGATCGACTACGCCATTGAGCTGGTGCGTAAATCCATCGGCCGCCTGCGCGAACTTTCCCCGCTGTGGGAAATGTACCAGCAGGGCGTGGATATCAGCAGCATCGAATGGGCGCATCATTAATTCGCAGGACGGGAGACGACGACTATGGCTTACAGCGAAAAAGTAATTGATCACTACGAAAATCCACGCAATGTAGGGTCGTTTGATAACGCCGACCCGAGCATCGGTAGCGGGATGGTGGGCGCGCCGGCCTGCGGCGACGTGATGAAGTTGCAGATCAAGGTCAACAATGACGGTATTATCGAAGATGCCCGTTTCAAGACCTATGGCTGCGGCTCCGCCATTGCATCCAGCTCTCTGGTAACCGAGTGGGTGAAAGGCAAATCGCTTAACGAAGCGGAAGCGATTAAAAATACCCAGATTGCGGAAGAGCTTGAGCTGCCGCCGGTGAAAATCCACTGCTCCATTCTGGCGGAAGACGCCATCAAGGCCGCTATCGCCGACTACAAGAGCAAGCGTGAAGCGAAGTAACTCAATGCCGCCAATTAGGGCCGATGGCGCCAGGGGCGGGCTTCGTATGAAGCGCCGTTTATATGGCGTCAGACTTGCCCGGGCGGTATGACTTAAAAATTCCGAGGTTGTTATATGTCGATTTCTCTGAGCGACAGCGCTGCGGCGCGAGTGAACGCCTTTATGGCCAACCGGGGTAAGGGCCTTGGCCTGCGGCTCGGGGTGCGGACATCCGGGTGTTCCGGTATGGCGTATGTGCTGGAATTTGTCGATGACGTCAATGCCGACGATGTGGTTTTCGAGGATAAAGGCGTCAAAGTCATTATCGATGGCAAAAGCCTGGTCTATCTCGACGGCACCGAACTGGATTTCGTCAGGGAAGGGCTGAATGAAGGCTTTAAGTTCAATAACCCTAACGTCACCGGCGAATGCGGTTGCGGCGAAAGTTTTAACGTCTGACCGTTAGCGGGTTAGCGAGCACTCCCTGTATCTTCCGGCCGCCTGTCGGGAGAAACAGCGGCAAGTAACGGCAATGACCCACAACCCTTAGAGCGCGCTATGGATTACTTTACCCTGTTCGGGCTGCCGATTCGCTATGATGTGGATGGCAGCCTGCTTGTTTCTCGTTTTCAGGAACTGCAACGGCAGTTTCACCCCGATCGCTTTGCGGCCAGCCCGGAAAGGGAGCGTATGCTGGCATTGCAGCAGGCGGCAACGATCAATAACGCCTATCAGGCGTTGAAACATCCGCTGAAACGCGCGGAGTATATGTTATCTTTGCACGGTTTCGATTTAAGCAACGAGCAGCATACGCTGCGCGACACCGCTTTTCTGATGGAACAGCTCGAATTACGCGAAGAGCTGGACGCCATTGCGCGCCGTTCCGATGCCGAAGCGGCGCTGGCGGAATTCGCCGGGCGCTTGCAGTCGATGCTGGATGAACGCAGCGGGCAAATGCGCAATCAGCTGGATAGCGAATCCTGGGCTGACGCGGCGGATACCGTGCGTAAGCTGCGTTTTTTCGACAAGCTCCGGCAACAGGTTGAACAACTCGAAGAACAGTTGCTGGATAGATAAATTTTTAATCCGGCGGGGAACGCACCGCACATAGGTTTTCCCGCCAGCCAATTGATGGAAGCTCAATATGGCCTTATTACAAATCAGTGAGCCCGGTCTCAGCGCGGCGCCGCACCAGCGCCGTCTGGCCGTCGGCATCGATTTAGGCACCACCCATTCCCTGGTCGCCACCGTGCGCAGCGGCGAAGCGCAAACCCTGGCCGACGATAAAGGCCGCGACCTGCTGCCCTCCGTGGTCCACTATCACGCCGCGGGGCATGAGGTGGGCTGGCAAGCCCGTGAAAAGGGGGCTGACGACCCGGCCAATACCGTCAGTTCGATAAAACGGATGATGGGGCGCTCGCTGGCCGACGTGCGGCAGCGCTATCCTCATTTACCCTATCAATACGGCGTCAGCGATAACGGCCTGCCGTTGATCCGGACGCCGGCTGGAGACAAAAATCCGGTTCAGGTGTCGGCGGATATCCTCTCGGCCCTGGCGCAGCGGGCGCAGGAGGCGTTGGGCGGCGCGCCGGATGGCGTGGTGATCACCGTTCCCGCCTATTTTGACGACGCTCAGCGTCAGGGCACCAAAGACGCCGCGCGTTTGGCCGGGCAGCACGTGCTGCGTCTGCTCAACGAGCCGACGGCGGCGGCCATCGCCTACGGGCTGGACTCCGGTAAAGAAGGGACGATCGCCGTTTACGATCTGGGCGGCGGCACCTTTGATATTTCTATTCTGCGTCTGAGCCGCGGCGTATTCGAAGTGCTGGCCACCGGCGGCGATTCGGCGCTGGGCGGCGATGATTTCGATAATCTGCTGGTGGAGTGGCTGCGCGAGCAGGCCGGCATCACCGCGCGCGACGATCACCATTTGCAGCATGCCCTGAGAGAGGCGGCGATCCGCGCCAAGATTGCATTAAGCAGCGCAGAGTCGACCACGATCGAGGTGGCGGGCTGGCGGGGCGAGATCGCCCGAAGCCAATTCAATGCGTTGATTGCAGCGTTGGTCAAACGCACGCTGCTGTCGTGCCGCCGCACCCTGAAAGACGCCGGGATTACGCCGGATGAGGTGCGGGAAGTGGTGATGGTCGGCGGCTCCACCCGCGTGCCGCTGGTGCGCGAACGGGTGGGCGAGTTCTTTGGCCGCACCCCGCTGACCTCCATCGACCCGGATAAAGTGGTGGCGATTGGCGCGGCGATTCAGGCGGATATTCTGGTGGGCAACAAACCGGACAGCGAAATGCTGCTGCTGGACGTTATTCCGCTGTCGCTGGGGCTGGAAACCATGGGCGGGCTGGTGGAGAAAATCATTCCGCGCAACACCACCATCCCGGTCGCCCGGGCGCAGGAGTTCACCACCTTCAAAGACGGTCAGAGCGGGATGATGATCCACGTTTTGCAGGGGGAACGGGAACTGGTGCAGGATTGCCGCTCCCTCGGCCGCTTTACGCTGCGCGGCCTGCCGCCGCTGCCCGCGGGCGGCGCCCATATTCGCGTCACCTTTCAGGTGGATGCCGACGGCTTGTTGAGCGTGACGGCGATGGAGAAATCGACGGGGGTGGAAGCCTCTATTCAGGTCAAACCCTCGTACGGGCTGAACGACACGGAAATCGCCGCCATGATTAAAGACGCCATGCTGAACGCGCAGGACGACGTGGGCGCGCGGATGCTGGCGGAACAGCAGGTCGACGCCGCCCGGGTGCTGGAAAGCCTGCACGGCGCGCTGGCCTCCGACGCCGATTTACTCACCGACGATGAAAAAGCCGCCATCGACGCCGCCGCCGAGCAACTGCGCCAGGCGATGGCGGGCACGGACGCGTCGGCGATTGAAGCCGCAATTAAAACAGTAGATCAACAAACCCAGGCGTTCGCCGCCCGGCGGATGGACGCCTCCATTCGTCGCGCGCTGGCGGGCTATTCTGTGGACGAGGTTTAAACATGCCCAAGATTGTTTTTCTGCCGCATCAGGATCTGTGTCCTGAAGGGGCGGTTTTGGAAGCAGAGCGTGGAGAAAGTATTCTGAACGCGGCGCTGCGCAACGGTATCGAAATTGAGCATGCCTGCGAGAAATCCTGCGCCTGCACCACCTGCCACTGTATCGTCCGGGAAGGGTTCGATTCGCTGGCGGAGAGCACGGAAGAGGAAGATGACATGCTGGACAAGGCCTGGGGGCTGGAGCCGGAAAGCCGGTTAGGCTGCCAGGCGCGGGTAGCGGATGAGGACCTGGTGGTAGAAATCCCGCGCTACACGATTAATCATGCGCGTGAACATTGACGGGAGTGGTTATGGGATTGAAATGGACGGATAGCCGTGGGATCGGCGAAGCGCTTTACGATCGGTTTCCCGATCTCGATCCGAAAACCGTGCGGTTTACCGATATGCACCAGTGGATTTGCGAGCTGGAAGAGTTTGACGACGCGCCGGATGCGTCCAGCGAGAAAATTCTGGAAGCCATCCTGCTGGTCTGGTTAGATGAAGCGGAATAGTTGACATCACGGGCTGCCTGTTACGGCGGCCCGCACTGTTTTGTGCGCTGAGGCACAGGCAGTTTACAGAACAATCGGGAGCAGAACTATGACAGGCGAAGCTATGCTGATTTCACTCTCCACCCAACCCGCGGACGCGCGCTGGGGAGAGAAGGCGCAGTTAAGCGCCAACGATCGGGGTTTTACCATCCACCTGAACGGCAAGTCGCCGCTGGCGATTATCCAACGCGCCGCCCGCAAAATCGACGGCCAGGGGATCCGGCACGTCAAGCTGGCCGGTGAAGGCTGGGATCTGGAGAGCAACTGGGCATTCTGGCAGGGATACCGTGGGCCGAAGGGACAACGCGTGGTTGAGTGGTCGGCGCTTGACGAGGCCGACAAGAAAGAGCTGGATGACCGCCTTAAGATCGTTGACTGGGTGCGCGACACCATCAACCTTCCGGCGGAGGAGCTGGGGCCGGAGCAACTGGCGACCCGGGCGATCGACCTGCTGCACGACGTCGCCGGCGAGGCCATCAGCTATCGCATTACCAAAGGCGACGATCTGCGCACGCAAAACTATGCGGGCATTCATACCGTCGGCCGCGGATCGACGCGTCCTCCGGTATTGCTGGCGCTGGATTACAACCCCACCGGCAACCCGGACGCCCCGGTGTTGGCCTGTCTGGTCGGCAAAGGCATTACCTTTGACACCGGCGGCTACAGCCTGAAGCCCAGCGGCTTTATGGACTCCATGAAGTCGGATATGGGCGGGGCGGCCACGGTGACGGGCGCCCTGGCGCTGGCCGCCGCCCGCGGGCTGAAACAGCGGGTTAAACTCTATCTGTGCTGCGCGGACAATATGGTCAGCGGCAACGCGTTCAAGCTGGGCGATATTATCCGTTATCGCAACGGCAAGAGCGTTGAGGTGATGAATACCGATGCGGAGGGGCGCCTGGTATTGGCGGACGGCCTGATCGACGCTTCTGAGCAGAATCCGCAGTGGATCATCGATTGCGCCACCCTGACCGGGGCGGCGAAAACGGCGCTGGGAAATGATTATCACGCCCTGTTCAGCTTTGATGATGAACTGGTCGCCGCTTTACAGCACAGCGCCAAACAGGAGGGCGAACCCTTCTGGCGCCTGCCGCTGGAAGAGTTTCACCGCGGCCACTTGCCTTCCAGCTTCGCGGATTTGAACAACATAGCCGGTGCGGCGCACAGCGCGGGCGCCAGCACGGCGGCCGCGTTTCTGTCTCATTTTGTGCAGAACTATCAGCAAGGCTGGCTGCATATCGACTGTTCGGCCACTTATCGCAAAGGGGCGGTGGAGCAGTGGGCGACCGGCGCCACCGGGCTGGGAGTTAGAACATTGGCGAACCTGCTGCTGAGCAAGGCCGAGTAATCGGCGTTGCCGCAGGCCGTTTTAAGCTAAAGGGTGCGCCGCCGGGCGCCATGATGAGTTGAGGATAGGTATGGATTTTTCTCCGCAAAACAAACTGGAAGAGGTGTTGATTCTTGCCGCCGGCGAGCCGGCTCATCGGCCGGAGTTTTTCAATGAGCTGATGGAGGCCACGGTGTTTGTGCTGGGCAGCGCCGACGACGGCGGCGAGGCGGGGGAGAAGGTCCTGCATGCGGGCAGCAACGTGCAGATTCAGCATTGGGAAAAGGACGATGGCTCTTCCGCCATTCCCTTTTTCTCTTCGCTGGAGGCGCTACAGCTGGCGGTGACCAAAGAAGAGTCATTTTTAGCGCTGCCGGCGCGTTCGCTGTTTGAACTGACGCTGGGCGCCACGCTATTTCTCAACCCCAGGCTGCCCTATGGCAAAGAGTTTCTGCCGCAGGAAGTGGAGCATATGCTCTCCGGCGAGGGGCACGGATTTGTTCAGCAGCGGGTGGTGGAGGAAGAGACTGAAGTGCTGCTCGGTCAGCCCGCCGAGATGCCGGTGCAGATGATCGATTCCCTGACGCAGCTGTTCCCCAAATACCGGCAGGTCCGCCGGGCGTTTCTGGCCCAGATTCAGGAGGCCGGAGAGCAGGAGCCGCATCTGTTAATCGGCCTGGAAGTGGACGTCGATGATGTGGAAGAGGTTATCCGCGCGGCGGGCAGCGTGGCCAGCGACACCTTGCCCGACGAGCGGCCCGTCGATCTGTGTCTGGTGAAAGAGGGCGAGCCGGGCATCAGCCATTATCTGACCAAGCACACCACCCCGTTCTATGAGCGCCGGTGGGGCAGCTTCCTGCGGGATTTTAAAAATAGCGGTAAGGCCTGACCTGACAGCGCGATTGCCATAAATGGCGTGTCCGGTTCGGACGCGCCATCATTGCTGGGCCGTCGGGAAACAGATACCTTGTTGTATCTTTGTATTTAACATTACGATATTAAATATAAATTCAGTGTTTAAGCTGTTCACCCTATGGCGTAAGAAATTACGCTGAGGTGGGCGACCCCGCGAATGAGCAGCATGGATGCTGCTCAAGCCAGTGCCGCGTCGGGAACGCGTCACTGGCGGTTCGGAAAAGGGGGCGGCCTCCGAAGGAACCGCGTCAGCGGCGTGATTTCAGCCACAAGCCCGGGTTCGTAGGGTGGTGGCGTTTGAACCACCCTGCGTCGGGCGCGTGCTACGACGTAGCAGAGAAATGGCGACTTTATCGCGCACGAAATATTCTCCGAAGTGGCATATTTCAATTTATGGGGATTTCCCAAAATTATAGGCCATACTGATGGAGAGGAAAAAATAATATCTTTTTTCATTATTTTTTTCCTCCGTTAATTATAAACAGCCAGTTTTATTGATTCAGCATTAATTTAAACAAATTTCACATATTTATTTCGAGGCATTGCAAATACATAAAGGATAGTAAAAAACAATGCGCCGTATATTATTGAGTCATATGCATCCACATCAACATCTATGTGCAGAAAATATTTAACAAATGACGTGCCATGTCCAAAAATACAAAATTGTAATGCGCATATGATAGGAACGAATAAAGTATATAAAATAAAAATCGGGCGTTTCATTTTTCTATCGACAATTAGCTTGATGTAATAAAGTACCAGAAATACTACTGTTGAAATGATATAGTAGAAAACCGCCGGCCAAATTGATACGGATTTAAAAATAATATCTTGTTCCATTATTGTTCCCCTCCGGCAATCCCATATATTGACCAGGCAGTATACGCACTGCTTAAGGCATCGCCCCCGGAGAAACGGTGCCGAGGGGGCTTCCGTAAACGCAACGGCGGGTCATTCATCCGCCGTTGTCGCCTGCAACAGCAGCAGGTCGATCAGCATCACCAGGTTTGATTCAAACGAGCCGATCTCGCCCGCCTCCGCCGCATAATGCACCGCGTCGTCATACAGTTGAAAATGCAAATCGGCCAGCTCGCCCAGCGAATTCAGCGATGCGCGGGTAAAGGCGATGACTTTCATGCCGATATTTCCGGCTATACGCGCTTTATCCAGCACCTGCTCCGTTTCGCCGCTGCGCGAGATGGCGATAAATACCCGATATTTCGGCGCGTTGCTCAGAAAGATCCCTCTGCTGTCTCCCAGCCCGGATGAGAAGGCGTCCTTACCCAGAATCTGCAGTTTTTTCGCCAGATACTCGGCGAACAGGTGGGAGAACCCGGCGCCGTAGAGAAAAAAGTGGCTTTCCTGACGCAGTATCTGGCTGAACGACGCCCTGTCCGCAGGGGTGATATAAGAAAAGGTGCGCTGGTAGTTATCGACAAAATGCTGAAAGGCGGTCGGCAGATGATTATCCGCCGCCGGCGGCGCGGAAACGGGGGGCAAACGCGGACTTTCCGTCAGCAACTGCTTGCAGTGATAGATAAATTCGCTGTAGCCGCTAAAACCTATTTTCTGGCACAGGCGCATGATCGTGGCGGTCGACACATAGGTTTGCTGCGCCAGCTCGCGCACCGTTATTTTACCGATCATGGAGGAGTGCGCGGCAATAAAAGCCAGCACGCGATACTCGGCGCGGGTTAAATCCTGACCGTGCTGCATCAATGATGCCAGCCGATTATCCATGCCTGCGGCTCCTGAATGTTCGCAATAACGCTTCGCAACAACCGGAAAGTAAAACCATGCGCGCCGTCCGGCTTAATCCAGCGTGATTGGAACATCGTCCCGGCCGCCCCAGTCGCTCCACGAGCCGTCATACAGCGCCACTTGTTGCACATCCAGCAGCGTCAGCGCCAGAACCACCACCGCGGCGGTCACGCCGGAGCCGCAGCTGGCAACGATGGGCCGGCTAAAGTCCACGCCGTGCTTATGCAGGATGGTCGCCAGTTCGGCGTTGGGTTTCAGCGCGCCGTTGGCGACCAGCTCGTTCCAGGGAACGTTAAGGCTGCCCGGAATATGGCCGCGGCGCAGGCCGGGGCGGGGTTCATCCACTTCGCCGTTAAAACGGGCGGCGGGCCGGGCATCGACAATCTGCGCCGAGGCATCATTGATAATAGCCAGCAGGTCGTCGCGCTGGCGAATGGCCGCGGCGTCAATCCGGGCGTTGAAAGTCTGGGGCGCCGGTTCGACGTCTCCCTGTTCCAGCGGCAGATGCTGTTTTTTCCAGCCCGCCAGCCCGCCGCTGAGGATGGAAATCCGCTCCGCCCCGAAGGTCCGCAGCATCCACCAGGCGCGGGGGGCGGAGAAGAGATTACCTTCATCATAGATGACTATATGCCGCCGCTCGTTGACGCCGAGTTTGCCCATCGCGCGGGCAAAGTCATCCTGGTCGGGCATCATATGAGGCAGGTCGGAATGCGGGTCGGACAAGGTTTCAATATCGAAAAACACCGCGCCGGGTAAATGTCCGGCCCGGTATTCTGCGTGGATATCGCGGGTGGTTTCGCCCGGCGGCAACATGCGGGCGTCGATAAGGGCGATATCGCTATCGTCAAGATTCCCGGCAAGCCAGGCGGCGGAAACAAACAGTTCAGAAGAAGATGCTGACATGGAACCCCCACTCAGGGACCGACGGATTCAGCCCCGATGCGCAATGAAGGATTCATTGTCAGCGATTTTTCCTGTCGCGACAAGTGCGCGCTTACTGCGCGACGCCGTCGCTATATGCTTGTTTTAACTGCGGCCAGTATTCGCGATTCGCCGCGATCATCTCGTCGAGAATGGCTTTGGCGTGTTGCATGGTGGGAACGGTGCGATTAAGGGTGAAAGCCTGCAAGGCTTTCTCGTAATTGCCTTCGATGGTGGCTTCCACCAGCAGCTGTTCCGAAGCCAGCTGCTGTTCCAGCAGCGCGCGGTGAAACTGCGGCACGTTGCCCATACGCACCGGCTCCGGCCCCTGCGCGGTGATATAGGCCGGCACTTCCACCATGGCGTCGTAAGGCAGGTTGGCGATGGCGCCCTTGTTTTCCACAATCACCAGGTGGCGCTGGCGCAGATCGAAGGCCAGCGAGCAGGCCACGTCGACGATAAAGGCGCCGTGTACCCCGACGTGGAACGCATCGGGCAGAATACCGGTTTCCCGGTAGCTGGCCGCCGCGGCGAACAGCTTTTTCTCGCGTCCGTCCATCACCTCATTGGCGCGGGTATAGTCCGGATCCTGATGTTCCACGATGTGATTGGGCATCAGATAATACTGCAGGTAAGGGTTGGGCACGAAGTCGGGGAAATGATCCATGATCGGCTTAATGTTGCGCCAGGTTTTCACCCAGGAGGGATCGGAATGCTGCGGATCGGTGTCGGCGGCATCGGCGGTCAGCAGGCCGTAGCGCGCAATGTGCCGGCGCAGTTCGGGCAGACGATCGACGCCATCGACCAGAATGCGGGTAAACCAGCCGAAATGGTTCAGGCCGAAGTAATCAACCGTAATCTCTTCACGCCGCACGCCGAGCACGGCGGCGATATTGCGCATCGCCGCCACCGGCATATCGCAGATATTCAGCACCCGCGCCTGCGGGCGCAGACGGCGCACCCCCTCGGCGACGATGGCCGCCGGATTGGAGTAGTTAACGATCCAGGCGTCTTGATGCGCATAACGCTCCACCAGATCGATCAGCTCGACCATAGGCAGTATGGTGCGCAGGCCGTAGGCCAGCCCGCCGGGACCGCAGGTCTCCTGACCGACCACGCCGTGGCGCAGGGGGATTTTTTCATCCTGCTCGCGCATTTTGTATTGGCCGACGCGCATCTGGGCAAAGACAAAGTGCGCGCCGCTGAAGGCGGTTTGCGCATCCGTGGTGATGGTAAAGGCGATTTCGCTGCTGTGATCGCGGATCACTTTCTCCACCACCGGGGCAATGGTCGCCTGACGCGGGCCGTCAATATCGTACAGGCGAATTTCCGCCAGCGGGAAGTCGGCGAGACGTACCATCAGACTTTTCACGATGCCTGGCGTATAGGTACTGCCGCCGCCGGCAATAGTCAGAATAAACGGGGGTTTTGTCATGGTCGGTTTCCTGTTAAAGCGCGTTTTCAACTGCTTCGCGTATGGTTTTGACGTGAAGTCCGTATACCACCTGCACATTGTTGCCCTGACGGATAACCGCTTTGGCGCCGGTGGTTTTAAGCTGCTGGTCGTCGACGATGGCGGGGTCGATTACCGTGACCCGCAGGCGGGTATAGCAGTTGTCCACCACCTCGATATTGGGTTTGCCGCCGAGTCCGGCGATAATGGTCAGGCCGACGAGGCGGCCGTCGTCTTTGAGCTGCTGCTGCGCCTTGGCCTGATAGTCGGTTTTGGAGTACAGCCGCGTCTCTTCTTCATCGGTTTCACGCCCCGGCGTGGGCATATCGAAATAGAGGATCAGGAAGCGGAAGACGAAGAAGTAAATCACCGACATGGTTAAACCCACGGCGATATACATCGGCCAGTTGGATTTCTCAATGCCCAGCGGCAGGTTGTACAGCAGGAAGTCGATCACCCCGTTCGCGCCGATGGCGTGTACCCCCAGCACCGAGAACAGCATCATGCCCAGCCCGGTCAGCACCGCGTGTACCGCAAACAGCAGCGGGGCGACGAAGAGGAAAGAGAACTCCAGCGGTTCGGTCACCCCCAGCAGGAAAGAGGTAAACGCGGCCGGGACCAGAATCGCCTTGGCGGCCAGGCGTTTTTCCGGTTTGGCGGTGACATACATCGCCAGCGCCGCCGCCGTCAGGCCGAACATTTTACTGATGCCGCGCGCGTCCCAGGCCACCGTCGGGCTAAGCTGTTTAACGCTTTGGCAGGCCATCTCGGCGAAATAGATGTTGCGCGCGCCCTGATACAGATTGCCGCACACCTCCGCCGAACCGCCTAACTCGGTGTAGAGAAACGGGGTATAAACCAGGTGGTGCAGCCCGGTGGGGATCAGAATGCGCTCCAGAAAACCGTAGATGGCGATGCCGAAAGGCCCGGCGCCTTTAATGGCGAACGCCAGATGGCTGATGCCCTGCTGGGCGAAAGGCCAAACGGCGCTCATCGCGAAGCCGAGGGCGATAGCCAGCGGGATCGCCAGAATAGCGACGAAACAGTGGCCGGAGTAGATGGCCATCACCCCGTCAAACTGTTTGCCGGAATAACGGTTATACAGATAGCCGGCGAATGCGCCAATCAGGATGCCGGCGAAAACGCCCATCTCCAGCACCTGAACCCCCAGCACCATGCCTTGTCCGGCCGCGCGCATCTCCGCGGCGGGCACCAGTTTTCCCTGTAGCTGCAGCGTAATGTTCATCGCATTGATGAAGATGATAAAGGTCACCAGGCCGATCAGCGCGGCGTAGCCTTTATCGCGCTTTGCCAGACCGATGGGAATGCCGACGGCGAACACCAGCGCCAGATTGGCCAGGATCGCCACGGCGGATTTGGAAACCAGCTGACCGAAATCCTGAATCAGCGGATGGCTGAGCAAGGGAATATAACCGGCCAGATTGCCGTTGCCAAATACGTTGCCAAAGGCGATAAACAGCCCGACAATCGGTAAAATCAACACTGGCCCATACAGCGATTTGCCGAAATTCTGCAATGCATTGACCGCTCTTTTCATTATCGTCTCTCTTGGTGGTCATTATTGGGTGGGTACAGAGCAAGGCTAGCAGCGAATGAAGATGTTTTTCCAGTTATCTTATTGTTTTAAAAACAAATAACCCATAATGTCACAGGTAACCCTCAGAACTGTGATCGCCGATGATTTGTTACCGTCGCGCCGTTTTTCCGGGGGAGCGAGCAATTACGGCTGGACGGCAATCGCCGATAAGGTAGGGGAGAAGATAATATTTTTTTAATAAGATGTTACGTCTCTGATAGGCAAGTGGTTCAGGCCACCCTATAATCTGCGCCACTTTACGCATTCTGAACGTTTACCCGGCGGATGTGTGAGGCAGATAATTTTTATAATCCGGATGCTATCTGATAGTCAGTTAATGAGGTCAATATGACGGTAGAACGTACCTTTTCCATCGTAAAACCGAATGCTGTGGCGAAGAATGCCATTGGTGCGATTTATGCGCGTTTTGAAAGCGCGGGTTTCAAGATTGTGGCGGCCAAAATGCTGCATCTGACGCGTGAGCAAGCCGAAGGCTTCTATGCCGAACATCAGGGCAAGCCGTTTTTTGACGCGCTGGTCTCCTTTATGATCTCCGGGCCGATCATGGTGCAGGTGCTGGAAAGCGAAAATGCCGTGCAGCGCAACCGCGATATCATGGGCGCCACCAACCCGGCGAACGCGCTGGCGGGCACGCTGCGCGCCGACTACGCCGACAGCTTTACCGCCAACGCGGTGCATGGATCGGATTCCCCCGAGTCCGCGCAGCGCGAAATCGCCTATTTTTTCAGCGCCGATGAAATCTGCCCGCGGAATTAATTCCGCGCACCGCTGGCCTGGCGGTACTAAACTTTGTACAATGCTGCGCCCTGAATGAGCCCGCGCTCGTTCGGGGCATTTCTTTAACTATCCTTTTTTAGTGCCATAACGTGTAATAACGAGGCCAAGAGTCCCTATGTCCGAACAAATCGTGTCCGAATTTTCACCGGCGTCCGCCGTAGCGCCCCAATCCGCCAAATCCGCGGCGGAAAAAGTCAATCTGTTGGATCTTAACCGTCAGCAAATGCGCGAGTTTTTCGCCTCGTTGGGGGAGAAACCCTTCCGCGCCGATCAGGTAATGAAGTGGATCTACCACTACTGCTGCGACGATTTCGCCCAGATGACCGATATAAACAAAGTCTTTCGCGCCAAATTGCAGCAGGTCGCCGAGATCCGCGCGCCGGAAGTGGTGGATGAGCAGCGCTCCTCCGACGGCACCATCAAGTGGGCGATTCTGGTTGGCGACCAGCGTGTGGAAACGGTGTATATCCCGGAAGAGGATCGCGCCACGCTGTGCGTCTCTTCGCAGGTGGGCTGCGCGCTGGAGTGCAAATTCTGCTCAACCGCGCAGCAGGGCTTTAACCGCAATCTGCGCGTTTCCGAAATCATCGGCCAGGTGTGGCGCGCGGCCAAAATCATCGGCGCGTTCAAAGTCACCGGACAGCGTCCGATCACCAACGTGGTGATGATGGGGATGGGCGAACCGCTGCTCAACCTGACCAACGTGGTGCCGGCGATGGAAATCATGCTGGATGATTTCGGTTTCGGCCTGTCGAAACGGCGCGTCACGCTGTCGACCTCCGGCGTGGTGCCGGCGCTGGATAAGCTGGGGGATATGATCGACGTGGCCCTGGCGATTTCCCTGCACGCGCCGAACGATGAAATCCGCAATGAAATCATGCCGCTTAACAAGAAGTATAATATTGAAACCTTCCTGGGCGCGGTACGGCGCTATTTGGAGAAATCCAACGCCAATCAGGGGCGCGTCACGGTGGAATACGTGATGCTGGACCATATCAATGATGGTACGGAGCACGCGCATCAACTGGCCGAATGCCTGAAAGATACGCCGTGCAAGATTAACCTGATCCCCTGGAACCCCTTTCCCGGCGCGCCTTACGGCCGCAGCTCGAACAGCCGGGTCGATCGTTTTTCCAAAGTGCTTATGGAGTACGGTTTTACCACCATTGTGCGCAAAACCCGCGGCGACGATATTGACGCCGCCTGCGGTCAGCTTGCCGGTGAAGTGGTGGACAGAACCAAGCGCACGCTGAAGAAAAAAATGGCGGGTGAACCTATCGCGGTTAAAACGGTCTGATACCTAATCGTTGCGGTTATAGATGAAAGTAGTACTACATTAGCGCGGTTAATCATGCTATTCCCGGGCGGGAATGGCTGTTACCATGAACGGCGTAAAGTCGTATAGCCGCTGATATGACGGGTCGGGACGCCAACGCAAGGAAGTCAGGAATGACGCAACAGTCAAGGCAGGGAAGAGGTTGGTTGCCGGTGGTCGCGGCGGTTCTGTTGGCCGGATGCGCTGCTCCGCCTTATGAAGGGGCGAATCCGGCGGCGCAGACCCGTTTACAGTTAGGGCTGGAGTATCTGGCCCGCAATGACCTTGACGCGGCCCGGCGGAATCTTGAAAAGGCGTTGCAGGCGGCGCCGCAAGACTACCGCACCCAGGTGGGCATGGCGCTTTATGAACAGCGGATTGGCGCCAATCAGGCCGCTGAACGGCGCTATCAGCTGGCGTTAAGGCAGGCGCCGGGAAACGGCGGCGTAATGAATAATTACGGTGCGTTTCTGTGTGGTTTAGGGCAGTATGGAGCGGCGCAGCGACAGTTTGACGCGGCCGCGAAACTCCCCGATTACCGTCAGGTTGCCGATGCGTTGGAAAATGCAGGGTATTGCTTTTTCAAAGCCGGGCAGGATGATAATGCGCGTCGCGCATTAAGTCAGGCGCTGAAGCATGATCCCGCGAAGGGCGCTACGCTGTTGGCAGAGGCGGATAAACGCTTTTCCGCCGGAAAATACCAGCAGGCTCAATTGCTTCTGGGCGTTTATCAGCATATCCTTCCGGCCAGTGCCGAGAGTTTATGGTTACAGATTCGTTTCGCCGCGCTGGCGAACCGTGATGACGAGCTTGAGCATTACGGCAAATTGCTGGCGCGAAGTTTTCCACAATCTAAACAGTACCAGCAGTTCTTAGCTAATGAATACTGAAGCCACTCAAAATAACACAGAATCCACCATCCCCGGCGAACGTCTGCGCCAGGCGCGCGAGCGTCTGGGATTGACCCAGCAGACCGTCGCCGAACGCTTATGCCTGAAGATTTCCACCGTGCGTGAGATTGAAGACGGCAATACGCCGACCGATTTGGCGCCGACTTTTTTACGTGGTTATATCCGTTCTTATGCGAAGCTGGTTCACCTGCCGGAGAGTGAACTGTTGCCCATGCTGGATAAGCATGTGGCTCCCCGTGCGTCGAATGTGGCTCCCATGCAGAGTTTTTCCTTAGGGAAAAGCCGCAAGAAACGGGACGGCTGGTTAATGACCTTCACCTGGCTGGTGGTGATTGTCGTCCTGGGGCTGACCGGCGCATGGTGGTGGCAGAATCATCAGGCGCAGCAGCAGGAAATCAACTCCATGGTCGATCATGCCAGCTCGCTTCAGGCGCAGAGTGAAGGTCAATCCGTGCCGCTGATGGATAATGGCGATAATAGCGAGCCGCAGGATGCGACGGCTTTCGACGCCGCGCCTTCCAGTCCGGTGGATGTGCCGGTGAATACCGCCGATTCGGCCCCGCAGCAGGCCGAATCCGACCTTTCTTCCGCCGCCCAGCCGGCGACGCCGCCGGAATCCGCCTCCGCGGCTCGGCAGCCGCCGGCGGAGGATAATGCGTTACTGAGCCAGAGCGCGATGGCGCCGGCCACCGGCCCTGTTTCCGCCGGAACGACCCCGTCCGCCGACGCGGGGCAGGCGCTGGCGATGAGTTTTACCGCTGATTGCTGGCTGGAGGTGACGGACGCCAGCGGCAAAAAACTGTTCAGCGGGATGCAGCGCAACGGCGGTTCCCTGAACCTGAGCGGCCAGCCTCCCTATAGTCTGAAAATCGGCGCGCCTGCCGCGGTACAGATTCAGTTTCAAGGTAAGCCGGTCGATTTAAGCCGGTTTGTGAGAAGCAATCAGGTTGCACGTCTGACGCTGGCGGCGGAATAACGCAATTTGTCTTGGTGATGCTGCAATTTTGGAGAAGAAGTAATGCATAACGCTGCACCCATAACCCGTCGGAAATCAAAGCGGATTTACGTCGGTAAGGTGCCTGTTGGGGATGGGGCGCCGATCGCGGTGCAGTCCATGACCAACACCCGAACCACGGATGTTGAAGCGACGGTCAATCAAATCAAATCACTGGAACGCGTCGGCGTCGATATCGTGCGCGTATCCGTTCCCACCATGGATGCGGCGGAAGCGTTCAAACTCATTAAACAGCAGGTTAACGTTCCCCTGGTCGCCGATATCCATTTTGACTATCGCATTGCGTTAAAAGTGGCGGAGTATGGCGTCGATTGCCTGCGAATCAACCCCGGCAACATTGGCAACGAAGAGCGAATCCGCTCGGTGGTGGACTGCGCGCGCGATCACGATATTCCGATCCGCATCGGCGTCAACGGCGGATCGCTGGAAAAGGATTTGCAGGAAAAGTATGGCGAACCCACGCCGGAAGCCCTGCTGGAATCCGCCATGCGCCACGTCGATATCCTCGATCGTCTCAATTTCGATCGGTTTAAAGTCAGTGTGAAAGCCTCCGATGTTTTTCTGGCCGTACAGTCTTACCGGCTGCTGGCCGCCCGTATCGATCAGCCGCTGCATCTGGGGATCACCGAAGCCGGCGGCGCGCGCAGCGGGGCGGTTAAATCGGCCATCGGCCTTGGCCTGCTGTTATCCGAAGGGATCGGCGATACCCTGCGTATTTCGCTGGCGGCCGATCCGGTGGAAGAGGTTAAAGTCGGCTTCGATATTCTGAAGTCGCTGCGTATCCGTTCCCGCGGCATCAACTTTATCGCCTGTCCCACCTGCTCGCGGCAGGAGTTCGACGTTATCGGTACGGTGAACGCGCTGGAACAGCGGCTGGAAGATATCATCACGCCAATGGATGTATCCATTATCGGCTGCGTGGTCAACGGGCCGGGCGAGGCGTTGGTTTCCACCATCGGCGTAACGGGCGGCCACAATAAGAGCGGCTTCTATGAAGACGGCGTGCGTCAGCGCGAGCGTTTCGATAATGAGCAGATGATCGACCAGCTTGAAGCCAAAATCCGCGCCAAAGCCTCGATGATGGATGAAAGCCGGCGCATCACGGTAAATCTGGTGGATAAATAATCCGTGCCGGTGCGGCCCTGGGCCGTTATCCGCACAAATACTATTCCTGAACCCGATGGGGAGACCGGTGCATTGAAGATGCGGTATCAATCCCCCTATAATCGGGTTTATTTTTTGAAAAATGCATAGAGAACAGACGTGGCAAAAAATATTCAAGCCATTCGCGGCATGAACGATTACCTGCCGGCCGAAACGGCATTGTGGCAGCGGATTGAAAACAGCCTGAAACAGGTGCTCGGCAGCTACGGCTACAGTGAAATCCGTACGCCCATCGTTGAGCAGACGTCGCTGTTTAAGCGCGCCATCGGTGAAGTTACCGACGTGGTGGAAAAAGAGATGTATACCTTTGAGGATCGCAACGGCGACAGCCTGACGTTGCGTCCTGAAAATACCGCTTCCTGCGTCCGCGCCGGTATTGAGCACGGCATCCTCTACAATCAGGAGCAGCGGCTGTGGTATATCGGGCCGATGTTTCGCCATGAGCGTCCGCAGAAAGGCCGCTATCGCCAGTTTCATCAACTGGGCTGCGAAGTCTTCGGTTTGCAGGGGCCGGACATCGACGCCGAGCTGATTCTGCTCACCGCCCGCTGGTGGCGGGTGCTGGGCATTGCGCAGCATGTCCGGCTGGAGCTGAACTCGATTGGTTCGCTGGAGGCCCGCGCCCGTTACCGCGAGGCGCTGGTGGCGTTCCTGGAACAGCATAAAGAACAGCTGGATGAAGACTGCCTGCGCCGCATGTACACCAACCCGCTGCGCGTGCTGGACTCGAAAAATCCCCAAGTGCAGACGCTGCTCAATGACGCGCCGGTGCTGACCGACTACCTGGACGACGAGTCCCGGACGCACTTTGAAGCGTTAGGTGAACTTTTAACCCAGGCGGGTATCCCATATACCGTTAACCCGCGTCTGGTTCGCGGTCTGGATTATTACAACCGCACCGTCTTTGAATGGGTAACCACCAGTCTGGGCGCGCAGGGCACGGTCTGTGCCGGCGGGCGTTATGATGGTATGGTTGAGCAACTGGGCGGACACGCTACCCCGGCGGTGGGTTTTGCCATGGGCCTGGAGCGTCTGGTGCTGCTGGTGCAGTCCCTCAACCCCGAGTTTAAAGCGCTTCCTGGCGTTGACGTCTATCTGATCTCTTCCGGCGAAGGCACGCAGGTGGCGGCGATACAACTGGCTGAGACACTGCGCGATGCGCTGCCGCAGTTGAAACTGATGACCAACTACGGCGGCGGCAATTTTAAAAAGCAATTTGCCCGCGCCGATAAATGGGGCGCGCGCATTGCGCTGGTATTAGGCGAAAACGAAGTGACCGCGGGTCAGGTGGTGATAAAAAACCTGAGAAACGGCGAGCAGGACACATTGGCACAGGCCGACGTCGCCGCGCGACTGGCAACGTTACTGGATTGAGGAGAGAGACACCGTGGAAGTCTATACCACAGAGAATGAGCAGGTTGATGCGCTACGTCGTTTCCTCGCGGAAAACGGGAAAGCATTGGTCGTTGGCGTTGTGCTCGGCGTCGGCGCGCTGGTTGGCTGGCGTTTCTGGCAGAATCACCAGAGCGACAGCGCCATGGCGGCGTCGGTATCCTATCAGCAAGTCAGCGAACAGCTGGCGGGCGGAAAAGCCGAAGGCGTAACCTCGGCGGAGAAATTCGCCGCTGAAAACAAAAATAATTACGGGGCGCTGGCCTCGCTGGAGCTGGCTCGTCATTATGCGGATCGGAAGGATTTTGCCAAAGCGGAACAACAGCTGGCGCAGGCCGGGTCGCAAACCAAAGACGCCGACCTGCTTGCCGTGGTGAATTTGCGTTTGGCGCGCATTCAGCTCCAGGAGAAAAAGGCGGACGAAGCCCTGAAGACGCTGGAGGCCATCAAGTCGGACGGCTGGGTTGCTCTGGCGGCGGAAGTGCGTGGCGATGCCCTGGTAAGCAAAGGGGACAATCAGGCCGCGCGCGAAGCTTATAATAAAGGTCTGGCCGCGAATCCACCGCAGGCACTGCAAGCATTGCTGCGTATGAAACTGAACAACCTGTCCAGCTAAGAGGAATTCCATGCAACTGCGTAAAACACTTCTGGTAGGACTGGTTTCTGTCGCCCTGCTGAACGGATGTTCGCTGTTTAACAGCGAGGAAGATGTCGTTACCATGTCTCCACTGCCGACGGTGGAAAATCAGTTCACGCCGACCAAGGCGTGGAGCCGCTCGGTGGGCAGCGGCATCGGCGAATTCTATTCCAATCTGCACCCGGCCTGGCAGGGGGATCGCGTCTTTGCCGCCGATCGCCGCGGGACGGTAAAAGCGCTGGATCTCAACGACGGCAGCGAAATCTGGCGTGCCGACCTGTCTGAAAAAACCGGCTTTCTTTCCCGCAATACGCCCGCCTTACTCTCCGGCGGCGTAGCGGTATCCGGCAACCATGTCTATGTTGGCAGTGAACGAGCGCAGGTGTTTGCCCTCAACGCGGAAGACGGAACGCCGGTATGGCAAACCAAAGTCGCCGGTGAAGCGCTGTCCCGCCCGGTTATCAGCGACGGCGTGGTGCTGATTCATACCAGCAACGGCCTGTTGCAGGCGCTGAATGAAAGCGACGGCGCGATTAAATGGACGGTTAACCTGGATATGCCGACGCTGTCTCTGCGCGGCGAATCCGCGCCGACCACCGCCTTTGGCGCGGCCATCGTCGGCGGCGATAACGGACGCGTGAATGCGGTGCTGATTAATGAAGGGCAGTTAATCTGGCAGCAGCGTATTTCGCAGCCCAGCGGAGCGACGGAAATCGATCGCCTGAATGACGTCGATACCACGCCGGTGATTGTCGGCGAAGTGGTCTACGCGCTGGGCTATAACGGCAATCTGACCGCGCTGGATCTGCGCTCCGGCCAGATCCTGTGGAAACGGGAACTGGGTTCGGTGCACGATTTTATCGTTGATGGCGACCGTATCTATCTGGTCGATCAGTCCGACCGCGTGGTGGCGCTGAACACTAACGGCGGCGCGAGCCTGTGGCGTCAGAGCGATCTGCTGCACCGCAACCTGACGGCGCCGGTGCTGTATAATGGTTACCTGGTGGTGGGGGATACCGAAGGGTATCTGCACTGGCTGAATACGTCTGACGGCCGCTTTGTCGTACAGCAGAAAGTTGACGGTTCGGGCTTCCTGAGCAAGCCGGTGATCGCCAGCGACAAGCTGCTTATCCAGGCGAAGAACGGCGAGGTTTACGCCTTTACCCGCTAGTTAAAAACCGTAGTGTTTGGATCCCTGCCGCTGGCAGAAACGATCCCCCAACGGCTCCTGACAGTATCAGGGGCCGTTTCGTCTTTTTATCGTCAGCAGGTATTCTTGCTGTAACGTATTGAAATATAAGTAATGAGGTTGTAACAATGATACCTGTCGTCGCGCTGGTCGGACGTCCGAACGTGGGGAAGTCCACGCTGTTTAACCGCTTAACGCGCACTCGCGATGCATTGGTGGCGGATTTCCCAGGGCTGACGCGTGACCGCAAGTATGGCCGTGCGGAAGTGGAGGGCCACGAATTCATCATCATCGATACCGGCGGCATCGACGGCGCGGAAGACGGCGTAGAGACGCGTATGGCCGGGCAGTCGCTGCTGGCGATTGAAGAGGCCGATATCGTGCTGTTTATGGTCGACGCCCGCGCGGGACTTATGCCCGCCGATCAGGGTATCGCCCAACACCTGCGCAGCCGCCAGAAGGCGACGTTTCTGGTGGCCAATAAAACGGACGGTATTGATCCCGACACCGTTATCGGCGAGTTCTATGCGCTGGGGATGGGGGAAATCTATCCCATCGCGGCGTCTCACGGGCGCGGCGTCACCTCCCTGCTGGAAAAAGTCCTGTTGCCGTTTGTGCAGGATGACGAGGCCGAACCCGTTGCGCTGACGGAAGAAGAAGAGAACGCCGCTTACTGGGCGGAGCAGCTTGCGGACGAGCAGGCGGCTGAAAATGCCGAGGACGCGGAGGATGATTTCAATCCTGAAGATCTGCCGATCAAACTGGCGATCGTCGGCCGTCCGAACGTCGGCAAGTCCACGCTGACCAACCGGATTCTGGGTGAAGATCGCGTGGTGGTTTACGATATGCCCGGCACCACGCGCGACAGTATCTATATTCCGATGGTGCGCGATGAGCGTGAATATATCTTGATCGACACGGCCGGGGTGCGCAAACGCGGCAAGGTAACCGAAACGGTTGAAAAATTCTCGGTGATTAAAACCCTGCAGGCCATCGAAGACGCCAACGTGGTGCTGCTGGTTATTGACGCGCGCGAAGGGATATCCGATCAGGATCTCTCGCTGCTGGGCTTTATCCTCAACAGCGGGCGCTCGCTGGTGATTGTGGTCAACAAGTGGGACGGCCTGTCGCAGGAGGTGCGCGAGCAGGTTAAAGAAACGCTGGATCTGCGTCTCGGATTTATCGACTTCGCCCGTATTCATTTCATCTCCGCGCTGCATGGCAGCGGCGTGGGAAATCTGTTTGAATCGGTGGTTGAAGCCTACAGCTGCGCCACCCGCCGGGTCGGCACCTCCATGCTGACCCGCATTATGCAAATGGCCGCCGATGACCATCAGCCGCCGCTGGTGCGCGGCCGTCGCGTAAAACTGAAATATGCGCATGCGGGGGGCTACAATCCGCCGATTGTGGTGATCCACGGCAATCAGGTGAAAGACTTGCCCGATTCCTACAAACGCTATCTGATGAACTATTACCGCCGCTCGCTGAACGTGATGGGAACGCCAATCCGCATCCAGTTTAAAGAGGGCGAAAATCCTTTTGCGGATAAACGCAACACGCTGACGCCAAATCAGTTACGCAAGCGTAAACGTTTGATGCAGCACCTAAAAAAAAGTAAATAACGGGTAAGCGGGGCGGATGGCGACATTCGCCCTGCATTGCTTTGCTGAATAGCCGGGAAAGTTTATGTCTTGGGAAAACTGGAGTTTTGCGTTTAACGTTACGGTGCCGAACCTGTTGATGCTGCTGCTGGGGATAGCGCTGCGCAAACTTAAGATGCTGAATGACGACTTTTGCGATTCAGCCATGCGGCTGGTCTTTAACGTATCCTTGCCCTGTCTGCTTTTTTTCAGCTTGGCCACCAATCACCAGTCGATTATGGAACAGCTGCCGCTGGTGATTTATGGGGTCTGCGGCACGCTGCTGAGCTATCTGCTGCTGGAGTTTGCCGCGGTTTATGTGGTTAAGGAGCCGACCGAGCGCGGTATCTTCGTGCAGGGCGGGTTTCGTTCCAACACCGGCATTATGGGGCTGGCGTTTGCCATGAGCGCCTATGGCCAGGAGGGCGTCGCCGTCGGTTCTCTCTACCTGATGGTGACGGTGATTATGTTTAACGTGCTGTCGGTCATCACCTTGACGCGCAGTTTACAGCGTACGGCCGACGGGCGGGGGATCCGCATTCCCGCGCTGCTGAAGAGTATCGTCACCAACCCGCTGATCCTCGGCCTGCTGGGCGGCCTGTGTTATTCGAAAAGCGGCTGGCCGATGCCGACGGTGATCCAGCAGACCGGCGGCTTTATTGCCGCGCTGTCGCTGCCGCTGGCGCTGTTGTGCGCCGGCGTCAGCCTCGACCTGCGGATGATTTTTCGCTCATCCAACGTGGCGGCGCTCTCCTCATTGGCCAAGCTGCTGCTGGTGCCGGGCATGCTGACGTTTGGCGGCTGGCTGGTCGGTTTTCGCGGCGTTACGCTCGGGGTGATTTTTTTGTTTTCCGCCACGCCGACGGCGGCGGGCAGCTATGCGATGACCCGGGCAATGGGCGGCAATCCGACGCTGGCCGCCAATATTATTGGCCTGACCACCGCCGGTTCGTTCTTTGTTATCGCCCTGGGCGTCTATTTCTTGCGCTCGCTCGGGGTTATTTAGTTATAGGGGGGAAGATGGAAGTCACTTGTCCGCGCTGTCATGGCGTGATGAACTGGAAAAACGACCATTGTTTTCACTGCCCGGCCTGCCGTCAGGACTATCTGCGCGAAGCCTATTGCCCTGAATGCAACCACCCGCTGCAGGTGCTGAAAGCCTGCGGCGCGGTGGATTATTTTTGCCAGCAGGGGCATGGTTTGGTTTCGAAATCGCGGGTGGTATTTTCGTTGCACAAACAATAGGGGGAGAAATAAAAAATCATATATTGTTGCAATATGCGCTTTTATCTTTCCAATACGTCGTGCTGCCGCGAGCGCGGTAATCAGCGATTTCTTGCCTCCATCCTGAGTTTTCTGGATTGTGTTGCCATTCTTTGTGTGCGGCAATACAGTACAAATGCGGCAAATGGACGGCTATTCATCAATGCTCTGCTGAGAAAGACGGATAATAATACTATTATTGATGTTGTTAATGTGTCGAAGGAGAAAGATATTGCATTCATCGCATCGACAAAAGAATAAAAGAGTTGAAATACCCCAAGAGCTAGTATCGCGATAAAGAAATAATAATATAGCACGAGTCCGGTATTATGTCCCCGCGATAACAAGTAGCTTGCGAAAAATAGATAAATGATTAATAGAATACTCGGTATGAAAAATAGAACGACGTGCAAAGGCGGCGTATTAATAGCGAATAGATCCAGAAAAAATAGTAAACTCAGTGTGAAGGATAATAGAAAGAAAAATAGCATCAAGGCGACAGGGAAAGCATTCTGTCGCGGAAGTTCCTGTGCGGGTTTGTCGAAATAGCTTTCGAGCGCTTCTGATGAGCGCGCAAGTAAGGTTTGATCGTTACTGGCTATAGCCGCATCGATTTCCCTTCCATGTCGGATAAGCTCGAACATTCGAGCACCGAGAAGTTTCCTGCTTACATTCATTTTATCACCGCAAGAGATTGTATTGTCCCTAACACATATCGGCCTGTTTTGATGACGTTTTCGGGAGATGCGATGATACCGCTTACCGAGCTTCCGGTGAATGCGGCCATGCTGGTTAGGGTATTTGCCAATTGTTTTTTGAGTTCATTTTGTATTGGTTCTATTGGGAAACGTTTGGGGTATAGACCGGCTTTCAGTGCGGCTTTTATCTCTTTCGTAGTAATTCCGGGATTTTGTGCTCTTATAATTAATTCCGACAGACGCGCCCTGTCTTGTCTGGGGTATTTTTTGAGCCAATCTAAAACGCGAAGTGATGAAACAGATTTCATTGCTCGATATGTGGCGACTGCTTCTTTTAACGCTCCGCCGGCGCTGACCAAAGAGACAAAATCAAGAGCGGTAGAAGTTGCTATATACCAATCTTCGGAATCCAGCCAATTGACGTTAACCGCATTATTTTTGCGGATATCATGAACACGATAAATACCATTAACGCATTGTAATGCCGTCGCTACACCGCCAGCATAAGCGATGGCGACTAAAGCGCCGCTGGCACCTGCGGTGATAGGAACTGCCGTGCTCCCAGCAACGGCAACGGCAAGGGTAACCAGCATAGCGCCACAGGATAATGCCGTTGAGGCGATTTCGGGGCCTAATGCCGGTGCGGTAACGGCATTTGTTAAGTTATCTCCGGCCGCGTATCCGTTAATTTGGGATACTTTGGTTACCACAACGTGAGTGACAATACTGTTCTGATTATTGGCTATACGCTTTGAAGGCCGCACCAGATAGCGCTGGTGCCCGTCGGCATAGATAATTCCGGCCTGATGAAAATCGCGGGTGCAGTCGAGAGACTGTGCAAGGGCCTGAAAATCAAAATCAGCGCCCGACTGATTACCCGTCCAGCGGGAAAAGTCATAGCTCGTCAAGCCGCGTTCGGCGAGGGAAGAGGTCAACGGCATTTTATGCTCCTTCATATTAAATAATGCCAGCAACTCGCAATCTATTGAGTCTATAATCGCTTATAAAACAAGTAATTACTTTCTTGAATGTTTAATCGATAAACCATAGCGCGGCGGATGGAATCAAGGCAATAAGAAAATTCTTATGCTAATGGCGTTATTTGCCTTCGCGCCATAAGGCGGTGAGTTCCGACGGCGCCAGCTCTTCCGGAATCAAAAATTCTTGTTCAATATGATGTGTGTTTTCTGCGGGAGAAAAATAGATATGAATCCGGTAATAAAATTGATCGCCGCGTCCGGGGGAATCCGGTTTTCCGGGTTCGCGCGCCAGCGGCAACGCGCTGCGGATAGCGGCGCAAATGCGTTGCCGCTCAGACTCCGGCAGGTTGGCGAGGGCGAAACGCCGTAGTCCGGCCAGCTTGGGGATCCAGGCGATACCGCCTTCACGCGCCAGCTCTACGACGGCATCGTCATTAAGTTCAGGTAATGTCTTCATTTACAGGCTTCCCGGAGCGGATACCACCCCCACTTTTTCCCAGGATTGCTTGACGATATCGGCCACTGACTGGTCGAAACGCTGCTCGGCGTGCTTCACGGTATAGCGTGAAAACACTTCGAAATCGGCGTTCTGCGGCAGGGATTTATCACTCAGGGTGTCATACCATATCCAGCCCGCTTTTTCCCAGGAGTAGCCGCCCAGCGCGGTTGCGGCCAGATAGAATGCGCGGTTCGGTATACCGGAGTTCAGGTGCACGCCGCCGTTGTCTTCACGGGTGTTAATGTAATTGTCCATATGCGAGGGCTGCGGGTCCGTGCCCAGCAGCAGATCGTCATACGCGGTTCCCGGATTCGACATCGAGCGCAGGCCGGTGCCGTGGATCCCTTCGGCCAGCAGCTCGGCGCCAATCGTCCAGTCCGCCTGCTCTGCGGTTTGCCCAAGGTGGAACTGTTTCACCATTGAACCAAAAACGTCGGACAGCGATTCGTTCAAGGCGCCGGACTGTCTGAAATAGATGAGATCCGCCTCATTTTCTATCACGCCGTGCGTCAGTTCGTGCGCCACGATATCAATGGCGATGGTGAAACGATTGAATATCTTGCCGTCACCGTCGCCAAAGACCATTTGTTGCCCGTTCCAGAACGCATTCTGATAATCCTGACCGTAATGTACCGTGCCTGACAGCGTCAGCCCCTGATTATCCAGAGAGTTGCGCTGGAAAGTCCGCCAGAAGAAATCATAGGTAACGCCCAGGTAGTCATAGGCCTCATCGGCGGCGATATCGCCGTTGCTGTCTTGTCCTTCCGCGCGCACCAGCTTGCCGGGCAACTGCTGCTGGTTTTCCGCATCGTGAATTTCGCGGTGTACCTGACCGGGAGAAGCCAACGGATGGGGTTGCGGCCTGGGGTGAGTGCTTACCATCAGAGACTGGACGTGCATCAAGGTCTGTTGGGCGCAGTGGCGCTGGGCCTCTGAACCATTGGCGATAATGCGGTGCAGGATGTAGGGCGGGATGACGCTGTGAACCGGTCTGGACTTCATACCTCTATCTCCTTGAAAAAGGTGGTGTTCGGCAATTCAGACGTACAGCTACATCGCTAAGTATAGTCCGGAAGCCGATGCTATGTTCGGCGTTTTTTGGCTATTGATGCGGTTCTCTTTTCCGGCACCAGCGCGGTGACCTGACTTTCGACCCAGCCATCCTGCAGGCGGGTTTTCAAGGTTTCGCCTGACGCGGTTTGGGCCACCTTTTTCAGCACCTTCCCATCCGAGGTGGTGGTCACGTTATAGCCCCGCGCCAGCGTCGCCAGCGGGCTGACCCCTTCCAGGTGCGAACAGGCGGCTCCCAGTCTCTGCTTATACTGGCCGAGCTGACGTTCAAGGGCGTGTTGCAACTGATAATGCAACTGTTGCAGACGTTGCTGCGCGCGGTGGATTTTCGGCTGCGGCTGTTGCTGAGCCAGCCGTTGCTGGAGATGCTCGCTGCGGCGCGACAGCCGTTTGAGCTGCTGCTGCATCCCCTCATCCAACCGCTGACGCAGCCTGACTAATTGGGTCTGCTGACGCGCCAGCCGCAGCTGCGGATGCTGCTGCTGCAAACGGTGGTGCAGGCGGGTAAACTCGCGGCTGCGCTGGGCGAGATAATAATCCATCGCCATTTCCAGCCGCTGGCGCTGGGACTGTATCTGACGCAGCAGTTCGAGCTGATTGCGGCTGACCAGTTCCGCCGCCGCTGACGGCGTGGGGGCGCGCAAATCGCCGACAAAATCGGCGATGGTGACATCGGTTTCATGGCCGACCGCGCTGACGATGGCAATGCGGCTGGCAAAAATCGCCCGCGCCACCCGTTCGTCGTTGAAACTCCATAAATCTTCCAGCGAACCGCCGCCGCGGCCGACAATCAACACGTCGCATTCGTCGCGCCGGTTGGCCAGTTCAATGGCGCGCACAATCTGTAGCGGCGCGTCGTTGCCTTGCACCGCGGTCGGGTAGACCACCACCGGCAGAGAAGGATCGCGCCGCTGCAATACCTGTAAAATATCGTGCAGGGCGGCGCCGCTGGCGGAGGTGATCACCCCGACCCGTCTGGCCGGGCTTGGCAATGCCTGTTTAAATTGCTGATCGAAAAGCCCTTCTGCGGCGAGTTTCTGTTTTAATTGTTCAAACTGTTGCTGCAACAGACCGTCGCCCGCCGGCTGCATGCTTTCCGCCAGCAGCTGATAATCGCCGCGCGGTTCGTACAGCGTAATCGCGGCGCGAATCAGCACCTGCTGACCGTTTTGCGGGCGAAAGGTGACACGGCGGTTGCTGTTGCGGAACATGGCGCAACGCACCTGCGCACGTTCGTCTTTCAGCGTAAAGTACCAGTGACCGGATGACGGCTGAGAAAGGTTGGAGATTTCACCGGAAAGCCAGATTTGACCCATCTCCATTTCCAGCAGTTGTCGAACCGTCTGGTTCAGGCGGCTAACGGTAAAAATCGCGGCGGAAGGAAATTGAGACATTGTGAGCCAGATCAAATTTTAAAACAGTGACTTAATTGATCGATACTACCTGCCTGCAACAGGTAATCAAGCATTTTATCAAAAAAATGCTGGAGGCAACCGGTTACGCTCTGTATAATGCCACGGCAATATTTTATCCGTTCTTCACATCCACCTTGGTGAGATATTGCCCATGTTACGTATCGCTAAAGAAGCACTGACGTTTGACGACGTTCTCCTTGTTCCCGCCCATTCCACCGTTCTGCCCAACACGGCTGATTTAACCACTCAACTGACGAAAACCATTCGCCTGAATATTCCTATGTTGTCCGCCGCGATGGATACCGTAACGGAATCCAATCTGGCGATTGCGCTGGCTCAGGAGGGCGGTCTGGGATTTATTCACAAGAATATGTCCATTGAGCGTCAGGCTGAAGAAGTCAGCCGGGTCAAAAAATATGAAAGCGGCGTGGTGATCGACCCTAAGACCGTTACCCCGACGACGACGCTGCGTCAGGTAAAAGAGCTGACCGAACGTAACGGGTTTGCCGGTTACCCGGTGGTCGCCGAAGGCAATGAGCTGGTCGGTATCATCACCGGCCGTGACGTACGCTTTGTCACCGATTTGGACCTGCCGGTCAGCGCGGTGATGACCCCCAAACCGCGTCTGGTAACGGTAAAAGACGCCGAAGCCCGCGAAGTCGTTCTGCAAAGAATGCATGAAAAACGCGTTGAGAAAGCGCTGGTGGTGGACGACCAGTTTCATCTGCTCGGCATGATCACCGTAAAAGATTTCCAGAAAGCGGAACGTAAACCCAACGCCTGTAAAGACGAACACGGTCGTCTGCGCGTAGGGGCGGCCGTCGGCGCCGGTGACGGCAACGAAGAACGTATTGACGCGCTGGTTGCGGCGGGCGTTGATGTTTTGTTGATCGACTCTTCACACGGCCATTCCGAAGGGGTGTTGCAGCGTATCCGCGATGCCCGCGCCAAATATCCGAACCTGCCGATTATCGGCGGCAACGTGGCGACGGCCGCGGGCGCAAAAGCGCTGGCGGACGCCGGCGTCAGCGCGGTTAAAGTGGGTATCGGCCCCGGCTCTATTTGTACCACCCGTATCGTGACCGGCGTGGGCGTCCCGCAGATCACCGCGATTTCCGACGCGGTCGAAGCGCTGGAAGGCACCGGTATTCCGGTGATTGCCGACGGCGGCATCCGCTTCTCCGGCGATATCGCCAAAGCGATCGCCGCAGGGGCCGCCTGTGTGATGGTGGGCTCGATGCTGGCCGGTACCGAAGAGTCTCCCGGCGAGATCGAACTGTATCAGGGGCGCTCTTTCAAATCCTACCGCGGAATGGGGTCGCTGGGAGCGATGTCCAAAGGCTCTTCCGACCGCTACTTCCAGAGCGACAATGCGGCGGACAAACTGGTGCCGGAAGGTATCGAAGGGCGCGTGGCTTACAAAGGCCGCCTGAAAGAGATCGTCCATCAGCAAATGGGGGGGCTGCGTTCCTGTATGGGCCTGACCGGATGCGGCACGATCGATGCGCTGCGTACCCAGGCTGAGTTTGTGCGCATCAGCGGCGCCGGTATTCAGGAAAGCCATGTCCACGACGTTACCATTACCAAGGAATCGCCGAATTACCGCATGGGTTCATAAGGTGATTTGCAGGCTGATTTAAAGCGTTAAACCCGGTACTATTCGCCGGGTTTAATCATTATTGCTTCAATTCGTATTTTGGAACACGCCTCTTATGACAGAAAACATTCATCAACACCGCATTCTTATTCTGGATTTCGGCTCGCAATATACGCAGCTGGTTGCACGACGCATTCGTGAACTGGGCGTTTATTGCGAACTGTGGGCATGGGATGTCACAGAAGCGCAGATCCGCGAATTTAACCCTAACGGGATAATCCTTTCCGGCGGTCCGGAAAGCACCACCGAGTTTGATAGCCCGCGGGCGCCTGAGTATGTTTTCCAGGCCGGCGTGCCGGTGTTGGGCGTCTGCTACGGTATGCAGACGATGGCGATGCAGTTGGGCGGTCGCGTTGAAGGTTCCAACGAACGTGAGTTCGGCTATGCCCAGGTTGAAGTGAAAAGCGACAGCGCGCTGGTGCGCGACATTCAGGATGAGATAAGCGCGGAGGGCGCGCCGCTGCTGGATGTATGGATGAGCCACGGGGATAAAGTGACGTCCATCCCCGCTGATTTTGTCACGATAGCCAGCACCGATACCTGCCCGTTCGCCATTATGGCCAACGAAGAGAAGCATTTTTACGGCGTACAGTTCCACCCGGAAGTGACGCACACCCGTCAGGGGCAGCGTCTGCTGGAACGTTTTGTGCGCGATATCTGCCAGTGCGAGGCGTTGTGGACGCCCGCCAAGATTATTGACGACGCGGTGGCGCGTATTCGTCAGCAGGTGGGGGACGATCATGTGATCCTCGGCCTGTCCGGCGGGGTCGACTCCTCGGTCACGGCGATGCTGCTGCACCGCGCCATTGGTAAACGCCTCACCTGCGTATTCGTGGATAACGGCTTGCTGCGTCTGAACGAAGCCGATCAGGTACTGGAGATGTTTGGCGACCATTTCGGCCTGAATATTGTGCATGTGCCGGCAGAGGAGCGTTTCCTGAGCGCGCTGGCCGGGATTGACGACCCGGAAGTGAAGCGTAAAACCATCGGCCGCGTATTTGTCGAAGTGTTTGACGAAGAAGCCTGCAAGCAGGATCTGGTCAAGTGGCTGGCGCAGGGTACCATCTACCCGGACGTTATCGAATCCGCCGCGTCGGCAACCGGCAAGGCGCACGTCATCAAATCGCACCATAACGTCGGCGGCTTGCCGAAAGAGATGAAGCTGGGCCTGGTGGAACCGCTGAAAGAGCTGTTCAAGGATGAGGTACGCAAAATCGGCCTGGAGCTGGGTCTGCCGTACAATATGCTGTTCCGCCACCCGTTCCCGGGGCCGGGGCTGGGCGTACGCGTGCTGGGCGAAGTGAAGAAAGAGTACTGCGATCTGCTGCGCCGCGCGGACGCGATCTTTATTGAAGAACTGCACAAAGCCGAACTGTACGACAAAGTGAGTCAGGCCTTTACCGTCTTTCTGCCGGTGCGCTCCGTCGGCGTAATGGGCGACGGCCGCAAGTACGACTGGGTAGTGGCGCTGCGCGCGGTGGAAACCATCGACTTTATGACCGCCCACTGGGCGCACCTGCCGTACGAATTCCTCGGCCGCGTATCCAACCGCATCATCAACGAAGTGGACGGCATCTCCCGCGTGGTTTACGACGTATCCGGCAAGCCGCCGGCGACGATTGAGTGGGAATAAGTGGTTAGCATCCACTGAGTTCCAGTAACGTCTAAAATCGCCAGTAAAATCATAGGATTTACTGGCGATTTTTGTTTTCTAAGAGCTAACGACTTCCACTTTGTTTCAGCCATTTTTACCGTGAAAAATAACGGTAAAAATTTTCTGTCTGTGATCTATAGTGTGTTTTTACCGTGGGTGTTTACGGTAAAACAGAATAGGCAGAGGGGGACGATATGTTGGCGGAAACTAAGCTCAAGGCGTTAAAGCCCAAAGACAAACTCTACAAGGTGGCCGACCGTGACGGCCTGTATGTTACCGTCGCTAAATCTGGTTTGATCACCTTTCGTTTTGACTACCAGATCAACGGTCGTCGTGAAACGCTAACGATCGGCAAGTATCCCATCGTTTCGTTGGCGTCGGCGCGTGATAAGCTGCTGGATGCGAAGAAATTGCTGGCGCAGGGTGTTTCGCCCGCTACAGAGAAGCAACGCCAGAAGCAGCAGGCCAAATCCATCTATTTCGGCGACTGGCTGACGCGCTGGTTTGACGATGCCAACTACAAAGACAGTACGCGCCGCATGATACAGGGCATCATCAAACGCGACGTTGCGCCAAAGTTCGGCAAAAAGCTATTAAGCGAGATCACGCCCGATATACTGCGCAACCACTGCGATAAAGTGAAAAATCGTGGAGCGGCGGCATCAGCGGTAAAAGCGCGCGATATCGTCGGCAGCGTATTTACCTACGCCAAAGCGCGTGGCGTGAAATGCGACAACCCGGCGGAACATGTTCCGCCGTCTACGATCGCCAGCTTTGTTCCGCGGGACAGGGCGCTATCCAAAAAAGAGATCGGCTTGTTTTTTAATACGTTAAAAAATGCGCAAACCTCCCATGCGTTAAAAGTCGCTCTCAAGATCATTATGCTGACGCTGGTCAGAAAAAACTCCATCGTTAATGCCACATGGGATGAGATCGATTTTGTGAATGCCGAATGGACCATACCGGCGGAGAAAATGAAAGCCAGCCGCTGTGGCGCGGGTCGTCCGCACGTGGTCTATCTCTCCCGGCAGGTGCTGGATCTGTTTATGCAGTTACATATTCTGGCTGCGGGTTCACCGTTTGTACTGCCGAGTTTCGGGCAGTCTCAACACGGCACCATTGCGTTAAGCTCACTCAACCGTGCAGCGAATCACGCTATTCAACTGGCACAAAAGCAAGGGCTACCGCTAGGAGATTTCACCATCCACGATATGCGCCGCACCGCCTCCACACATCTGCATGAAGCCGGGTATAACTCGGACTGGATTGAAAAAGCCCTTGCCCACGAACAGCGCGGCATTAGGGCGGTTTACAACAAGGCGGAATACGCCGAACAACGCCGGAAGATGTTGCAGGATTGGGCGGATATGGTTGATGGGTGGATTGGGGATGTAGGCTAAATAGCTTCGCATAATAGCGCTACACTTGCCCTGCAAATTGAGTGGCAAGGATATTATGATTAAATCATAATTAGCTGTTTTTAAATATTATTTTAATGCTATTGTCATCAGTTACGCGCTGTAGCATGGTCAACAGTGCAGCATCAATGCGCGAAGCTATTTAGAATGAATCTGTTAGCTAATATAATTCGATGGAAAATAGATTAAGGAAAAATTTTATTACTTTGAGTTGAAAATTATGTCAGTTTTTGATTATTTTTATTTCCCCAATCACATCATTCTGTGTAATTAGAGGGATTTCTGGTTTTACTGGAGATAATGTAGATACTGATTTTGCCATTTTTCCTAACGATTGCATACACGAATACGCATATTCAAGAGAGTCTTTTGTATTATCTACATCATCTATAATATTTTGAAAACGAGCGAAATTCAATTCTGGATCATCAAAATAACGCCCTGATGACCGTTCTGTTTTCAATTCAGTAGGATTATTTGGTAGAGGAAGTTTTATGCCAGGTAACTTTTCACCATGGGGAAGATTAAACAGTCTGGTAACCGCACATAGGGTACGCCCAGCTGTTGCTAGTGGAGCAGTATGTACAACTAAATCTCTATAAGAACCTAGTTCAAAAAGCCATTGCCCAGGTTTGGCCGAAATTAATATTTCTTTTCCTACAATATTTTTGGGGGGAGAGATTTTCCAACGCTTAAGAAGACCACTTAATGTAGTAACTTTATTAACCTTGCCATTTATTACCTCGCTAAGCATTACTTCCGAATAGAATTCAGCTAAATAATCTCTTAAAACACAAGCATCGACCAAGAAAGATTGAAGACTTAAGTAAGCTAGAGACGTGTACTCGTCAAAAAAACGTTGGTTATCCTTAAATGTATCAGAATTAATTCGGCTTTTTAGTTGATCTGCATAGGATTCTGATAGCTGTCTAAGTCTCCATTCACATGCGCGAAGTTGATGTGATATTCTCGATGCTATGTCGCAGAGTAATCCATTTTTTTGCTTAAAAGCCGAATGAGCTATAAAAGACCAGTTATCACCTTCTTCTGCACATAGCCAGATTGGGTTATTTTTATTTTTTGTTCTCCATTGAGGAGGAGTGTAACCGTTGGTTGACTCGGGTGTAGTGAAAAAATCACAACCTATGACATAAAGACCAGATTTGTTTATATCATGGAATAAGTGGTGGTAATCTTTGAGATGTATTTTTAATATTTTTTTGCTAATTGTTAATGGGTGAATCTCTACTTCAGAACTAATTCCATTAAAAGCTCTTCCACCGCCAAGAAGATGAACTTCACGTACTACAGGCTGCCAATTCATATTTGATTACCTATCGGATTATCATAAAAAATCAAATAAATCTTTTAAATTAATCCCCAATCCATCAGCAATAACCCCGATCACTTCCAGCGTCGGATTTCTAACGCCTCGCTCAATCCCACTGATATAAGTGCGATCCAAACCGCACTTATCGGCGAAGGCTTCTTGGGAGAGTCCGGCCTGTAAGCGAAGTGTTTTTACGCGTTGTCCAAAACGGATGGTGATGTTTTTTGCATTTTCCATGCAGATAAGCATTATCTCTCGTTGCTTATCAGACCACGGACGATGAGTCACATATGAGGGATTTTGTCGATTTAATCGGTAAGGTTGGAATGTTAGGCAGGATCGTGAAATGCAAACAGCGTGGTTAGATCGGTATGTAACCCAATTGCGATGATGTTGAGCACTTCCAGTGTTGGGTTTCTGATCCCACGTTCAATGCCGCTGATATAAGTACGATCCAGCCCGCACTTTTCCGCAAAGGCTTCCTGAGATAGGCCTGCCTGCAATCTGAGCGCTTTAACACGTTGTCCAAGCAGGACTTTGATCGAGTCGGATGTTTTCATGTGATAAGCATTCCGTTTTGATGCTTATCAGTCCACGGACTATTAGTCACAATCGTTAGTTTTTGTGCTACTATGTGACTAATAGTCAACAATGTAGGAGGGCATATGGAGCAACATGATTGGCATCCGGCGGATATCATTGCGGGTTTAAGGAAGAGGGGAACAACACTGGCGGCGATTTCCAGAGAAGCGGGGCTGGCGTCGTCCACGCTGGCAAATGCGTTGACGCGTCACTGGCCGAAAGGCGAGCGCCTGATCGCCGAGGCGCTAAATAAACTCCCCGAAGAGATCTGGCCGTCGCGCTATCAAAACATCAGACGAAGGCAAAGTGGGGCAGGGGAGTCGGATTGAAAATCAGCTCAGTAGAGGTTTACAAAACCTTACATTTTGCACGAATGGATTCCGGCGCTCCTTAACGGATTTCTATGGAATGGAAATCCGTTAAGGAGCCAACAAGCGTAGTGCGCTAGCCGCTTGATGCGGGAAAGCTGGCGCAGTAAGTTATTGGTGCTTTATCGCTGCGACAAGCAGCATCCCACGTTGCCACGACCTCCAAGGCAACGCACAGGCTAAATCTGTGAGGTCGACACCCAGCCCGCCATCACTGCCATTCAGCGGGCGTTCGCTTCGGCGACGGCAGTTACCTTATCTCAGCGCCTTAGGGCTGCATCCTGTTCGTGATGCTATCGCTTCGCCGCTATCCGTTTATGCGCTGATGCGTGTTCACATTTCTGTCGCCAGTAACTGGCGCAACCGTCCGCGGCCTTTTGCTGCCTCAGCGAATGCTTCCATGAGGCAGCGGCGTCACTTCATACGGCGGAAAGCCGTTGCAAGTGACGCCGCCGTCGATCACTGCGCCAGCCCTTGCGCCACAACGCTTTCCGGCGCGACCTGTCATCTGACGCACATTTGCTGCGCCAATTCTCATCAACCCATTTATCAGAGGAGGACTGAACCGATACCTGAGGCAGGCTTTCAGCCTGAGGGGATTATCCTGCTGATGCAGGCGGCTGCACCGAGTGCATAACCGATATCCCCGTCATACCTCAACCGCTGTCGCTCCGGCGCGCAGGTATTGTTCAGCACGGCACGGGATACCGTGCCGTGAAGCGCCGTGCGCCGGAGAACAGGGGTATACGTCATTTTACAATTGAGTCATAAGATGCAGCCGAATATGTGGAGAAATTTTATGTTCAATGGCGAGCTTCTTCATAAGTAGCTATTGTTGATATTGATATGATTTTACGCAGATTTGACACCGCAATTTCTGTTACAACAACAAGGGGCGTATGAATGTCAGATAAACGTGTTCCTAAATCGCCTGCTGAATATCTTATTGATCAGATTGAAAAAACTCGTCCAGTAGCAAAATTATTGGGAGTATTCGATAAGAATGCTAAAGCGCAGTTTCAGGAGGTAGAAAGACAATTAGAAAACATAAAAAACATGATGATCGATAGGGATCTGTTTGCACAAATTTATAGTCCGCTTGGATGGGTAAATTATGATCGTTTCTCGACAGATATTGTCGCAAAAGTTCTCGATATGAACCTTGAGGATGGGGAAATCGAACTGACAAGCTATCACCTAAATCCAGATAACTTGCGTTTTTTGGGTTACCGGTTTTGTACGCGTCATTTTAATCCGTGGGAAGCAATGTATGAACGGGCTGTAGAGCGAGCGGGAGCAGAGGATTATTTGTCGGCTATCCCACTTGTGTTAAGCATTATTGATGGGATATGCACCACATCAACGGGTAAACATCCGTTTTCTGGTGGTGCTGATACACCTGTTTTTGATAGCCAAACATCAGGCCCCGGAGGTCTATCTGAAGGGCTTGCAATTCTTGGTTCGACTCGACGAAAACTGGATACGGAACTTATCTGTATGCCATTCCGGCATGGTATTGTGCATGGATTAAACCCTAACTACGGCAGTCCCATAGTAGCAGGGAAGGCATTTAATCTCTTATGGGCGACGGTTGATTATTTTGATCGACGTCGTGATGAAGCACAAAGATTAGAAAAAGCTACCGAGGAACAAAAACCTGTTGATCTGCGTGAACTTGGGAAAAGCATGCAACGAAATGCAGAAATTAAGGACGCATTAAATAGGTGGAAAGCCCGGCCTGTCGTTTCGAATATTATCTTGGCCACGTCCGATGATATTGCGAACCTGCCATCAGGTAGTCCAGAGGCTTTTGCCGCTGAATATCTTTCATGGCTGATGACGAAGAATTATGGTGAATTAGCCAAGGGGACAGTCGATTACCCCAATCGTCCTATTGGTTTTCGTGCTGGTCGATTACGCAATGAATTGAAAGGTATTTCGTTAATACATTGGTCTATTACTGGTGTTGAAGATACATCATCCGCTATTAGCCAGGTGACTGTAAAGTTGGAAGGAGCAATAGACGATCATGTGTGGAATACCGAGTGTTTAATGAGGCTTATGTTCGCTGACGAAAGCTATGAGCTTGTTCCTCGTGGGCTATCCGGTGGTGTTTGGTCTGTGATGCCGAATTTCTTGTCTGAACTTTGGTTATTGTCTATAAGAATGAAACAAAATAAAACTTAACTGAAAGATTATTAATTAGGATATCTGTATTGAAGTGATGTTTTTATTTCTTTGTTTTAAATAGGATTTTTTATAACGGTAAAAATGACGGTATTTGTCTGCTTAAAAAATATTTATCCTTATAAATACAATGAATTAACGTATCACGCCATCATCGAGTGGGATCCGCTGAGTTCCGCTAACGTCTAAAATCGCCAGTAAAATCATGGGATTTACTGGCGATTTTTACTTTTGTGAGCCATGGCAATCCATCAAGGTCAGTGCGGAACAGTTACTTGAAAGTCGCGGCCGCCTGCTGGCAAGAGTCGCGGGATGGTTGGACGAACCTTCCAATGCCTTTCTTTTCTCCGTGGAGAACGAGAAGCCTGATTTTGGGATCATCGGATTTCCCCATGCATGCGAGCTGCCAGGCGTACGGCGCAAACTACATAACCTGGCTCAACGTTCCGCAGCCAAGCGTCAGGCCGATCACCAAAAGCTGGAACAAGTGCTGGATCAGATCGCGGATCAGGTTGGGTGAGCTGATGGTTTATAGGCGGTCTGCGTTGCTTTGCCCTGACTTGAGTTTGTATTGCCAGCCGTCGGGGCTGACCGCCAAATCGTCACGTCCAGACCTGTACTTACACTTCAACGCAGCCATTCCATGTTTCAGCGACGCTGATCGAGGCTGCACCGGACTGGTAGGGCTGACAGAACCGGCAGAGATTGTCGGCGTGTCGAGGCAAAATATGCGTAAATTGATGCTGGCCTATCCGGGCAGTTTTCAGGCATCGGTGCACGAAGGCTGCGCATCGATCTGGCATATCGCGGATATCCTGTCCTGATTGCAGAGCAGAGGGAATTACCGATTGGCGCAATATGTGCTGGAAGTGGCGGAGGTAGCGATGCCGGTTAATCTGGCGAAAGAAGCTCGCCGTTTGCCGCCCCTTGCGACCAGAGATTTGGAAGTTTTGGTTGGTTGATACCAACTAGGGCTGTCATTTTTGATGCGAATCTGTCCGTATCGGGCGGGTTTTTTGTAAATGGACATTGGCCTTAATTGCCGTTCTTGCTTAACCTGTGAGCGCAGCTTGTTTGCATGCTTCAACTCATCTTTCTACTTCATCCAGATCCCATACGACGCAGCGTGGTGTCAGATTGAAACGCCGTGGAAATTCCCCACAGTGTTCCATCTCATAGATCGTGGTTTCCGATAACGGCACTATTTGACTCAACTCGTGGTGCCGGATAGTCCGGCGAAAGGGAAGAGGGCTGTGCCGGGGATATTGTGGCAGCGTTTCGTAGGCTTCAGTGCCAGGAAAGGCGATGTGCCGTAGGAATCACGGTTAGTGGCGCTTTTTACCTCGGTCGATCGTGGTGAATTTTTCATCTCCGAAATCTCCAAATTGCTCTGCTGTGCAATATGGGATATGGTGGCTTTTGCTACCTATTGGGGCAGCTTGCTGTGGCGTAGGTTGGCGAAGTGAGTCGAAAAAGAAGAAATAGTGCTTTTATATTTTAATCTGTGCTGGCTCATACCTAATCTGAAAACCCTTGCTATTTTGAGCCCAGTTAGAGGTGATTGTCAGCTCAGTGCCCAGAAGTGGTCATTAAACGTGTAATCAACAAAGAGCTGGCATGGCTTCACACAAACCATGCTGTATACCTGGTTTGTGGCACAGATGAATCATCTGGGCATGCTGTCCGTGTCATCACTAATATCGGCGTTCCGGAAGCTGAACTCGACACTGCATATTGCTAAAGATAGTGCTGTTTGCCTCGCTATCGTTTCCTCGCTGAATACGGGTCTGAAGCGACAGGCAATACTCATCGTGAGCTATGCTGTTGCTGAATGCAAAACCAAGTAATAATCCGGCCATGACAGCGAAGATCACTGAGAGGACTATCATGAAAAAAACCGATAGCCATCTTTTGAGACGAGGAAAAACAGTGCTGACGACATTGACGCGATAAATCTGGCGCACGGTAAGTGCTAGAACGACACCAGTGCCAAAAGCATATACCGGGTTGGCAAATTTAAGCAGTGGCTGCAGTACAAAGCCAATGATCAATGTGCACAAGGCGTACTCATAAAAGACAGCAGTGAAAAACGTTTTATTCCGAGTGACTGCGGATAGTTGTAAATCCGACGGCTCCCATTTTATCTTTCGTTCGAAATACTGTTTTAAAAGCATGAACCTACCATTCACCCTGGCCCACGTGCGACTGCATAAGCTCATTTTGCTTCTCCCTGTTGATATCAACTGCTCCCGGTACAGTAACCGGCACACTTGAATATTTCGGTCATAAAACAGAGATTCTTTACAGGATCGACAACATTATTTTGTAATGTGGGAAGTACTTATGCCAGATACATAGGTATCTGAAGAATACATGGTAACGCCCTCCTTGTTTAAGGATAGCGTTGCATCGACCAGTTGAACTCACAGCTCATAACTGACCGAGATCCTTCCTGAGGACGGCTTAGTGGAATACCTGGCTCGTTGTTGCGATGTTAAATCACTCAACAGTTACTCCGTAGTCATCGATGACCTGCATTAAAACCACTCTTGGTGTGTCTTTTGTGCTAATTCTGAAGTTACTTTTCAGCAGCTGCAAGATCATCGCTGTGGAGAGTTCGTTACCAAGGTATGAGACTGTTAATTTTTTCCCCATGTTTTCGCGGGTAATCTTCGACAATCTCTCCCCACAGCTATCAGTAAAATGAAATCCTAAGTTATCCGAGCCTGTTTCGTCCTGTCTGGCATAGTGAATAGACTTTATGCACGACGAATCGAATATGTGTTTTTGTGCTCCAACCGAAAATGCGAATTCCCCTTTTTCTGCATACGACGTAAATGGTATAAGCACAGACAACAACAATAAGCAGATCTTAATATGCATTTTACTCTCCATTTTGGGAGTGAAGTATATCATCACAGTTTGTTCAACCGAATCATTACAGCCTTCATAAACGCCTCTGAGCCTTATGGGATGGAGTCATAAGTGGACAGTACTAATGTCCGCGTCACGCTCTACTCAATCAATTTATTTGATGCATTATGTTAAACAAACGATATTTATTCTCATCTGGTAATGCGTAAAGTAGGGATAACCTAATGCTTGAACAGGCTTGCTTCATCATGAATGATGCCTCGCCTGCTGATAATTTCCCTGAAAACCAGGATAAACACGTCATGAAAAAGATCGGATTTTTGTCATTTGGTCACTGGACGCCGTCGCCGCAGTCCGGAACCAGTTCGGCCGCTGACGCGCTGCTGCAATCCATCGATCTGGCTGTTGCCGCCGAAGAACTGGGTGCGGACGGAGCCTATTTCAGGGTGCATCACTTTGCCCGCCAGCTCAGCTCGCCGTTTCCCCTGCTGGCGGCGATAGGAGCGAAAACCCGGAGTATTGAAATCGGCACTGGCGTTATCGACATGCGCTATGAAAACCCGCTGTATATGGCGGAGGATGCGGGTGCGGCGGATTTGATCTCCGGCGGGCGTTTACAGCTTGGTATCAGCCGTGGCTCCCCTGAGCAGGTGATTGATGGCTGGCGCTACTTCGGCTATGTCCCTTCCGAAGGGGAAAACGAGTCTGATATGGCGCGCCGTCACACCGAAGTGCTGTTGGACGTGTTACGTGGAGAAGGCTTTGCGGAACCCAATCCACAGCCGATGTTCCCGAACCCGCCGGGCCTGTTGCGCCCCGAGCCTCATTCCGACGGTTTACGCGACCGTATCTGGTGGGGCGCCGGTTCGAATGCGACAGCGGTGTGGGCCGCGAAATTGGGAATGAACCTGCAAAGTTCCACGCTGAAAGACGATGAAACAGGCGAACCTTTTCACATTCAGCAGGCAAAACAGATCCGTGCGTATCGCGAGGCCTGGGCGGAAGCGGGGCATACACGTACGCCACGTGTTTCGGTTAGCCGCAGTATTTTTGCCCTGATGAACGATCGTGACCGGATGTATTTCGGCTCCAGCCGTGACGACAGCGACAAGGTCGGTTTCCTTGATGAGAAAACCCGCGCGATATTCGGGCGCAGCTATGCCGCAGCACCGGACAAGCTGATCGAACAGCTGAAACAGGATGAAGCGATTGCTGAAGCGGATACTTTATTGCTGACCGTACCGAATCAGCTGGGCGTGGATTACAACGTACATGTTATCGAGTCCATTCTGCAACATGTTGCTCCGGCAATGGGCTGGCGCGACGAATAAGTCTGAAATGAAAAACGCCTTGCATGTTTTACGATATGCGAGGCGTTGAATCTGGATTCGCTGAGCCGCGATTGCCTTACGGGTTAGTCTGCGGCTGTAACTGATAGGTCCATGCAGTAACGTGCTGACCATCAGCCGTGGTCACTTCAACTTCAACGCGATCATAGCCATCTTCAAATTCATCCAATATTGGCCAGTGCGCCTCAAGTTTATCGGATAAAAACACGTAACCGTGGACAAGTGGTCCATCCTTATCCAGGACGATCCCCGGAAAATCCGCAGCGGCTCCCCAGCCACGCTCATAAAACGTGCCAGTCACATAACCCGGTAGCCATTCTCCGCCGATGTTTTCCAGAATATGGGCATTAGAGTGGCCCGGACGTAGCGTACCGTAGACAAACAAGCGTTCCATTATCCCTCGTTAGCCAAAGCAATAAATGCCCCAATATGCAGAGAAGAGTGCTCAAAATACGGGGTAATGATGAGGTTCGCAAGGAGTTGAAAGCGCTGATGGATTGGTATTGGGTGGTTAGGCTTTACGTGGGGGGCGGTTGTGTCAGGCGAGATTCAGTTGGAAATGCGGCAGTTGCGTCAGGGATTTACGGAAAATACTCCGGCATAAACTTAGTGCTGACTGTCAGCCAAGTGGAAGCAGACGTTGAACGCGTCACGATATGCTCATAATTGTGTTAGATCAACTAATGTCGAAACATTAGATTGTATGTACATAATAAATCTGTGAAAATGTTGTCAATAACTAGATGTAGTGTCCTTATAACATGCATAGAATTTTGGAGACTAAGAATGCCGCGCAAAAATCGGAGCAAAAATACAAATATCGAACTTACGTTAGAAGATGTTGAACTGATAAATAAAATTAAGAAATTTAAAACCCAGACCACCTGTTTTTTTAATAATAAAGGTGGTGTTGGAAAAACAACGTTGGTTGCGAATTTAGGTGCTGAACTATCGATTAATTTTGGCGCAAAAGTATTGATTGTTGATGCAGATCCTCAATGTAATCTTACTCAATATGTGCTAACAGATACAGAAACGCAACAACTTTATGGTCAAGATAATCCTGACAGCATATACACTGTCATAAGGCCATTATCCCTTGGTAAAGGATATGAAAGCGACCTCCCAATTCGTAATGTTGAAAGTTTCGGCTTCGATATAATCGTTGGAGATCCACGACTTGCTCTTCAAGAAGATTTATTAGCTGGTGACTGGAGAGATGCCAAGGGCGGTGGTATGCGAGGAATTCGAACAACATATGTATTTGCGGAGTTAGTTAAGAAAGCTCGTGAATTAAATTATGATTTTGTTTTCTTCGATATGGGGCCTTCACTTGGAGCAATTAACCGTGCGGTATTACTTGCAATGGAATTTTTTGTGGTTCCTATGTCAATCGATGTTTTTTCATTATGGGCAATTAAAAATATTGGGTCGACTGTTTCAATTTGGAAAAAGGAACTTGACACAGGAATAAAATTATCGGAAGAACCAAATGAATTATCGCAGTTATCTCCACAAGGGAAATTGAGATTCCTTGGATATGTGACACAACAACATAAAGAGCGTTCAGGATATGATACTGTTCATTTGGACAACACTGAAGAAATAAAAACCAAGCGTCGTGTTCAAGCATATGAGGACATTGGTGAAAGTTTCCCATCCAAGATAACTGAGTATTTATCAAAGCTATATGCAGCAAAGTCAATGGACCCACACTTAGGCGATATCAGGCATTTAGGCAGCTTAGCTCCAAAGTCTCAGTCTCAACATGTACCAATGATTTCCGTTTCTGGTACAGGAAACTATACAAGGTTAAGAAAAAGTGCGAGAGAATTATATCGTGATATTGCACGTCGTTATTTAGAAAATATTCAAGAAGCTAATAGCGAGAAATAATAATATGATTTACAATGAAGATTTAATAAATGATCTTGCACAACAAAAAGTTGTTTTGTTTTTAGGATCTGGTGTCTCTTCAAGTGTAAATCTAGACGCAGTTAACAGATTTAAAGGGTGGCCAGATTTTTTAGAGGACGCAGCCAAGGATAGAAATATCTCATTAAAAAGACAGATAAAAAATTTATTAAAAGCTAAAGACTATTTGTTAGCCTGCGAATTATTGCAAGCAGATTATGGCGATACGTGGGAAAGAAAAGTTACAGAAGAATATGGACGTGCGGCTCAGCCGTCTGTATTACATAAAGCTTTAATTTCTTTAAGACAAAGAATAATACTTACGACGAATTTTGATAAGTTGGTCGAAAGTGCATGGGCTTCATCATTAGCTGATGGTGAAAGACATTTTAAAGTAATATCAAAAGTAGATAACGATATTTTCAAGGTTTTAAAAGAACATGATACTTCTTATATCATTAAGATTCATGGCTCAATTGATGACGTTAGTAATATAGTATTTTCTCGTTCGCAATATATAAGACTTGCATTTGGAAATGAAAACTATTCATTGTTTTTAGATTCGCTTTTATTAAATTATACTTTTCTCTTTGTTGGTTTTTCAATGGACGATCCGGCTATTACATCATTAATGGAATTGTATGCATATAAATATCCTAAGTCACGTCCGCATTATATAATTACAAGCAATAAAATACCTCAAAACATTCGAGATATACATAGAACTCTGAGGAAGTTAATTGTTATACCATACGATCCAAAAAATAATCATGAAGAACTACCTAAGCTGATTAAAACTATGGTGGAAAAAGTAGATCTGAAGGTTAAAGCTAATATCGCAACATTGCTAGCAAAGACAACATGATTTAAGCCGTTTGAATCACTACGTCCAATTTAGACCTTTTTATACCATTTATATACCAAGGACAACGTCCCCCTTGTTTAAGGATAGCGTTGCATCGACCAGTTGAACTCACAGCTCTTAACCGACTGTCAGATTTAGCAACAACTAATCCACATAAGTGAAATTTAAATTACAGGATCGCTATTTTGTGCGGGCGAAAAAGAATCAAGACTACCTCTGTCGCTGAGTAGAATGAGATGCAAAAATTCGTGCAGCCCTATTATCTACAGCTTTACTCATTCCTATTGCGGTGTCTAAAACTTTCTCGGCATTATTTATCTGATAAATAATGCCAGATAGAGAAATTTAAAAATCAAAGAGAGTCTTGAAATTAATCCCCAACCCATCAGCAATAACCCCAATCACTTCCAGCACGCTACCAAAAGGCCGGATATGAGCAGGGTGGGGAAGGGAAGCCCACAAACGCACCGCGTTAACCGCTTGATATGAAGTAAGTTATCGGCACCTTTATCGCACGATAAGCAGCATCCCATCAAACGACAACGCCCCATGCGTTATCCATTCGGCAACGCCGCCATCGCCGTTTTCACCAGGCCCAGCAGCGTTTCGCGCGTCGCGCCATCCTGGGCCTGTAGCGAAATTCCCTGGATGATGGTGGAAAAGTAGGTGGCCAGGCGCGCGGTGTCGGTCTCCGTTGTCAGTTCGCCGTCGGCGATTCCTCGCTCCAGTCGCTGGCGGATCAGGCGTTCGGTGCTGCGCCGTAGTTCTCGCATGTGGTCGCGCAGGGGGGCGTTTTGTTCCTGGCAGTTGAATAGGCCCAGGCTGACCATGCAGCCGCCGGAGGATGGGCTGGCCAGCGCGACGTTCAGGCTGGCGAGCAGCATGCCTTTGATAGCCGCGCGTACGTCTTGCGTCTCGGCCAGCACTTTCATGCTGACGGCGCCCACCGTGGAGAGATAGAGGTCGAGCGCTTCCCGGTACAGGGCTTCCTTGGAACCGAAAGCGGCGTAGAAGCTGGGTGGGTTGATTCCCATGGCGCTCATCAGCTCGGCGAGCTGGGTGGCTTCGAAGCCTTTGGCCCAGAAGATTTCCATGGCGCGCTCAAGCGCGGCATCACGGTCGAAGCTGCGGGGGCGTCCTCGGGCCATACGGTCTCCTTTCTGTATTTTAGATTACATAATTATTGACGCTGCTCGCGTTCATGATAATACTGTAATTCAACTTACACAAATGGAGCAAGCCGATGTCCGATCATGCCGACGCCCGTATAGAGACCGTTCGCGAGTACTTCCGCAAGGTTGATGCGAAAGATCCTGCGCTGCTGGATCTGTTCACCGAGGATGTTGAGTTCTTCTTCCCCAAATTCGGCGCGGCGCGCGGCAAGGCGGCGCTGCAACGTTTCGCCGAACGCATCGCCAGGGACGCGGCGCAACTGACCCATGACATCGATGGACTGATCTTCACTGTGGACGGCGATCGCATCGCCGTGGAAGGGCGCGAGTGGGGCGTGACCGCGGACGGACGGTCATGGCCCGATGGAGAAATTTCGCAGGGGCGCTTCGCCAACGTGTTCGAGTTCGACGGGGCGCTAATCAAGCGGACCTTTATTTACGTTGATCCGGATATGACCAACGAGGACAGCAGGCGAGTGGCCTGGTATCGCGGTGAGCAGGCGCCCGCCGCCACGCCGCGCGAGATCGCCGCGCGCTACTTCGAGCGGGTGGCGAAGTTCTGGGCCGCGCCCGACGATCCGCAGGTATTGGCGGCGATCCTCGAACTGTTCGCCGACGAGGTGGACTGGGATATCCCCGGCAACCTGGAGGCAGTGCCTTGGATCGGCCCGCGCCGCGACAGCGAGGCGGTGGGGGCGTTCTACCGTGAACTGGCCGCGCGCATTACGCCGGAGCGTTTCGAGCTGCAACGGATTCTGGCCGACGACGATACGGCGGCGGCGCTGGGCGAACTGGCCTCCCGGGTTAACGCCACCGGCCGGCTTATCGAGTCGCCGTTTGCCATCGTGCTGACCGTCCGGGATGGCAGGATTGTGCGCTACCGCATGCTGGAGGACAGCCACGCCGTGGCGGTGGCTGCATCGTAATAGAGCAGTTAGACCGTCTCCTCAGGCTTTCAATAGGTTGAACCGTGCCGGTGCCGTATGGCGCCGGCACGTTGACCGGCATCGATTTGTGTTACTGGCATATCTTAGCGTCTTAAACGCCGGCTTGCTCATTATTTACCCCGCTCATATCCTTTAGCGCTTGTTCTACAAACAAATAGGCAATGCCCATGACCTGCTGTTGCCGGGATAATTGTCCGAAACCGATATTGGTCGCATTGGTTCTGACTGCGTCAGTGTGATCAAACGGATTAAAACCGGTCTGCTCCTGAATAATGCTCAACCAGGTTTCGCCAAATCCGCAGCTGCGCCCATACAGATATATCCGGTTGATATTCAGCGTATTAAGAAAGTTATACAGGCTCAGCCCTATGGCTCGCGCGGAATTATTGACCAACGGCTTCAGGTCTTCATCTCCCTGATGATAGCGGGCAATCAGCGATGCCGTGGTCGGCGTTTTGAGAACGCCATCTTGCAGGTGGTTGTGGGAATGGTTCTTTAACATCATGCGCGCTTTTTTCTTCAGCGCCGAGAGCGAGGCGACAGTCTCCAGACAACCATAGCGGCCGCAGGCGCAGGCGGCGCCGTCGGGATCGATAATGGTGTGGCCGATCTGGCCGCTGCCGTACAGACTGCCCCGATAGATTTGCTGGTTAATCACAAAAGACGAGCCGATGCCGTAATCCACGTTAATCACGCAAAAGTCCTGATGATTGGCGTCGTTTTGCCACTTCTCAGCCAACGCCAGCATGATGCAGTCATTGTCTATCAGCAGTTCGGTGTTCAGCCGTTCCTCCAGCAGGTATTTAATTTCAATCGGCGTATCCCACGGGGCCTGCGGCATATTTTGCGATACGCCGGTGACCGGGTTGACCTGACCGTGAATCGACAGCGCCAGGCGCAGCGGGAGCTGGCGGTGCATATGATGATATTCCCAATACAGTTTCTCGATCTCTTCCAGCAGCGCTTCGGGCGTGGTCGCCTTGATGGCGGTACGGCGTAAAGGCGATTGGGTGGTGATGAGTCCATCCACCAGTACGCTTTCAATCATATAGGGGGAGACATTCAGACAAAGAATATGCCCCGCCGGCGGACGTATCTGATAGCTTCCGCCGTTCAATCCACGGGCGTGCAGGTTTTCCTGCCGATGAGATATCCGGTTTTCCGCTTCCAGCTCGGCCAGAATTTTGCTGATGGCCGGAATGGAGAGCTTCGACAGCCGGGCCAGCGTTGATTTACTGGCGACCTTTTGCCGATACAGAATCTCCAGCAGCAGGGTTTTATTGTAATGGCGTATCCGATGATTATTCAGCCCGTAATAAGGCATTACACTAAACTCCGTTAACTATATTGCGTGACCGTTGTGCGAAACTCCCTCAATTCTGTCCCTTAAACTGGCACTAACGCAAATTTTAGTATGGGCGGTTAAATTTAAGGGGATCTATGAATCAGGTTAAGGTGTGGCAAGAAACCGTTGATATTCCAACCTATGAAGTCGGCTCTCAGGACGAAAATCCGATGTTTTTGGAGCATCGCGTTTATCAGGGCTCATCCGGCGCGGTTTACCCTTATGGCGTGATCGATACCATTACCGGCGAAAAGCAGTTGCGGCGCTATCAGGCGATCTATTTAGAAAACGACTATATCCGCATTATGCTGCTGCCGGAGCTGGGCGGTCGAATCCAGCGGGCTTACGATAAGGTTAAACAACGGGATTTCATTTACTACAACGAGGTGGTGAAGCCGGCGCTGGTCGGGTTGGTTGGCCCATGGATTTCCGGCGGTATTGAATTTAACTGGCCGCAGCATCATCGTCCGACAACCTATATGCCGATCGATTTTCAGATCCGGCGGCATGAGAGCGGCGCCCAGACCGTCTGGCTGGGAGAGATAGAACCCATGCGCGGCCTGCAGGTCATGACCGGATTTACGCTCTATCCGCATCGCGCGTTGGTTGAAATCGGCGTGAAAATTTATAACGGCAACGATACGCCGCGTCATTTCCTGTGGTGGGCCAATCCGGCGGTGAAGGGCGGCGATGACCATCAGAGCGTCTTCCCGCCGGACGTTACCGCGGTGTTTGATCACGGCAAACGCGACGTCTCTTCTTTCCCCATCGCCCACGGCACCTACTATAAGGTGGACTACTCGGCCGGCGTCGATATCTCGCGCTACAAAAATATTCCGGTGCCGACTTCGTATATGGCGGGCAAGTCGGACTATGACTTTGTCGGCGCTTATAGTCATGATGAACAGGGCGGATTACTGCATGTGGCCGACCATCATGTCTCGCCGGGTAAGAAGCAGTGGACCTGGGGTAACGGCGAATTCGGTCAGGCCTGGGATCGCAATCTGACCGATAACAACGGCTCGTATATTGAACTGATGACCGGCGTATTCACCGATAACCAGCCGGACTTCACCTGGCTGGACGCCTACGAAGAGAAGTGTTTCGTGCAGAATTTCCTGCCTTACAATACGCTGGGCGTGGTGCAGAATGCGAATACCGCGGCGGCGCTTAAGCTGGAGCGGCACAACGGGCGACTGGTCTGGGGCGTGTACGCGGTTTCCCCTTTGCCGGATACACGCTTGGTTATCCGTTCCGAGGTCGGTGACCGCCCATTGCTCGATCGCGTGATTACGCTTAGCCCCTGTGAAGCCGTTACCGGGAATCTGCCTGAAATCAACGATCGCCTGACTATTATGCTGTTCGACGCTCAGGGCCGGGAGATATTGAGCTATCTGGAGCATCAGGCGGAACCTGAACCCTTACCGGATCCGGCCCGCGCGCCGCTAAAACCGGCGCAGATTACCAGCGCCGATGAAGCCTACTTTATCGGCCAGCATCTGGAACAGTACAACCACGCCAGTCGTTCGGCATTCGACTACTATCAGCGCGGTCTGGCGCTGGATGCCGAAGACTACCGCTGTAATCTGGCGCTGGCGACGCTGGAATATAACCGGGCCGACTTCACCCAAGCGATTGCCTATGCCGATAGCGCGTTAAAACGGGCTCACCGGCTGAACGGCAATCCGCAGTGCGGTAAAGCCAGTTTAATTCGCGGCTGCGCCAATGAACGCCTGGGCCGGTTCGAACCGGCGTATAAAGATTTCTACCGCGCCACCTGGAGCGGCAACGCGAAAGACGGCGGATTTTACGGTCTGGCGCGTATTGCCACCCGCCGGGAAAAGTATCAGCAGGCGCTGACCTTCACGGAAAACAGCCTGATATGTAATGGCGCCAACTATCACACCATCGCGCTAAAAGCCCTGTTGCTACATAAACTGGATCGCGCTGAGCAGAGCATAAATTATATAGACGCTCAGCTTGCCGCTTATCCGCTGAACTATGCGCTTTATTACCTGCGTTTTATCGCAACCGGCGCAGCGGATGATGCCGATAAATTACGTCAGGTTACCGGCGGCAGAGGAATCAATGCGTTGTCTATTGCCGGTTGGCTGGTGGAGCTCGGGCAAAACGAACTGGCGTCGAACCTGTTAACCCTGCTGAACAGCCGCGAAACGCTGCCCTTGTATTTGCAGGCCAGCCTGAGCAAACATCGGCTCCCGACCGATGAGTATCAGGCTTTGCTGCAGCGGGCGCGAGCATCATTCAGCGATAGCGTGCGTTTTCCTAACACCCTGACCGAAGTGCGCATGCTGACGGATCTCAACGACTGCGCGTTCGCCCAATATTTACTGGGGTGTTTCCACTACAGCAAGCGCAGCTACGCCAAAGCCGTGGCGCTATGGGAACGCGCGGCTGAACTGGAGCCGGATTTTGCCGCCGTATGGCGTAATTTGGGCATTTACGCGTTCAATAAACAGCAGGACGGCGACAAGGCCGAAGGTTACCTGAGTCGCGCGGTCGAGCTAAGCCCGGGCGATGCCCGTCTGCTGTTTGAACTGGACTATCTGCGTAAGCTGCGCGGCGTGGCGCCGGCGCAGCGTCTGGCGGCGCTGGAACCGCTGCAATCCATTGTGCTGAAGCGCGATGACTTAACCGCCGAACTGCTTAGCCTGCTGCATATTTGCGGTAAGGCCGATCTTGCGGCGCGCATTCTGTCTGAACGGCGCTTCCATCCGTGGGAAGGCGGGGAGGGCAAAATTACCGGGCAGTATCTGATTAATCTACAGCGCCGGGCCTTTGACTTGCTGAACGCTCAGCAGCCGGATAAGGCGAAAATCCTCCTCCAGCAGGCGCTTCACTACCCGGAAAACCTCGGTGAAGGCCGTTTGGTCGGGCAGAGCGATAACGACCTCTTCTATTGGCTGGCGGTATGCGCGGAGCGTTTGCATGACGGCGTAACGGCGCAGGCGCTTTATCGCCATGCGGCGCAGGGAAGCGGGCAGATCGGGGAAAGTAAGTATTACAACGATCAGCCGGTGGATTATCTGTTCTATCAGGGAATGGCGCGGATTAAGTTGCGGCAACCTCAGCAAGCGGAACAGATCTTTAGCCAAATGCTGGACTGGGCGGATAAAGCCAAAGACCAGCGCTTTGAAGCCGATTTCTTTGCCGTTTCCCTGCCGGATCTCGTGGTGCTGGACAGCGACGGACAGCACAAACACCGTCAGCATTGTTTATGGGTCGAAACGCTGGCCTATCTGGGACAAGGCAAGAAGCAACAGTTCAGAACCTCGTTACAACAGCTATTGGCGCTGAATCCAAACCACGATAAGGCTCACCTGTTTAGCGTTTTAGGCGACAGTTTGCTGGACCGTGGCAATTCGTAAGCTCTGTCCATATAAGGATAAAGAGATGAATAATAATACTCATTTAAATATGCCCTACGTTTGGATGATCTGTTTAGTGGCCGCCTGCGGCGGCCTGTTATTCGGATATGACTGGGTGGTTATCGGCGGCGCGAAGCCGTTCTATGAAGCCTACTTCCATATTACCGACCCGGCGTTATCCGGCTGGGCGATGAGTTCGGCGCTGGTGGGCTGCGTATTCGGGGCGCTGGTTTCCGGTATTATCTCCGACCGCTTTGGCCGTCGCGTGCCGTTATTGCTGGCAGCAGCGATGTTCACCCTTTCCGCATGGGGAACGGCGGCGGCCGGTAGTTTCGATATGTTTATCGTCTACCGCATCGTCGGCGGTTTGGGCATCGGCCTGGCGTCCGCGCTGTCGCCGGTATATATCGCCGAGATCAGCCCGGCGGCAAAGCGCGGGCGTTTCGTCGCCGTGAACCAACTAACCATTGTGCTCGGCGTATTGGCCGCTCAGCTCATTAACCTGATGATTGCCGAACCGGTGGCCAGTCAGGCAACGCAGGCGGATATCTTCAATAGCTGGAACGGCCAGACCGGCTGGCGTTATATGTTTGGCTCCGGCATCGTTCCCGCGGTGGTTTTCCTGGTATTGATGTTCGTGGTGCCCGAATCGCCGCGCTGGCTGGTGAAAGCCGGCCGCTACGATCAGGCGAAGAAAGTGCTTAAACGTATTGGCAATGACGCCTATGCGACGGAAACGCTGGCGGAAATTCGCCAGTCGCTGGGGACGGAAAATCAGAAGGTGCCGCTGTCCGCCTTACTGGAGCCGAAAGTCAGGCCGATTATCGTCATTGGCATCGTTCTGGCGGTCTTCCAGCAATGGTGCGGCATCAACGTCATCTTTAACTATGCGCAGGAGATCTTCGCCTCGGCGGGGTTTGATATTAACGACACGCTGAAATCGATTGTGGCGACCGGCTTAATCAATCTGATCTTTACGGTTCTGGCCCTGCCGCTGGTGGATCGCCTGGGGCGCCGTAAGCTGATGCTGATGGGTTCGCTGGGATTGACCCTTATCTACGCCATGATCGCCGCCGCCTATGCGCTGGGGATTCTCGGCCTGCCGGTGCTGTTGCTGGTACTGGCGGCGATTGCCATCTACGCCTTGACGCTGGCGCCGGTGACCTGGGTGCTGCTGTCGGAAATATTTCCCAACCGCGTACGCGGTATGGCGATGGCGGTGGGTACGTTCTCCCTGTGGATCGCCTGTTTCTTACTGACCTATACCTTCCCGCTGCTGAACGCCAGTCTCGGCGCCTCCGGCAGTTTCCTGCTGTACGGCGTTATTTGTCTGGCGGGCTTTATGTTTATCAAAGCCAAGGTGCCGGAAACGAAAGGCATTACGCTGGAAGCGCTGGAGACGCTGTTGGCAGGAAATCGGGACGTTGACGCGCAGGCGAAAGCCGCGGTGAAGTAGCGTCGGCCGGCGACAGGATCGTTTACTTGATTTTGTCGCCGGTTGCGCCCGCGTCTTGTTAAATCAAAAAGTTATCATTGGAATTCGCCGTTAACCCGCAATACGGAGCATAGGCTGGCATGACCGATGTTATCGAACTCAGTAATTCGTTTCTCGCCCTGCGACTCCGCTTGCAGGGCGCCGCCGTTTTAGGGCTGGACGATTGTCGGCACGCCAGCCGGCCCTTGCTGCGTCCGGCGCCGTCGCCGGATGCTTCGGTCGGGGAGTGCAGCCTGTTTCCCATGCTGCCGTTGGCTAACCGGGTTGAGGGCAACGGTTTTATGCGAGAGGGACGTCGCTATCAACTGCCGTCCAGCCCTATGGATGAGCGCTTCTTCCTGCACGGCGACGGTTGGATTCGCGCCTGGACGCTGGTAGAGCGGCAGGCGTCGACGGTCTGTCTGGCGTTGGAATCGAACGTGCCGGGCCTGTACCACTATCATGCCTATCTCCACTATGGTCTGATGGAAAACGTCTTTTACGCCACGCTGCAACTGACGCATTTGGCTGAAACCCCGTTTCCTTACGGCCTGGGTTTCCATCCATTCTTTATAAAAACGCAGGCAACCGAACTACAGTTCGAGTGTGGGGGCTACTGGCCCGAACGGGAATGTCATCTGCCGGGGAAATGGCGCTCCGAGCTGCCGAACGCGCTGGACTTCCAGCTGCCGCACAATCCCGGCGATATCTGGATCAATAACGCTTTCTCCGACTGGCCGGGTTCCGCCCGCCTGTACGATGATATAGAGGGCCACGGCCTGACGTTATACAGCGATGCCGAATACCTGATGGTTTATCAGCCGGAAGGTAAACAGGCCGTGCCGTTTATTTGTCTGGAGCCGCAAACCCATCCGGTCAACGCCCATAATCATCCCCAACTGCCGGGGCTGAAACTGCTGCGCCGCGGCGAGACCTGCACGATGAATATGCGTATTGTTAGTGAGGCGGCGGGTTAAAATGGCCGGCTTTTCCCTTCCCGGAAAATTTATTGTATGTGATTGAATTTATTTATCTGCGTCAAGTAATAGCCGTCTGATATGAAACAATAAGCCAGGTGATTAATCGGATGGCTCCCAGAGTGATGAGATATGACTCACATTTCTGAAGAGGGAATTATTAATTCCCCTTTTATCTATTTTCTGTTTCGCTATTAATACCAAAGGGACTTACGAAGGGGAAAGAACGACATGAACAAAACAGAGTTCTCTCAACGTATTGCTCAATTAGATAATCTGACAGCGACGGATAGACGCATTATCGCTTATTTTGACAAACATTTTATGTCAATACCTTACAGTAAGGTCATTGACGTTTGCAAAGAAATAAAAATTGCAAAATCAACGCTGGGGCGTTTTATGGTAAAAATTGGGTTTAATGGTTTTCAAGATTTTAAACGGTCCACCATGAAGCCCGAATTTCGCAGAAACATTTCTCCAATAGAACGGTTCAATAGAGAGAATCATATTAATAGCGGGGCGGCGTATATTGAAGGATATTTCGAAAAAACAACGGAAAATATCAATAATACGCTAGCAAAAATCAATAAGAAGGATTTGGAAAAAACCATTGCGCTGATCTGCGATCCGGAGAAAAGATTGTATGTTATAGGAAGCGCTACCGCACATGCGCTGGCTGAGTACTTTTATCTGCTTGGCCGATATATCAAGAAAGATATCGTGTTGCTGGATGCCAATATTGCTAATTTGCCTCATAAGCTGGTTGATTCACGAAAGGGCGATGTGCTGCTGGCAATATCATATTATCGATTCTCCAGCGTAACCACCCGACTGGTAAGATGGTTTCATCAGAACCGAGGGGATACGGTGGTCATCACCAACCGGGAAGTTAATCCGTTCAGCCCTTTTGCCAGCGCGCTGCTGCTTATGGACAGCCAGAATAGCGGGCTTTTTAATAGCCGCAGTCCCGGATTCGTGCTGATTGAGGCGCTGGTTAACTATATGGGAGAAGTGACCGGCAATGAGTTGGGTGATAATTTCCATGTTATGGAGTCATTATTTGAGGAATTTAATGTTTTCAATAAATAGCTAATATCGGAAGTCTTTTTTAACGTTCATGTTTAATTCTGCTTCTCCGTATACCCAATAGATTTCAGGAGGCGGGCAGGGCGGCGCACGTCCGAAATTCAAAAACGGCGATAAATGCCTGCTATTTTTTTAATCAAAAGAGGTCTGAGCGATGAGTCATAAAGATAAAAAAGACGTGCCTGTTTGTCCTGAACAACAAATAATGGCAACCTCCCAGGGGCAATTGTCATTTCGTTCTTCCGGGAATGGCGACGTCATTATTTTTTTACACGGACTATTAGGCAGTTCTAAAGTCTGGCCGTTCCAGTTTGCCGCGTTGTCTTCCGCTTATAACGTGATCGCATGGGATGCGCCGGGTTACGGCGAGTCCACCCTGGTGGCGGCGGATATCGAGGCTTACGAACAAACATTGCATGAACTTATTCAGCGGATTGGCGATAAAAAAATCTCCATCGTGGGGCATTCCATGGGCGGGACGGTCGCCAGCCGCTATGTCGCCAGACATCCTGATAAAATAAAGTGCCTGGTGTTATCCTGCACCCACCCGGGCTATGGGGATCCGGAAACCGCGCCCGCCTCGGAAAAACTGGAAAAACGTCTTCAGGAGCTGGCCAATATTGGCCGTGAGGCTTATGGCCGGAATCGGGCGCGCGATCTATTACCTTTCCCCGATATCCCCGAGTCGATTTTGTCTTATGCGGCAACCATTGCTTCTGAAACGAATCCGGAAGGACTCAGACGCGCCTCGCGAATGCTGCAGCTTGCCGATAATCGCCCGCTGCTGCCAAAGATAGCCGTCCCGACGCTGGTATTAACCGGTGAAAAAGACCATGTCGTTCAGCCGAAGTTAAAAGCGGACCTGCTTTCTCTGGTTCCTTTTACCCGACATATTGAAATGCCCGGTCTGGCGCATGCGCCTTATTTGCAGGCGCCCGAGTATTACAACGCGCTGATTCATGAGTTTGTATCCAATGCTTGAATTATTCGGGGTATAAAGGGGGATATCATGGCTGGATTTATCATCGGGATGATAGTGACGCTATTTGCGGCTTTTTTCATTATAAAAAACTATCAGCCGCAAACCGTTCTGCTTTTGGCGGGATTAAGTCTGTTGTTAATTACGGTAATTGTTTTTCCTGAACAATCGATATTGTACGGCAAGGCGAAATCCATTGGCTGGGTTGGCGGCGATATATTTGCGTTTGTCAAAGAGTCTTTAACAACGCAGGTGGCGGGAATTGGTTTGATTATTATGGCGGCGGGCGGGTTTGCCGACTATATGGATCATATCAAAGCCTCTAATTCAATGGTCGATATGTGTATCAAACCCTTGCAGATGATAAAGGCTCCCTACGTCATCCTCGCAATCGGGTACATCTTATCCCAATTACTTCATGTCGCGATATCCAGTGCGGCGGGGCTTGCCATGCTGCTGCTGGTCACTTTTTTCCCGGTGCTGGTGCGATTAGGGGTCAGTAAGGCGGCCGCGGCGTCAATGATTGGCATGTCCGCGTTTATGGATCTCGGCCCGGCGGTGGGGACGGCCAATCTGGCGGCAAAGCACGCCGGTATGGAAACCGCGGTGTATTTTGCCCATTATCAGCTGCCGGTGGCTATCGGCGTTATGCTGACCGTCGCGATACTGACGTTTTTCACCGCGCGTTATTTTGATGCGAAAGACGGGCACGTGGTGGTTCAGGAATATCACGAGGAGACAAAAAATGAAGACGCGGCCAGGGTTCCGGCGTTTTACGCTTTTCTGCCGGTATTTCCGGTTGTGCTGGTTATTGTCTTCAGCCCGCTGGTGGTCAGTACCATAAAGGTTGACGTCGTCACCGCGATGATAATCGGCACCCTGCTGGCGTTTTGTTGCGAACTCTTATTGAAGCGGGATTTCAAAGCGGCGTGTAAAGGCATTCAGGTCTTTTTCAAAGGCATGGGGTCGATGTTTGCCAGCATCGTATCCCTGCTGGTGTGTGCCGATGTTTTTGCACAGGGTTTACAAATTATCGGCGCGGTGGATTTTATTATCCATACGGTGCAGACCGCGGGATTCGGTTTTGGCAGTATGACCGTGGTCATGGCGATTTTGGTCGGCGTCACGGCCGCCCTGACGGGATCTGGCGTCGCTGCATTTTTCTCCTTTTCAGGTCTTGCGCCCGGCATCGCCGCCAAATTCGGTGAAAACGCGGTAAATATGATTCTGCCGATGCAACTGATGGCCGGAATGGGGCGGTCCATCTCGCCCGTTGCCGGGGTGATTATTGCCGTCAGTAAAGCCGGGGAATGTTCTCCGTTTATGATTGTCCGCAGAACGCTTATTCCCGCGCTTGGCGGCATGGTAATGATGTTAACGCTTAATGGTCTTCTTACATGAAAATTAGATCCGGCTGGATTATCTTGCTGACCCTGACGATGCATGCCGCTTACGGCGTGGAACTACCGGTGGAAAGCGGCAGTTTCAGCGTTGAAAACCCACAGAATGGAAAAAAAATGGAGGTGTTTAGCTATCAGCCTGAAGGCGCAGATAAAAATACGCCGGTGGTATTTGTCCTCACCGGCTTAAATCGTAATGCCGCCGAATATCGCGATTCTTGGATTGAGAACGCCAGAAAAAATAAGTTGATTATTATCGCGCCACTGTTCTCAGCCGCCGATTATCCCGGGGTTGACGGCTACAATATGGGGAATATGCAAAATAAACAGACGAATACCCTCAATCCCAGGGAAACGTGGGCGTTCAGCGTTATTGACCGGCTGTTTGCCGATATGCAAAAACAGGGAATTACCCAACAGAAAACCTATTACCTGTTCGGTAACAGCGCGGGCTGCCAGTTTGTCCATCGGATGCTGACGTTTGTGCCGGAGGCGAAAGTAAAAGCCGCAATTTGCGCCGCCGCGGGCTGGTGGACCCTGCCTGACGTTGAAAATCCCTGGCCCTACGGTTTAGATCACGCGCCGGTTAAGGTGACGCAGAAACAGCTGGCGGACTATTTTGCCAAACCGGTATTGATCACGGTAGGCGCGAAGGATAACGACCCGTATCATCCATTGCTGCGGCGCTCTTATCAGGCGATGGCGCAGGGCGATAACCGGCTTGAGCGGGCGCAAACCTATTATCTCACGGCCCGGCAGAAGGCTACACGCTATAAAGTCGATTTTAACTGGCAATTTACTGTGCTGCCGGATGTCGGCCACAGCGGAAGCGAGATGTCGGCCTACGGCGCTGAACAGTTTGCCTGGTTTGAACGGCATGGCGAGTTCAAGGTGCGGCCATAGCGGAATTATTAGAAACTATCTGTGCGCCGCCCCGCCGATGGCAGGGCGGCGTATTTTTCTGCCGCGCCGAATAGGGATATCGGCAAAGCCGGGTCGGGAGACATTAAAAAACGGTGATTGTGGTATCCGCGATCGCTTCCGCAAAGGTTTTGCCGAATAGGCCCGCGGGAGTCTGAAAACCGGGTCGAACATCTCCGTTCTGAACCCGTCGCGCCGCTTCAGCCGCCGCCATTGCCGTGAAAGTATAGCCATTCACGGTATCAAGGATTGCCTGAGACTGCGCGCCATCTTCGGCGGTGACCGTGACGGAAGCCTGATAACGATGTCGCTTTCTCTCTGCCTCGTCCGGCCCTTCGGGCATCGTGGATATCTCTCCGGCAGGAAAGGTATTACCGGAAATATGCACGAAGGTTTCAATATCCGGGGCTGCCGTCTGGCGCCAGAGGGTGATGAGGTCCGGCAGCGTGACAGGAAAACAGGACACCGCGCCCTGGCCAAAATTAAAGCTGCGGCACTCGTCAGGTTTGCGGGCGACAAGATGACCGCCGTAACGCTTTAGCGTTTCCTGGCTGATGCTTCCCGCCGCGCTTAATGCGGAGCCGCGTGACATCATCCCCGACACATGCAGGGCGATAAGAATTTGTGCGGGCACGGCGATCCTTTCGACGGCATACGCCGTGAGGCAGCCCAGCATGGCGACGCTGCCGCCGCAGCCGGGCAGCAACATTACGCCGGTTTCACTGGCTTTCTGCGCCACCTGCTCTGCAAGCAGGTAGCTATCGGGCTCGGCCGCGGTGTCCAGGTAGTGAACGCCGTTACGCAGCGCGGCCGTCATCAACGGGCGCGCGGTAGCAAGAAAGGGGCCTGCGCAGTTCAACAGGACGGAAACGTCCGTCAGGGCGCGGTCGATGGCGTCGCTGTTATCCAGGTCAAATATCCTGAACGGCATGGCATATTGCGCCGCGAGGGGCGCCACCTTCGCTTCATTGCGCCCGGCGATGATCGCATTCAGCCCCATGGGCGCCAGGCAGGACGTTATCAGCCGCCCGGTGTAACCGCTGGCGCCATAAATCATTAATTTTTTCATCGGTGCTGCCAGCGCTTATAGACAAATTCAAGGCTGTATCCGTCCGGGTCGGTAACCTGTGCGGCGTAATACTCAGGGTCATAATGAAGCTGTGGACCGGGAACATGAATGGACGTGGCGCCGGCGGCGAGCGCGGCGTGATAAGCCTGGTTTACCTTCTGCCGAGCGTCCGCCGCGAACCCGATATGTACGGCACCGGGAGCAGGCAGCCCTTTTCTCAGCCAGAAAAACATCCTCCCATCGGCGCCGAAGCCCTCCAGATCCGGATGTCCGGCGGGGCCATTGCCGCCGTCGTATTTAAGACGGTCGGTAATCCCAAGCGGAGTCAGCGCCTGAGAATAGAATGCAATGGCGCGATCGATATCGCTCACCGTCAGAAAGATATGGTCAAGCATGGTGGTTCCTCTTTTCAGATCCTGTAACCGCCTGCGGTAATCGGAACGCTACGCATACGGAGTTCCAGGATTGGCTGGGCAGACCTAAAGGATAGGCACTGCCGTTTGCCGCGTCTCATGCGATCCTCTTCGAAAGTTGCCTGATTCTGCTTTTCTCTTGTTAGCCTCTGCCGGCCATGCTAATAATCGGCCATGGAAAATCAGCTGCAAGAATTGCGCGTTCTGGCTTCCGGAGCCGGGAATCAGCGTACTGAAACGGGTATCCCGCGCGTGGCGATGGTTCAGGGAGAAATTCCTGAACATCGGCTGTCCGCCGTTTATGAACCGATGATTAACCTGATCCTGACCGGATCGAAAAGCATGACGGTGGGAGACAGAACATACCGCTACAACCCGGCGACCTATTTCGTCATGTCGGTGGATTTACCGGCGGTCGGTAAAATTTACGCCGATGCGCAGACCGGCGCCCCCTATCTTGCCGTCAGCCTGACGCCGGCGCCGGAAATTATCGCCGACCTGCTGTCCGGCTTGCCTGAAACCGGTTCCCCGTCACTTTACAACGTCGGGTTTTCCGTGGCCCCGGTAACGCCGGAATTGCTTGATGCCTGGCTGCGCATGTTGCGTTTGATGAATAAGCCGGATGAAATCGCCGCGCTGGCTCCCGCCTATGAACGGGAAATCCTGTTCCGCGTCCTTCAGGGGCCGCTCGGCTGGATGCTGCGGGATATCGCCACGCCGGACACCCATTTGTCGCGCATTTACGCCGTGGTCAACTGGATAAAACAGAACTATATGCAGACGGTGAGGATTGAGGAACTGGCAGAGATGGCCGCGCTGAGCGTCTCGGCGTTTCATCGCCACTTTCGCGCCATTACCGCGCTCAGCCCGCTGCAGTATCAGAAACGCATCCGCTTGATGCAGGCGCGGACGAAACTGGCGGCCGGGAGCGGAAATATCACCACCATCGCCCTGTCCGTCGGCTATCAAAGCCATACCCAGTTCAGCCGGGAATATGCGCGACTGTTTGGCCTGCCTCCGTCAGTGGATCTCCGTCGTATTAAACGCAGCAGAGGAAACAATCAGCTTGCCCCGCCTCACAAAGACCCTGAATAAGACGCGCCGGTAGACGCGAATTCGGCATCCAACGCGCGCCCCGTCGCCCTGGCTTTCCTGCTCGACAAAAGCACCGTCGGCCGTATCGGCGTACCGGAGGATATTGCGCGGACGGTGGCGTTCATTGCCAGCGATGCCGCCGGCTATATCAATGGCGTCGAACTGTTCGTCGACGGCGGTGCGTCGCAGATCTGAAATTCAACCAGAAAGCCACTTCATGGTGACCCTACAACGGACGCCACCTGTTTCGCCGCGGTAAGTTTGTGGTAAGTCGGTAAGCCATAACATGAATTCCTGATTTACCACGAATGTTAAGGAATCACTGTGAAACATGCTTTCAGACACCTTTGTCCCCGGGGCGTCTTCCTCGTCCTGGCTTTTTGCCATTCAGCTTTATTGCATGCCGCGACTGAACCTGTTTCCGGACGTGCGGCCAGTGAGTCAGGTTTTAGCTGGTTGAGCGATACGCCCAACGTGACAAAGTGGGGACTCGGCGGCGGAGTCAGTTACCAAAAGCCGCCCTACAAAGGGTACGGCTCGGAGGTGAGTCTCTTTCCCCTGGTCTATTTTGAAAATAAATGGCTAAGTTTGTACGGCAATAATCTCGACGTTAAAGTAGGCAATTGGGGTAACGTAGAGCTGGCGTTGCATGGCGAGTATGCGTTGGGTGAGGGGTATGAAGAGTCTGATGCCGACATCCTGGACGGCATGCAGAAACGGCGCGGTGGATTTTGGGGCGGTCCTTCCGCGGCATGGCGCACGGATCTCGGCACCCTGTATGCCAATTATCTGACGGCCGGCAATAAAGGGCAGAGAGCATTGATCGGTTTCACTAAACAATTCGATTACGGCAAGGTAACGCTGGCTCCCTATGCCAGAGCGGCATGGCTTAACGGCAAATATGTTGAATACTACTATGGAGTAAGGGATGCGGAAGCCCGGCCGGGCCGGCGCGCCTATGAGGGGGAATCAACATACAATCTGTCCGCCGGGGTACGCATCGGTTATGCCCTCACTGAACATCAACGTTTACACCTGGATGCCGGGGTGACGCGTTTAGGAAGCGGGATTAAAGACAGTCCGTTGGTGGATAGTTCCACAGTTCCAAAGATTACATTGGGTTACCTCTATCAATTTTGAATTGGGTAAATCTATGCCACGCGTTGCGCTGATTGAGGATAACCGCCGTCTCGCTGAAATGATCGGGTCGGCCTTATCAAAAGTGGGAATAGAAACGGACATTTTCGCTTCCCTGTCACAGGCAAAATATGGCCTGGTACAGGCCAGCTATGACGTGCTGATTATCGATCGGGGTTTGCCTGATGGCGACGGTTTGACTTTTCTAAGAAATTATCGTGCTTCGGGGCACATGACCCCTTGCCTTATGGTGACCGCGCGCGATGCGTTGCACGATCGCATCGACGGTCTGGAAAGCGGCGCCGACGACTATGTGACTAAACCGTTTGCCGTAAGTGAGCTGGTGGCGCGAGTCCGTTCTCTGATGCGGCGTCCAACTGAAACGACCCCATTGACGTTGGCTTTCGCCAATATGACCCTTGATCCGCAGGACCAGATGCTGCGCTGTGATAATGAAGCGGTGTTGTTGGCGCCGACGGAATTGCAAATCATGCTGGCTTTATTAAAGGCAAGAGGACAAATTGTACGCCATGCCGCGCTGGAGCACGCCGCGTGGGGCGTGGCGGATGCGGTGACGCCGAATGCCCTGGAAGTGGCGGTTTACCGATTGCGTAAGAAAATGGACGGCGCCGGCATTATGGCGAAAATAGTGAATATCCGCGGAGTCGGTTTTGCCCTGCGTAGTCTGATCTGAATCTCTGAGATAGGGGAGCGAAAACCGTCTTGAAACGCCGCTGAATGTGCCAATCCTCGCGCAACAATCCGGCCAATGATTATGGAACAGGAAATGATGGCGCGTAGGGCACCTAAAAAAATCTTCAACGACTTTACCCGCAGCCTGTCCTTCAGGCTATGGCTGGTCAGTATTGTGGTTTTGTCGGTCAGCCTGGTCGCTATCACCATGATCGTTCTGTACGTATTCAGTCAATCGCCACTTGAACTGTGGCAAATGGACGACAATCAGCGGACCGCTGAGAGCGTCGTTTCCGGGCTGCAATTTGATCAAAGCGGGCAGCCGGCGGCGGTAAAATTGGATAGCCGGACGGACTGGTTATTTGATGTCGCCCCGACGGAGATAATGTATCGCGTAGTGGATGAACGCGAAAATATACTCCTCGCTTCCAACGCAGAACAGGTTCTCGCCTGGGGTAATAAATCACTGAGTGATTCGGTGGGCGTTCACCAGCAGATCATGCTCAACCATCAGTTTTATGATCTTTTTACGCTGAAGTTAAGCCGCGGTGATCGTTTATTCTATGTTCAAACCGTAACCAGCAACGCCTTCGGTGAAGTGGCGGTGGATCTTAAACTGAAGCCTATTCCGAAAATCATCGGGGTGACTATTTTGATCGCTGTTATCGGTTTTGGGCTAACGTTCCCATTTACCATAAGGTGGGTACTTCGACCGCTGAAAAGCGCTTCGCAGGCGGCGATGTCAATCACCCCCGCTAACCTGCGGACACGGTTAGACGGCAAAGCTATACCAAACGAAATCAAACCATTAATCGTTGCATTCAATGACGTGCTCGAACGATTAGAGAAAGGATTTATCGCGCAGCAGGAATTTTTAGGGGCCGCGGCGCATGAGTTGAAGACGCCTCTCACTCTGCTGCGCGCGCAAATAGAACTCCATCCGGATATTAACGATAAGGTGCTGTTGTTGCGTGATATTGACTTTATGGCAAGACAGGTAAGGCAACTTTTGCAACTGGCGGAATTGAGCGAATCGCAAAATTATCATTTTACCAGGACCGACAGGCTCGCGGTCATTCAGGAAGCGATCGACTATCTGCGTCAGAAAGCAGAGCGCCGCAAGGTTGAATTAACCGTCCGTGCGGCAGAGCCCTTGTCCAGGGTTGATGCGGATAAAAGCGCTTTGTTTATTTTATTGAAAAATATCATTGATAACGCCATCAATGTCTCTCCGCCAAACGGCGCCGTTATTATTACCGTGACTGAAAGCGTCTTCCGCATTCAGGATAGCGGACCGGGTATTCGCCCGGACGATTTGCCTTTCCTGTTCGATCGTTTTTGGCGCGGGCCGAATGCCTCGGCTGAAGATAGCGGACTGGGGCTGGCTATCTGCAAAGAAATCGCCAACGCGCATCACTGGAAAATCACGCTACAAAACCTTGCCAGGGGTGTAGAGGTCATCATTCGTTTGCCTCCCCACACTAAGCGAAACTGACTCAGCTCTGAATCTCGCCGGCGTTTTTTCTACCGATCGTCGGGCAACGGCCAATGCTCGATCAAAGTCAGCAGGCCGGGAAAACGTGCTTCGATATCTTCCCGGCGCAACCGGCTACGTCGCTCCAATCCATACTGGCGTTGGCGGATCAAACCCGCTTCGCGCAGCGTTTTGAAATGATGGGTCAACGTCGATTTTGGGCGATTGAAACCGAACCAGCCGCAGGGATGGTCATAGGCGTCCGACTCCAGCATCAGTTTGTGGATGATGGTCAGGCGTAACGGATCGGCCAGTGCGGCAAACAGCGTTTCCAGCTTTAAATCCTTGGTTGCGGGTTCCGGCAACGGCGGCGGCAGATCGTTTGGTTGGTCTATTTTCATCATGACACGATAGGGTTGGTGAATAAGTAAGGTACATCATACCACTTGTACGAATTTTTTCGAACATGCTATATTTCGAAAAAACTCGTACAGGATAAGGCTATGTCTTTTTCTCCTATTTTAGTCGTCATCGCTCAGCGCGATCTGGCCCCCTCAGCGGTGAATTCCGCCGGGGCAACGGTCAGGGAGTCTGTATTCGCTCCCCGGCATCTTGGTCATTTCATACCACGGCAAGGAGGCAAGCAATGACGGCTCGTACCTCGCCGGCGCTGATGGCGAGCGCCGCATGGGTGGTCACGGCGGTATTTATATTGTCGAACTCGCCCACGCCGCTTTATGTGCACTGGCAGCAATCGCTCAATTTTTCTACCGGCACGCTGGCGGTGATATTCGCTTGCTACATTGCCGGCCTGCTGGGCACCTTGCTGATAGCGGGGCAGCTATCCGATCGCTACGGGCGAAAAATGATGCTGATCCCCGGTTTGCTGGCTGCGCTGATAGCCTGCGCCCTGTTCTCCGTCGCGCAGTCGGTGACGTTTTTGGCAATAGCCCGTTTATTGTCCGGGGTTGCCGTCGGAACGGTGGTATCGGCGGGAATGGCGGCGGTCGGGGAGCTGGGAGGCGTTGAGCGCAGACGGCAGGCCGCGTTGCTGGCGTCGGTATCGATGGTGCTGGGCGCAGGTCTGGGTCCGCTGCTGGCCGGAACGATAGCGCAATGGCAAACGTCGTCCATTATGCCGATTTTTGGCGTGGAGTTCGTCATTCTGCTCAGTGCGCTAATCATCCTGTTTTTACTGCCGCTGCGTGCCGCGCCGCCCCAGGAGAGGAAACCCTTACGGCTGCGCCTGCCGACGGTTCCCGCTGATAATCGGCGCCATCTGCTCTACGGCGTCGGCACCTTCGGTCCGGGAATTACCGCGACATCCTTTATGCTGGCGCTGGGGCCGTCATTGTTATCCCGCTTGCTGGATGTCAGCAGCCCGATGGTCGCGGGGGGCATGGCCTGCGCCATGTTTCTCACGGCGACGGGGGTACAGTTTATGGTGCGCCAATGGAAGGTACGGTCGATTTTTCTGGCGAGCACGCTGGCGACGATAGCCGCCATGGCGAGCCTGACCCTCGCCGTGCAGGCTTCGCTTGCCGCTGTGCTGATACTGGCCGCGCTGTTCGCGGGAGTAGGGCAGGGATTAGGGCAGTTGGGCGGGCTAACGTTAATCGGACTGTACGTCGCTGATGGGCGTCGCGCTGAAGCGAATGCGGTGCTGAATATCGGCGGATACCTGCCGGCTTGTCTGCTGCCCGTCGCCGCCGGCTACGCCATCGACCTGTTCGGATTGACCAACGGCGCGGCTCTGTTCGCGCTAATCCTGAGTCTGGCCGCCGGCGTCGGCGGTTTCTTTATCTTTAACAGTCTTGGAGACGTACGCCTTTTGGCGCAAAGTAGCGATGACCGATCCTGATTACTGGTGGGTGATGGCGTTTCGCTGATGGCTCTTCTGACACTGCTGGCGTAGCGCCATGGCGGTTTCCTCCAACTGCCGTCGCAGCCACTGTATCGCCGGATCGGCCACGCTGCGCGCCGGCCAGGCGAAGGCCACGTCGAAGGGCGTCGCGCCGAGGGGGGCGTCGGGCTTATTATTACCGAAGGCGCCTTTATCGATCATCCGGGCGCCAACGCTTTCCCGCACGGACCGGATTTTTTCGGTCATTCCGCTCTGGCAGGCTGGCGTCGCGTGGTCGAGGGCGTGCATGGCGCGGGCGGCCGTATTATTCCGCAGCTCTGGCATTGCGGGTCGGCGCGTCGGCCAGGTATGCCGCATGATCCGGGCGTTCCGGGCTACGGACCGGTGGATATTCGCGACGAGGACGGACGGCTGCTGGTAAAGGCGATGACCGAAGAGGAGATCGCGGCCGTGGCGGCTTCCTACGCTTGGGCGGCCGGACAGGCGGAGGCGTTGGGGTTTAACGGGGTGGAAATCCATGCCGCCCATGAGTTCCTGCTCGATACCTTTCTATGGGCGGGCAGCAATACGCGGGACGATGCCTATGGCGGTTCTCTGGAGAACCGCTTGCGTTTCACTTTGCAGGTGGTTCAGGCGGTGCGGCGGGCGGTCAGCGCGGATTTTCCCGTCTTGCTGCGTTTTTCGCAGTTCAAGCGCCGCGACTACCAGGCGAGGATCGCCGAAACGCCCGAGGAACTGGGGCGCATTCTAAGGCCGCTCGCCGCCGCCGGCGTCGATGTTTTTCATGCCAGCACGCGGCGTTTCCGGGAACCGGCTTTCGCCGGCTCGCCGCTGGGGCTGGCCGGCTGGGCGCAAAAACTCACCGGTAAGCCGGCGATTGCCGTGGGCAGCGTCGGATTGCAGGCTGATATCGGCGATGACGTCGGCGCGTCGTCGTCAACGCCGGCGGATTTGCAAGGCGTGGTCGAGCGGATAAAGGCGGGCGATTTCGACCTGATCGCCGTTGGGCGGGCCTTATTATCCGATCCCGACTGGGCGGCCAAGGTGCGGCAAGGGCGTTTCAGCGAACTGAGGGGCTATGATGCCGCGGTTCTCGATCGGGCGTTGTTCTGAAGAGCGCCACCGGCAATGCGGCAGTTGCGCTGTTTGCTTGCCGCGGAGCAGGCCGGTAAATAAATCCTCATGATACAACTTGGCTGAATGGCGGCGAAATGTCTTAAAGCCCTTAATAAGATTAGGTGAAAAAGGTATTTCCCACCTCGGTTGCCTCTCGATTATTGTCAGTGCATCCATTGGCTTCCATACGAGCAGGCATATGAGAAACTTCACCCCTATCAGATTGATCAAGCATTTCATTTTGCTGATAACAGGTGCGTCACTATTGTTGTCGGCTTCTCTGACATGGGCCGAAGGCCGGATTCGTATTGCTTATCAATTTGGCATTAATGAACTGATGCTGCATGTCGCTAAGGATCAACGGCTGATAGAGAAGCGTGGCGAGGCGCAAGGTTTGAAAATCGACGTCGAGTGGGTGCAGCTTGCCGGCGGGGCCGCGGTCAATAATGCCTTGTTGTCCGGTGCCGTTGACGTGGGATCGGTAGGGTTGGCGCCGATGTTTACCATGTGGGATAGAACATATGGTAAACAGGGCGTTAAGGCGATAGCCGCGCTTGGTTCGATGCCAAATACTCTTTTAACGAACAATCCACAGATAAAAAGCCTGTCCGATTTCAGCGATAAAGACCGGGTAGCCGTCCCTGCGGTATTCGTGTCCCAGCAGTCTCGCACGCTGCAATACGCCGCGGCGCAATTGTACGGGGATAAGGAGTTTAAACGATTCGATCATTTAACCGTATCCTTACCGCATCCGGATGCTTCCGCCGCGCTGATAGCCGGCGGTTCGGAGATCAGCGCGCATTTCGCTAACGCGCCCTTTCAGAACGAAGCGCTGAAATACCCAAATGTTCATAAGGTTGTTGATTCATATGAGATATTTGGCGGTCCGCAGACCGGCATCGTAGTAATGAGCACGCAGAAATTTCATGATGAAAATCCTAAAACCTATATGGCTTTTCTGCATGCGCTGGAGGATGCGGCGGCGATTATCAACGCCGATCGTAAAGCGGCCGCGGCGGCCTATCTGCGCGGTACCGGTTCCCGCCTGTCTCTCGCGCTGGTTGAGGACGTGGTTGAAGATCCCAGCGTGACTTTTACCGTGGTGCCAGAAAACTCGTTGAAGCTGTTGCAGTTTTTACACCGGGTAGGGCAGATAAAACATAAGCCTGAATCCTGGCGTGATTACTTTTTTCCTGAAATCCACGACAGAAACGGTAGCTGATTATCGATTTAAGTGTTAACGCCATTTGTACCATATCGCCGTTTTGTCGCCACACAATGATGAAGAGATTCGCCGCTATGCCATTCCAGGGAAATACCTGTCCGATGTATGAGCAAATCGCCGCCGTGTTGCAACGCGAAATTGCCGATGGCTGCTATAGCGCGACAGGGCGTCTCCCTTCGGAGGCAAAACTGATTGACCGTTTTGCCGTCAGCCGGGTAACCATTCGCCAGGCGCTGGATCTGCTGGTGCAGGACGGGCTGGTGGAAAGGCACCGGGGCCGTGGTTCGTTCCTTGTTCGGCCGCGGTTGCGTCATAAGATGAATGCGTTACGGGGTTTTTACGATGAGCTGGTGCTGGCGGGTGTCGATCCTGAAACGGAAATGCTGGAGTTCGGGCCCCGAATATTGCCGCGGGCCTGGGTTAAAGACCTCGACTGGCCGGGCGATCGGGCGATTTTCCTGCAACGGTTGTACCGCGTTGATGATAAGCCTCTGGCATTGATCAATGCTTATCTGCATCCCATTGCCCATGTTGTCGAACGCCAACAGGCGTCAACCCATACTATTTATTCGATATTCACGGAAATTCTGCATCAACCCATTGAGTATGCCGACATCAGCATCAGCCTGACGCAGGCCAGTCATGCGCACGCGACGCTGCTGGAATTGAAGCCAGGCACGCCCTTGCTATCGATGTATCGCACCTCCGGCCTGGCCGATAACCGCATCGCTGAACGTACCCAGTTTCTTATCCGTCCGGAAGAGTACGAGTTTGTGTGGCAGGTCAGCGGGATGACCGCCTCAACGATGCGGTTGGCACGGATTCGGCAACGTTGAAAATCGCTATTGATATTACACAGGGAGAAGCTCGTTATGGAATTAACCCTTGATGAACAGGCCATGCTGAATGGTGAAAGAGGCCCGGTTTTGCAGGATGCGCTGAAGTTGCAGCGGGCGATTGGCGAGTTCTGGGGCGCGCGGCGTTTTGTCGCCGTGTCGAATGTACATATGATGGGTGATATCGAAGTGCTGGGCGATGCCGGGAAAAACTTTCTGGAACTGGCGGCGGCGGGCGCGGCAAAAGCCATCTGTCCGACATCCACCAATGCCCGTTGCGTGGATTTCCGTTTGGCCGATCGGCTGCGTCAGGATCCGCGTGAAGTCGCCAAAGAGACGCAGGTGATCCGCCTGCTGCGAGATATGGAAATCACAACCGTCGATACCTGTATCAATTATCAAACGATATATCAGCCTCATTTCGGGGAACATATCGCCTGGGGCGATACCGGCACCGTGATTTACGCCAACTCGGTGCTTGGCGCCCGCAGTAATTTTGAGGCCGGGCCCGCCGCTCTGGCGGCGGCGCTTACCGGACGGACGGCGGAATACGGTTTTCATCTTGATGCGCACCGCAAGGGAAACTTGCATGTGCAGATAGATTTTGCGCCGCAGGACCTGGCCGACTGGGGCGTCATCGGCAAACTGGTGGGTGAAGCGAACCAGAATTATTTCAGCGTTCCGGTCTTCACTGGCATTCAGCGCCAGATTTCATCGGATGAGCTTAAGCATCTGGGGGCGTCGCTGGCGTCGTACGGATCGATGGGCATGTACCACATCGTCGGCGTTACGCCGGAGGCCAGAACCGTTGATGAAGCATTTGGCGGCAACCGGACGGCGCAGACGATGCGCATCACCCGCCAGCACATCGAGCGAGTCTACGACAGCTATGACGACGGCGGTCGGGCGCTGAATCTGGTGGTTTTTTCCGCTCCGCAGTTGTCTGTGCACGAGATGAAATATCTGGCTGAATTATTTCGCGGCCGACGGGTAAGGGCGGACACCCAGGTGTTTATTACCACCAGCAACGGCGTCAGAAGCCATGCGGACCAACTAGGCTATCTGCAAACGCTGGAAGAGGCCGGCGTGCTGATTATGGAGGGCGTATGCTTTTATATTCTGCAAAATCTGCCGCAAATGCGTGAACAAAACGGCTGGCACAATATTGTCACCAACTCGGCCAAGCTGGCCAATATCATCAGGGCACATAAGTTTAATTCCATTTTGCGCCGCACCAGGGAGTGCGTCGATATTGCCACCGAGGGCGTTTGAGATGAAGCGGGTGAACGTAATTAGCGTTAATCGCGCCTATGGACGGGTTGTTGAGGGTGAAGTACTGATTTCCGCAGAGGGGTTTAGTCCGCGTTACGACTTGGATCGCTGGAGCGGAGTGATAAGCCGGCCGGGACATGCGCTTGAAGGAATGAACATCCGTGACAAGATCCTCTTTTTCCCCAGCGCCAAGGGCGGCATTGCCGCAGGGTGGGCATTTTATGACATCAAGGCAAAGGGATTTGCGCCCAGAGCGTTGATCTTTGGCGTCACCAATCCGGTAATGGTGCAGGGTGCGATCTTTGCCGATATCACCATTACCGAAGGGTGGGATATTAATCCCGCCGCCGTGCTGACGACGGGGGACTGGGTCCGCGTCGATCCGCAAAGGCGCGCCATTACCGTTATCAACAACCGCCGGTAACGCTTTCCATTTCGTAGATTGTGATCTCTGACAACGGCACAGTTTGATGTGGGGTTGTGGCTATGCGTGCACGATCGCTGTTTTTTCGCCAACGACATGCCAGGCCGCGGCCATTGCCGACAGCGACGCGGCAATGCGGGTTATCAAATAGGGGGGCGGGTTATTTGGTGATAAAATCGCTCACTGAAACTGGCTGATACCGGGGCAAGGCATGGATTACAAGAAACAGGTACTGAATATACTGCACAGCACATCCGAGTCCCGGGCGGAAATGACTAAAAAGCTTGGCATCACCAAGGCGTATATCACGAAAATCACCGCCTCTTTGATTCAATCGGGTTTAATTGAAGAACGTGAAATAAAGGATATTTCCTTTGGCAGGCCGCAGCAAATGCTGGCCGTCACGCCCGGCCGCTTCTTCAGCGTCAATATGATGCTGCGTCAGTCGGGATTGCAGGCCACGCTAAACGACTTTAATACCACCCGGCCGGCCCTGGCAGCCTGCACTCGCCCATTGACGGGATTGCTCTCGCCCGCTCAATTGGGCGACATCATCATGGAGACGATCGATACGCTGACGGAACAAGCGCCGGCGACGCGTGAAAATATTTTGACCTTCAGCCTGGCATTGCAAGGCGGTATTGAGCAACACACGGGGCTGGTGCGCTGGTGCCCGATATTTAACGAGGAAAATATTAATCTGCAAGCGCTGCTCGAAGAGAAGATCGGCATTCAGACCAATATTATCAATATCGCGCACTGTACAAGCTACATGCTCGAAAAGACCCGTCCCGGATCGGCGTCATGGATTGCCTTTATGCCGGGGTTCGGCAGCCTGGGATACGGCTACTGCATTAATGGCCGGCTGGGGCTGGGCGATAACGGATTTTATCCCGAGATCGTGCACTTACCCTATCCGGGGGGCATCGAGCAGGCGTTTTTCGTCGATGAGCGCAATAGAGCAGCGACCCTGATGAAAACGGCGGATGCGTTATATTTCGCCATCTGCTGTACCGCGCCCATCCATAATATCAAGTGCGTAATCGTTACCGGCGAACTCTTCGAAGACTACGGCGAAGAGATTATTCCGTTAACGCAACGGCTGATTATCGATAACCCGAACCGCCATATAAACATCATCCGTATTCATCATATCAAGGCCGGCTACAACTACGGCATGGTCGGCCTGGTGCAGATAAGCTCGGACGCCATAACCGACAGGATTATCACCTGACGCACCGATAAGGATGCCGGCTTTTTTATCATGCGCTTCGTGGAATGATGAGGTCGCAACGTTTATCCGTCTATCCCGCTTGCTGGCTGCCAGGTATCATTTTCGCCAAAAAACCTGCATTTGGTAGCAAAATTGAGGGTGAGATAGCGTTTTAGTTACTTAAGTGGTATCGTTTTCAAGTTGTTTTGTTGTTTTAGTATCATATTCGCGGTCTGGATAAAGGATTCTTGTTATATGCAGGTTGGCTTCAAGGTGTTAGAACGTCTTTACGGCGTCGAGCTGGCACAGCCGCTGCGCGTCGAGTCGACGATTGGGGCGGTGCGCGTGCGCCGCGACGAAGGCGGTCGCGTAGAGAACCAGTATCCGGCCAGTTACAGGCCGGCGGATGACTTTGCGGGGCATTTCGAGTTCGGGCTCAAGTACGAAGAGATCCACTTAGAGTTCTTTGCTCGCCTGTTTGCGGTCGTCGGCCCTGATCCTGTCGCGGGCTGGTGCCGACGCGAGCCTTTCGGCCAGTACGCACGCCGTGCCGGTTTCCTGTACGAGTGGCTGACGGGAGAACGGCTGGACGTGCCCGACCTGACCAACGGCAGGTATGTCGATGCCATCTCCTCGCAGGACTATCTCACCCGGGGCGAACCGCTGCGCGAGCGCCGCTGGCGGATCAATAATAATCTGCCGGGAACCGCCGCTTTCTGCCCCCTGGTTCGTCGCACCGCCGTGGTTCAGGAGGCGCTGCGTTTTGATTTTGCCGCGGCGCTGGCCGAACTCGATCGAACGTTTGGCGCCGACGTGCTGATGCGCACGGCTAGCTGGCTGACGTTCAAGGAGTCCCGCGCGAGCTTCCTGATCGAAAAAGAGGCCGACCAAACCGACCGCATCCAGCGGTTTGCGCATGTCATTGCCCAGTACAGCGGACGTATTGAAGACCCGTTGGGCAGCAATAGCCTGCGGATCTTGCAAGCCGGCATTCTGGGACGGGATGCCCTGGGATTGGGCCTGCGGCGCTCGCCTGTCTTCGTGGGGCAGGCCACCATGCGTGAAGATATTGTACATTACATCGCTCCTCACTTTGAGGACGTCGCGCGTATGCTGGAAGGGCTCAAGGTATTTGAGGTCGCGACGCGCGGAGCAGAGTCTGCGGCACGCGCTGCGGTATTGGCTTTTGCTTTTGTCTACATTCATCCGATGAGTGATGGCAACGGCCGGCTCCACCGTTTCCTGATCAACGACATCCTGGTGCGAGATGGGGCGGTACCTGACGGCGTCATTCTGCCGGTGTCGGCCACCATCACCAGTTCTATCGACTTTCGGGCGGGCTACGATCGCACGCTTGAAGTGTTTTCGCGTCCCTTTATGCGTCGCTATGCGACGGCTTATCGCTTCGGAGAGGTAGTGACCTGTGAGGATGGCACCCGCAGCAATTTCATTTTCGACGATTATAACGACGCGTGTTTCGCCTGGCGTTATCCGGATCTGACCGAGCACGTGCTGTACACCGCGCGCGTGATTGAACACACGATCCGCCATGAGATGGCCGATGAGGCAAGGGTGTTGGCGACTTTTCAACTCGCGCAAGAGCGTCTCAAGGAAGTCATGGAGATGCCAAGTCAGGATGCTAACCGGATCATTCGCTCAATCAAGGAAAATGGCTGGCAGGTGTCCGGCAAGCTGAGGACCGAGTATCCGCGCCTGGAGGATGAACGTACGGCGCTTCGCGTCGTGGAGGCCGTGCAATCGGCGTTTGAGGATAGTGATGACTCCGGGTCCATCGGGCATTGAGCGCAGGGCGCGCTTCGCCAACGCCATGCGCCATTGCGGCGGCCATCAGGATAACGGGCCGTGCGGGAAGCCCGGCATAAAAAATCGCCGGGAGCGATTTTAAACGTCGCCTGCGACGGCCCGTAGGGGGCCGAGCGGGAAGCCCGGCATAAAAAATCGCCGGGAGCGATTTTAAACGTCGCCTGCGACGGCCCGTAGGGGGCCGAGCGGGAAGCCCGGCATAAAAAATCGCCGGGAGCGATTTTAAACGTCGCCTGCGACGGCCCGTAGGGGGCAGAGCGGGAAGCCCGGCATAAAAAATCGCCGGGAGCGATTTTAAACGTCGCCTGCGACGGCCCGTAGGGGGCCGGGCAGGAAGCCCGGCATAAAAAAGGAGTCTCCTTTATGCGTTACAGCGAGTCTGGCAATCACCATCCACATGTTCCGCCAAAGCGGCGCAGACCGAGCTGGAGGAAGCTGCTGGCGATCGTTCTGCTGGCGCCGATAGCCGCGGTTATCTATGTGATCTATCGGCTGGCGATGAACCCGGTACTGGGCGGCAGGCCCGACGGTGAACGTCTGGCGCGTATGCGGCAATCGCCGCAGTGGCGCGATGGTCGGTTTGTGAACCCGCAGCCGCAGTGGGCGGACTTTCGCAGCGCCTGGAAGCGCCTTTTGTTCGGCAAGACGAATCCCCACGGCAAGCCCGACGCGCCGGTTCCCACGGTGCGCACCGATGTCGCCATGCTGGCGACGGCGCCGGCTTCCGGACTGCGCGTGACCTGGTTCGGCCACTCTTCCGCGTTGATCGAGATCGACGGCAGCAGGGTACTTATTGATCCGCTGTGGAGCGATCGCGCCTCGCCGTTATCGTGGTTCGGGGCGAAGCGCTGGTATCCGCCGCTGGCGGAGCTGGAGTCATTGCGGGAGATCGTCGATGTGGTGGTGATTTCCCACGAACATTTCGACCACCTGGACTACGCCGCCATCCATGCCATGCGCGCCTGGAGCACGCCATTCGTCGTCCCGCTCGGCGTGGGCGCTCATCTCTTGCGCTGGGGCATTCCTGAAGCGCGCATTCGCGAAGCGGACTGGTGGGAGTCGGTATCCATTGGCGGTCTGGACGTCGTCGCCACGCCCGCCCGGCATTCGTCGGGGCGCTTTTCTTTCGGGCCGCGGCCCTTATGGGCGGGGTTCGCCCTGATTGGCGCCCGGCATCGCGTCTGGTATTCAGGCGATACCGGCTTTCATACCACGCTCAGCGACATCGGCGAGCGGCTGGGGCCGTTTGATCTCACCCTTATTGATGCCGGTCAGTACGACGCCTACTGGCCGGATGCGCACCAGGGACCGGAACTGGCGGTGGAGGCTCACCGGCGCGTGCGCGGCAAGGCCATGCTGCCGGTGCACTGGGCCTTGATCAAGCTGGCGGAGCATACCTGGACCGAGCCGGTCGAGCGGGTGCTTGCCGCCGCCCGCGGCCATGGGATTAGGGTGCTGACGCCCCGGCCCGGTGAAAGCATTGAACCCGCTAATGCCGCGTCGGTCCGTTGGTGGCCTGACCTTCCGTGGCATACCGCGGACGAAGCCCCCCTCTACGGCACCGAGGCGGGCGAGGCATCCAACCGCATCCGCCTCGACGCCTGCGCGGACGATGGTCGCGAATAGAGATGTTATTTGGGGGGGAATCACCGGTCGGGTTCACTCCACCCGTACATCAAAGCCGGGGAAGTATTGTTTGGCCAGCTTCTCGACGGTGCCGTCTTCTTTCACCTGTTTGATGGCGTTATCCAGCGCCTCTTTCAGCTTGGCGTCGTCTTTGCGCAGACCGAAACCGATGCCGCTGCCGAGAATGGTGGTGTCGTCGACCGGTTGGCCGATAAAGGCGAAGCCTTTACCCTCCGGGCGGTCGAGAAAACCGGTTTGACCGGCCGCCGCCATCACCAGCGTGCCGTCCAGACGACCGGCCGCCAGATCGTCATAGGCCAGATTCTGATCTTTGTAAGAGGTCACCGTGACGCCCTGTTTCTCCCAGTGCTCTTTGGCATAGATTTCCTGAATGGAACCCTGAAGCACGCCGATGGTTTTGCCCTTCAGCGCTTCCGCCGTCGGCGCCAGTCCGGCCTCCGGTTTGCCCAGCAGTTGGGTGGGAATGCGGTAAATCGGGGTGGTGAAATCAATGGCTTCTTTACGCTTTTCGGTGATGTTCATCGCCGAGTTGATGGCGTCGAATTTTTTGGCTTTCAGCGCCGGAATCAGCGAGTCAAATGAGGTTTCGACCCAGGAGCATTTGAAGTTGCCGGCTTTACAGATGGCATGGCCCAGATCGATATCGAACCCTTCCAGCTGGCCCTGCGCATTTTTACTTTCAAACGGCGGGTATTCGGCTTCCACGCCGAAACGCAGTTCGGTCTGCGCCATGGCAAAGGAGGAAGAGAGTAAACCGAGCGATACCAGCAGCATGTTTAATTTTTTCATATCGGGAACGATCTCCGCTAATTCGATGAGTAGTGATTAAAAATAGTGTCCCACAGCGTAAACATACCGCGTTAACGCCTGTTGCCCGCCACCTGGCACAGCGCTTTCGCCCCTGCCAGCAATGTCGCATCATCCTTGGAAAAAGAAAGACGAATCAGTTTGTTGTCGGTGCCATCGGTATAAAACGCCGACAGCGGAATGGTCGCGACGCCCTGTTCCACGATCAGCCGTTTCACCATTTCGCTGTCGCTTTCATCGCTGAAATGCCGGTAATCGGCCAGAATAAAGAAAGAGCCGGCGGAAGGTAACAGTTTGAACGGGCCGTCGCGCAGCGCATCGACCAGCAGATCGCGTTTCTGCTGATAGAAGGCGCCGAGCGACAGGTAGGTCGCCGGGTCGGCCATATATTCCGCAAAGGCGTACTGCATCGGCGTGTCGGCGGAGAACATCATGAACTGATGCACCTTGAGGATTTCATTCATCAGCGCGGCGGGGGCCAGACAGTAACCCACGCGCCAGCCGGTCACGTGAAAGGTTTTGCCGAATGACGAGACAATCACGCTGCGCGCCGCCAGCGTCTGGTGCGTCGCCATGCTGTGGTGGCGCTGATTGTCAAACACCACGTGCTCATACACTTCATCGGACAGGATCACGATGTCGGTGTTGCGCGTCAGGCGGTCCAGCTGCGCCAGATCGTCGGCGTTCAGCACCTGTCCGCTCGGGTTGTGCGGCGTGTTGATGATGATCATCCGGGTACGGGCGTTGATGGCGGCCTGTACCTCGTCCCAGTCGATGCTGAAGGCCGGAACGGACAGTTTTAGCGCCACCGGTTTGGCGCCCTGTAGCCGGACGATCGGGGCATAGCTGTCAAATGCGGGTTCAAAATAGATGACTTCATCGCCCGGATGCACCAGCGCCGAAATGGCGGAATAGAGCGCTTCGCTGGCGCTGGCGGTGATGGTGACCTCCTGGCCGGCGTCGTAGCGCTGGCCGTACAGGCGTTTGACCTTCTCCGCGACCACCTCTTTGAGCGACACCAGCCCGGTCATTGGGGCGTACTGGTTATGGCCCTGTTCCATGGCGCGGGTTACTCCGGCGATAAGTTCGGGCGCACAGGGAAAGCTGGGCGCGCCCTGCGACAGGTTGATGGCGTTGTGCTGGCTGGAGAGCTGACTGATAACGGTGAAAATGGTGGTACCCACATCCGGTAATTTTGAGCTGAATTGCACCGGGGTTTGAATCGGCATATCTATCTCCGTTTTCGCCGTAATAAGTGAATAATTATTCATTTATTAGACGTTGCGGCGGCTGGCGCCACAATCGAATTGTTGTCATAATAGCCATGAGTAAAATTCATGGCTGAGGGCGTTATTTCCCGCTATTCTGGCATAAATCTCAGCGGGAGCGACGGGTTGGCTACTGATTGCCAGTAATCCGCAGCCGCGTTTTTCCTGGCGGCCGCTAACATATTTATGTAGTCGATTTTCTTATGGCTCGTTGCTTGAGGGCAGGTTCCGATAATGAATAAACGTATTCCCCCCTTGAATGCCCTGCACGCCTTTGTGGTGACGGCTCGCCATCTCAATTTTACCCGCGCCGCGGAGGAGCTGTTCGTCACCCAGGGCGCGGTCAGCCGCCAGATCGCCACGCTGGAAGCCTGGCTGGGCGTGATGCTGTTTCAACGCCACGCGCGCGGTCTGCGATTGACGCCGCAGGGCAGCCGGCTGCTGCCGGAAATTAGCGAGATATTCGAGCAATTATTCAGCGTGACCGGCAAAATCCGCGAGCGCGGCGCCATTCGGATGAAAGCCCCCACCTGCGCCATGCGCTGGCTGCTGCCTCATCTGATGAGAATGGAACAGGCGCGGCCGGATATTCACGTATCGCTCACCACCACCACCGAACACGACGTCGATTTTCGCGCGGAAGACTATGATGCGGCCGTGGTGTTCGCGCCGGACGGCGCGCCGCGGCGGCACGGCGTCAAGCTGTTTGACGAGGTGCTGTCGCCGGTGGCGGCACCGCATCTGCTGCCGGCCGGGCACGGCGGACTGACGGCGGAGCAGCTGACGTCGTTCACGCTGTTGCATCCCACGCAGGATCGACGGGACTGGAAACTCTGGCTGAAAGTCCAGGGTATGGATGAGCGGGTTATGCGTCGCAATCAGCAGTTCGATACCATGGATCTGGCCATCAGCGCCGCGATCCAGGGCTTCGGGGTGGCGATGGCGGACGTCACGCTGGTGGTGGAAGATATCCGGCGACAGCGCCTGGTAAGGCCTTTCCACGAAACGGTAAAAACCGGCGCCGCTTATTATCTGGTGCATCGTCCTGATGTGCAGGCGCAATGGCTGACCGATTTTCTGGCCTGTTTCACGCACTGTATTGAAACAAATTGTTGAATCTTTATCGCCGGTCGGCCGGTGTTGCGTTACAACCAGCACGGGAATGGTTTTCTCTCGGGGGGTAAAACGGGGAAATTATCCCTCTCCTTGCCAGTTGAACATATGCTGTTATTTGATGGGGCAGGCATGGGATACATGGGATATAAAAATATTCGTGTACGAGCTATTTTCCCCTCTTGCTGCAACCAAAAAGCTATCGGGTATGTATCGCAGACAAATTTTATTTCTCTATAAGCATTAGGCGATCCCGTTCAAAAAAACACAAAAAAAACGGCGTACATTTTTATCATCTCTCCCTTCTTCCAGTGAGTGTGAGACGTGTCATAGCTTCTCTCGGCCGGATAGCAAATAATATACCCCCGTTATAAATAGGGTTTTAAGTAATCTATTACGCTGTGGCGGGGACGATCTTATAACCTGACTGGCTAATCCGATTATTATGAACAACAAATACCAATTGCATGAAATCTTCGACGTTAGCCGGTTGCAAACGTTGCAGGACAGTTTCAGCAAATCCATGATGATTGCGTTGGTGGTTGTTGATGAACAAGGCGTTCCCGTCACCAAACCCAGCGGTTTTTGCGATTTTTGCGCCCGTTCGCGGCTTAATCCCGTTCTCGCCACGCGTTGCTACGAATGCGACAATGCCGGCGGCCGCGCGGCGATGGATGCCTGTAAGCCGGTGGTTTATCGCTGTTACTGCGGTTTCGTCGAATTTGCCGTGCCAATCATGATCAATAATCACTATCTGGGGGCGTTTATCTCCGGCCAGGTGAAGGTTGAAAGCGAAAAAGAAGAAGTTATTCCCTATATTCTGGATGAAAACTGGGTGTGGCAGGAAAATCCGCTATTGGTGAATATGCATGAAAATATGAAACGCATGCCCTACGAGCGTTTTGAATCCACCGCTTATACCTTGCTGCACGTGGCGTCTTATCTGGTCGAACAGGCCTATACCAACAATATTCAGCGTGAATTGCACCAGAAAGATCTGGAACTGGCTACCGAGCTGCGCAAACGGGTCGAAATTGAACGTTCCCTGCATGAGGCCGAATTTAAAGCGCTTTCCTACCAGATCAACCCGCATTTTCTGTTTAACGTGCTTAATACCATTGGTCGCCTGGCATTTCTGGAAAACGCGCAGCGAACGGAAAATATGGTGCATGATTTTTCCGATATGATGCGCTATTTACTGCGTAAAAGTAATAATGGACTGATTACCCTGCGCAATGAAATCAGCTATGTAAACAGTTACATGTCGATTCAAAAGGTGCGGATGAGCGATAGGTTCGATTATATTTTCAATATTCCTGATAAATATCTTGACGTTATTTGTCCCTTTTTGATTCTTCAGCCGCTGGTGGAGAATTTCTTTAACTATGTGGTCGAGCCCAGGGAAATAAAAAGTCATATTCTGATCAAGGCCACTGATGACGGTCGGGATGTGATTATTGAGGTAACGGATAATGGGGATGGCATTTCACAACAGGATATCGACGGTATCTTATCCGGTAATGAAAACCGCAAGAAAGGCGGGATAGGAATTAATAATATTAAAAATCGACTCCAACTATTGTTTGGTGAAAGCTACGGTTTGGAGATATCCAGTCCACATAAGCCGAATCTGGGAACGACGATAAAACTGCGTTTCCCGATGCAGGAAGCCGGATAATAAAGGAGGAAGTGCATCATGTATAACGTGATCATTGTCGAAGATGAACATATTGAATCTGAATCGTTGCGGCGGATTATTTCGAAGAACATTGAGAACGCCAGTATCCATGAAGCGTCCACGGGAAGAAAAGCGATTCAATTGATTGATCAACTTAATCACATCGATATGATCCTGGTTGATATCAATATTCCGCTGCCCAATGGCAAAGACGTCATCGAATATTTACGGCGTACCAATGACGACACCAAAGTGATTGTCACCACCGCGAACGATGACTTTGATATTGTGCGCAGTATGCTGGGTTTGAAAGTGGATGATTATTTACTCAAACCGGTAAAGCAGAGCATATTGACCGATGTGATCAAAAAAACGCTGCATTACGATGCGGATGACAATATTGCGACGCGTGAACTGAAACAGAAAGTATTTACCTTGATTGACGAGGGCGACTATCCGGCATGGAATGAACTGGTTTTTCAGACCATTGATGGCGCCTATTGGGATAAATTCGGCGATCGCCGCCAGGCCGTTGTGGATTTTCTGGAACTGCTGAACCAGTATCTCGGCACGAAAGCGAATCCGTTTGATGCATCGCAGGCGACGTTAAAAATGCTGATTAAAGAGGTTTCGACCCGGGGATTAACCGATTCGTTGTACTTCCGTATTTTGCAGAGCGTGGTCGCCCTAAGCGGAGAACTGTTCGAACACGGATTTAAACATGCCTCGCATCTGACGGACTTTATTGATAGAGCCAAATTTCATATTGAAAAAAACCTGTTGCGTCACATTACGCTGGATGATATCGCCGAAAAATCGTTTGTCAGCGCCTGTTATTTAAGCCGGGCGTTTAAGAAAACGACGGGGACGGGGTTTTCTACCTATGTCGCCAAGCGGAAGATCAAAATCGCCAAATCACTATTGCAGTTCAGCGACTTGCAGGTAAACGCCATCGCGCTCGAACTGGGCTATCAGGACGCGAACTATTTTTGCCGCATCTTTAAAAAAGAGACGGGAATGTCGCCTTCCGATTACCGAAAAACGATGGCGGTGGATGCATGATATCCGCGGCGCTAGGGTAACTGTGGGATTTTGCTGGCGGCCGGGGGATAAAACAAAATAATCCATCGCGACAGCAAGAAAGTTCACCGGCCTCCGGCGTCCCGCCTTATAAAATAGGCGAAAATATCAGGCGGGAAACGGTGCAGGCGTGGATGATTATCTGTTTACTTCCGAATCGGTGGCCGAAGGGCATCCGGATAAAATCGCCGATCAGATTTCGGACGCCATCCTGGATGCCATCCTGGTGCAGGACCCCTGGGCCAGAGTGGCCTGCGAATGTCTGGTTAAAACGGGCATTGCGATTGTGGCGGGCGAAATCTCGACCGCGGCCAGCGTGGATATGGAAACCATCATCCGTCAAACCATCAAACAGATCGGCTACGATAGTTCGTCCCTGGGCTACGACGGCAATACCTGCGGCGTACTGAACCTGATTGGCCGGCAGTCGCCGGATATTGCGCGCGGTATCCGGCATGATGCGCCGGACCAGTTGGGAGCCGGCGATCAAGGCATTATTTTTGGCTACGCCACGCGGGAGACGCCGGAGTTGATGCCCGCGTCGCTGGTTTATGCCCATCGGTTGATGGAGCGCCAGGCCCGGCTGCGCAAATCCCGGTATTTACCCTTCCTGCTGCCGGATGCCAAAAGCCAGGTCACGCTGCGCTACAGTAATCACCAGGTGCGGGGCGTGGATGCCATCGTGATTTCCACTCAGCATCAGGCGGATATTTCGCAGGCGATGCTGCGCGAAGCCGTCATTGAAGAAATTATCAAACCGGTTATCCCCATGCGCTGGCTGACGCCGCAGACCCGCTTTCTGGTAAACCCGGCGGGGCCGTTTGTGACCGGCGGGCCGGTGGGCGATTGCGGCCTGACCGGGCGCAAGATCATTGTCGATACCTATGGCGGCGCGGCGCGTCACGGCGGCGGGGCGTTCTCCGGCAAGGATCCTTCCAAGGTCGACCGCTCCGCGGCCTACGCCGCGCGCTATGTCGCCAAAAATATCGTCGCGGCCGGGCTGGCCGCGCGCTGTGAAGTGCAACTGGCGTGGGCGATTGGCATCGCTCGCCCCGTGGCAATACGGATCAACACCTTCGGTACCGCAACGATAGCCGTCGAAAGGCTGTCGCAACTCGTCGACGCGCACTTTGATCTCAGCGTTTACGGCATTATTCAGATGCTGGATTTGCTGGCGCCGCGTTATCGCCAGACAGCCTGCTACGGTCATTTCGGCCGTCCTCTCTTTCCCTGGGAGAGGACGGATAAAGCGCAGCTATTGCGTGAGATGGCGTAGCGCCCATCCCGCTGGCGCTACGTTAATCATTTTACCGGGAGCGGCCCTGGAGCGGATGCCGGTATGCAAGAGCCGACGGCGGGGCGTTGTGAAAAACCTCGAATGCAACAATAAACAGGAATGGATTATGGCTAAGCAAAGTTTAGGTCTGATAGAAACCGTCGGCCTTGTCGCGGCGATCGAAGCGGCGGATGCCGCGGTGAAGTCCGCCAACGTCAATCTGGTGGGGTATGAACTCGCTAAAGGGGGCGGTATGGTCACGGTCAAGCTGGAAGGCGAGGTCGGGGCGGTCAACGCCGCCATTTCCGCCGCCAGTCATGCGGCCAGTCCGGCGCCAAAAACGCGCCGCGCAAAGACCGCAACAAATAACTCCTTTTCAACGGCGCAATGCCACTCGGTTAAAGAGAGCGATCCCTGGGCGGCGACGGCGTGACGTGTCGCCCAGGGATCGCGTTCCCGCTTTATCTCGGCAGGATCACAGCAACGGCAGCAGGGTGAAAAAGCCGATTGTCCCCAACAGGTTTACCAGCGTCGTCATAATGGCGATGGTAAAGGCGGGCGGGTCGATATGCGTGTCGGCATGCACCAGGAAAAGACGGGAGAGCAGTTCCCCCAGCAGGGCGCACAGGATGCCGATAAGCGCGGCCCAGATCAGGCTGCCGGAGAGTACGGCGGTCAGCGCGGCGGGCAGGGCGATATGGTGGGAAACCGGCACCAGGGTGTTGAAATGCAAAAAGATGAGCGAAAAGGCCGCGATGCCGAAGGCCAGCAGCGCCCCGTTGCCGCCGAACGCATGGCCCAGATAGCCCGCCATCAGGCCGATGCCGAGTCCCAGCACGCACAGCTGGGGGATTTGGCTGTGGTAGGGCATCCAGCATTTTTCCTGCGGCGGATAGCAGCGGCGAATCCCCGCTTCCGGTTTCCCCAACAGGCCGGTTTGCCCGAAAACCAGCCGAACGACGATGCCGGAAATCACCACCGTGAGGGCGACGGTATCCGTCCAGGCCAGACCGGTCGGGAAAGCCGGGATTTGGTTCAATCCCCAGGCGATGACATAGCCCAGCGCGCCAAAAACGCCGCCGACCAATAACACATCGGGAGCGCCCAGGCCGCTCAGCCCGGCGGTGATGTCCCGGCCGGAGGCGAGTTTTCCCTTTTTGGCCGCATAGGCGGTGGCGGCCACGCCCGCGGCGAACCCGCCCGCATGCGGACCAAAATAGCCGAAGGGAAACTGAATAAAATCGGAGGGAGCGCCGGTGATGATTTGCACGACCGCCATGGCGATAACCAATATGCCGACAAACTCAAATGCCGCCAGCGCGCCGATGGCGGCGCCGAATATTCCTCCGCCAAAGGCAATTAAAATATCAACGCTATTCATATAGCCGACCTCAATAATAGTTAAGTAGGGTATGAAATAATAAAAATAAGGCGTTACCCCTCCAGTGAGTGGAGGAGCGAAATTGATAACATCAAATAAATATCAATTTATTTTTTTAATTTATATAAAACCGATTAACCGCCGACATGGCATTGGAATCCCAGTGATTCGATTTCCTGTTTTAATCGGTTTATTTTTTCTTGCGCGACGCCTGGCGTATCGCCCATCGGATAATCCCGCCCCAGCAGCGAATATTTATTTTCACCATAGGTGTGATAAGGCAATAAGTGAATGGTATCCACATTTTGCATTATGCGGGAAAATTCACCGATTCCACGTATCTCCTGTGAATTATCATTGACGCCGGGAACCAGCGGAATTCTGACAATCGTTTTGGCGATAAACGATATTCTGATAAGGTTCTCCAGAATCGTTTGGTTATCCACGCCGGTATTGGCGCGATGCACCGCCGGATTCAGAGCCTTAATATCGGTCAGCGCCAGATCGACATACGGAAATACGCTCTCGATGACCTCCTTGGTGGCGAGGCCCGTGGTCTCGATGGCGGTGTGCCAGCCTTTTTCCTTGCATGCTTTCAATAGCTCACGCGTAAAGTCAGGTTGGGAAAGCGGCTCCCCGCCCGAAAGCGTAATCCCGCCGCTCGAGCGGCGATAGATACTCTCCTCTTTCTGCAATTCCCTCACCACCTGGCGCACGGTGAGGCGTTCGCCTTTCATCTCCAGCGCCGCGGTCGGGCAGACCCGGGCGCAGTCCCCGCAGTTAATACAGCGCTGGCGATCGATAAAGCGCGGGTTTTGCACCGCAATAGCCTGTTGCCGGCAGGCAGCCAGGCATTTGCCGCAATGAATGCAGTCGCATTTTTTGTAGATTAATTCAGGTTCGGGCCGCTGCGACTCAGGATTGCTGCACCATTTGCAGGCCATCGGGCAACCTTTTAAAAAAGGGATGGTGCGTATGCCGGGGCCATCGTGCAGCGAATAGCGCTGAATATTAAAAATGACGCCTTCTGTATCATACTGAACTTTATTCATAACGTTACTCGTAAGAAATGCGTCAGCGAGCGCGTATCAAACGACACTGCCGTCAGGTTGCCGGGGGGCTATACGCCGGGCTGCGGGTATAGCCCCTGTCATTGCGTCCGCGGTCAGAAATGCTGTTCCGTACGACTGATAATGTCGTCCTGCACTTCTTTGGCCAGCACCACGAACTGCGCGCTGTAGCCGGCGACGCGCACCACCAGATCGCGATACTTTTCCGGATGCCGCTGGGCTTCCAGCAGGATATCGCGATCGATGACGTTGAACTGCACGTGCATCCCCTTACGGTCAAAGTAACCTCGCACCATGCCGCCGAAGTTACGCAGCCCCTTGTCTCCCGCCAGCGAGGCCGGCAGAAATTTCTGGTTGTACAGCGTCCCGTTGGAGGCGATGAAATGGTCCAGCTTGGCGACCGAGTTGGCGGCGGCGGTCGGCCCCTGTCTATCTTTCCCCTGGCGCGGCGAAACGCCGTCGGCCAGCGGCTCTTTCGCCAGGCGACCGTCAGGCAGCGCGCTGACGTCTTTGCCAAACAGCACGTTGGCGGATACCGGATAGATGCCGGCCTGGAACTGGCCGCCGCGCGGGTTGGTATATTTCTCCACTTCCCGGCAGTAGATCAGCGCGCATTGGCGCGCAACCAGATCCACATCGTCGATGTCGTTGCCGAAGCAGGGGGTGCTTTCCAGAATGCGGCGGATTTCCTGATGGCGCTCGTTGCCGCTCGGGCCGCCGGCCGGCTTGATACCGGACGTGAGCTGACGGTAAACCTCGTTTTTGATCGCCGCCGGATCCAGTTCGCCGTTCTGCTCAATCACCCGTTTCACCACGGCGTAGATATCCTGCTCATCGAGCGATGACGTCGCCGCGGCGGCGCGAGCGCCCACCGGATAGCCGAAGTTGGCGTCCAGCGCGCTCTTCAGCTCTTGCTGGGTGATTTTGCGCTCTTCAAACACCTGTTTCTGGATGGCGTAGACCGAGTCGCCGGTGTCGGCGACGCCGAAGGCCTGCGGGCCGGTGAAGTTATAAATGGCGCCGCCTTCCTGTAACGATTTGCCGCGCCCGATACAGTCATCCACCAGCGCGGACAGGAACGGCAGCGGGCAGCGTTCGGCGTGGGCGATATCCACGCTGTTGCAGGCTTCCACCAACTGATGAACGAAATACGCCATCTGCGTCTGAAAGGCGTTATAGAAGTCCTCCATGCCGGTGAACTGGGTAAATTCACCCGTGACCGGGCCCAGCTGCTTGCTGCCGACTTTACCGTTGTTCAGGGTGATTTCCAGCACCTTGGCGACGTTGAAGAAGGCGGCGTCGTGCCAGCCTTCGGTACGGTGCGGCGCCTGCGGTTCAACGCAGCCGATAATGCAGTAATCGCGCGCGTCGCGCAGGGAGACGCCGCGGTTTTGCAGCGCCGGGATAATCACTTCATCGTTGTACATCGCCGGTACGCCCAGACCGAGGCGCACCAGTTCACAGGCGCGATAGAGGAACTCGTCCGGGGAGCCCTGCCATACGCGAATGGAGAAAGACGGCTGCGGCAAACGGACGTGCGCCGATGCTTCCATACACATGTAACTCAGTTCATTGGTGGCGTCGCGGCCGTCTTCCGTCTGACCGCCGACGCACAGGTTCTGAAACACGGCGTAGCCGGCGAACGCCTGCGCGGAGACTTCGTCGCGGGTTTTATTGATGTCGTTAAGCTTGATCCAGCAGCAGTCGACCAGCTCCTGGGCGAACTCGTTGCCGATCCCCTGGTCGGCGGCGTAGTACGGATACATATACTGGTCGAAACGTCCCGGCGAGATGGAGTGGCCGCTGGATTCGATTTGCAGCATGCTTTGCAGGAACCAGAAGGTCTGGCAGGCTTCCCAGAAGGTCGTCGCGCCGTGCTCCGGCACGCGGGTACAGTTCTGGGCGATTTGCAGCAGTTCCTGCTTACGCGTCGGATTGCTTTCCTGCTGCGCCAGCTGTGCGGCATGTTCCGCATAGCGATGCGCGTAGCGGATAGCGGCGTTGTAGCTGATGAGGATGGCCTGATAGAACTGCTCTTTTTTAATATAATCCGCATCGCGACGATTCAGGTTTCCCAGCGCGCGGTTCACTTCGTCGATGATGCCGCGAAATCCGATGCGCAAAACCTTGCCGTAATCGACGCAGACGTGGCCCACGCCGCCGTAGAAGTAGTTACCGACGGTGAAAACGCCGTTCGCTATGCTGTCTTTGGTGTTTTCGGACATATAGGAGGCGGCCAGGGCGCTGGTGGTGCGGCCCGGCCAGTATTTGAAGGCCTCATGCAGGGCGTCGGCGGTCTCTTTCGGAATGATGAACGGGTCAGCCACGCGGAATTCCATGGTGTCGAACTCTTTTTCCACCCATTCGTACGAGAATTCCGGGCAGATTTCCGTTGAGCGCGGATTAATGGTGACGGCGCCGACAATTAATTCATCCGGGCGGATGGTGACCGGTAAATTATTGAATATTTTCTCGACGACTTTCGCGCGCCGCATAATCGCCGGCAGACCTTCGGTTTCTTTATAAGCCTCGGTGGCTAATACGGCGCGCTCTGATTCGACATAGGGCCTGGCGTTCAAAATGCTGTTTTTCAGCCTGACTACACGCTCTGTCGGATTTAAAAAACCTTTCTCTAACATATCCATGACTCCTGAATTTTAAATTTTTATCGGGTAGGCGATACGGACGCATTCATGACTTGCCGCCAATCAGGGTAATAAAATGGTGCAGCAGTTCCGGGTGTCCCATCCAGCTTGTCGCCGTGACGAGATTGTCATCTACGACGGCCTCTTCGGCGCCGGCATTGCGGTAAATACCGCCGGCAAGTTCAATTTCCGGTTTTACGGTAAAATAGGCGGTCAGCGTTTTTCCTTTGACGACGCCGGCGGCGACCAGTATTTGCGGACCGTGACAGATTGCGGCAATCGGCAATGAAAAATTCATGGCGTATTGAACAATATTCAACACGGATTTATTCAGCCGTAAATATTCCGGCGCGCGTCCGCCGCTAATATAAAAGCCGCAGTAATCCTGTAGGCGAATATCCTCGAAAGAGGCGGTCAGTCTGAATAAATGGCCGGGTTTTTCAGTGTATGTCTGGTCTCCTTCAAAATCATGAATGGCCGTTTTGATAAATTCCCCGGCTCTTTTCCCAGGGCAAACCGCATCGACCCGGAAGCCCAATACGCTTAATGCCTGCCACGGCACCATGACTTCATAATCTTCAGAAAAATCGCCTGTCAGCAGTAATATTTTCTTCATAGGTCGATTCTCAGAATTTATTGTCGTCATCTTCGATGAACCGCATGGCTTCGTTAACCGCTGAAACCTCGCCGAAAATGGCCAGGGTGGTAATGTGCTGCGGGCAGCTACCGTATATTTCCGCAACCACGACATTGGCGTTTTTACAGGCTACATCGGCGTAGAAATAGAGATCCGGCACCGGCAGCATGATCAGGGCAATGGCGTCAATGCGTATCAGATCGAGCCTGGCTCGAAATTCGCCGTGCATTCTTCGTTTCAGCATGGCCACAATGTCGGGCGTTGGCGCATTAATGATTCGTTTTTTCATAAGGCAGCGACCCTGGGCCCGTATGCCGGCTAGCGGATATTAAGGGATTCAACCATCACGCAGCGGCGTTGCCGGGTAAACGATCGGGCCGACGTCAGCCCTTCCCCGGTCGGTCCGGCGATGGTGAACGTGACATGCCCTTCGCCGCCGACCCCGATGCCTGCGTAAGACGGTCCGTTTTTGACAAAGATGGTGGTTTGGATCAGCTTCGCCATCTTGGTCAGTTTTTCGACGTTGGTGGAGTGCATGATGGCGGTATGACGGTTGCCGTTCTCGACCTTGACGGCCAGATCGATAGCGTCGTCCACATTATCCACTCTGACCAGCGGCAGCACCGGCATCATCAGTTCGTGCACCACGAAGGGGTGGTCTTTTTCCGTCTCAATCAAAATCACTTTGATGTCCGGCTCGGCGGAAATACCCAGCTGTTGCAGGATAAAACGGGCGTCTTTGCCTACCAGTGCGCTATTCGGCCCGCTGCCGTTCTCGTTCATCACCAACGATTGCAGGCGCTGAATCAACGGTTTGTCGCACAGCAGATAAGCGCCGCTTTTCTTCATGCAGTGGATCAGATAATCCGCCACCTGGTTGACGACGATCACCTCCTTTTCCGCCACGCAGGGCAGGTTATTGTCGAAGCCGCAGCCCTTGATGATGTCGCGGGCGGCTTTTTCAATATCCGCCGTTTCATCCACCACCGCAGGAGGGTTGCCCGCGCCCGCGCCAATCGCTTTCTTGCCGGAGGACATCACGATTTTGACCAGCGCGGGGCCGCCGGTGGCGACCAGCATATTGATGCGGGGATCGCTAATCAGCGCGTTGGTGTTATCGATAGAGGGATTGGCGATGGTGACCACCAAATTGGCGGGCGCCCCCAACTGAGCCAGCCTGTTGTTGATCAGGGTTACCGTGTGCAACGATACCTGACGGGAGCGCGGATGCGGACTAAACACCACGGTGTTGCCGGCCGCCAGCATGCCGATGGCGTTATTGATGATGGTTTCCGTCGGATTGGTGGTCGGGGTAATGGAGCCAATCACGCCAAACGCCGAATGTTCGATCAGCGTTAAGCCGCCGTCACCGCTGCACGCGCTGGTGGGTAGATCTTGCAATCCCGGCGTTTTCAGGGCGGCAATGCGATTCTTGATGCGTTTATCGTTGTAGTTGCCCATGCCGGTCTCTTCCACCGCCATCCGGGAAAGGGTGTCCAGCACGTCGTCCTGCAGAAAAACCTCGCGCAGGCCGCTGATAAAGGTTTCCCGGTCCTGCATGGAACAGTGGCGATATTGCACCTGCGCCAGCGCGGCGGCGGCAATGGCGTCGTCCATGCTGTTAAAGATACCGGCGTGGCCAATAGCGGCATCGGAAACGCCGCCGCCGACCGCCGGAGAAGCGGATAAGGACGCCGATACGCCCGTTTTCTGCTGCGCCAGCGCCTGCGCCACAATATCATCCAGCCGCGTCAGGTCGGATGGCTTCGGCTCGCCGGCGACCGGGCGTTCGTCAGGCGCGGGGGCGGTTGCGCTATATTTTCTCAGGATGGTGGAGACAGCCTGAGCGATTTCAAGATCGTTCATCTTTCACTTCCTTACCTCATATCGTGCGGCTCTCTCTGTCCCGCCGGGATCAGATATAGGGCGTGGTGGTCGATCTGATTTCCGCCGGGTCCAACGTGGCAAGCAGCTGCAGACCGACGTCACGCGCGGCGATCACCGCCTGGCGTACCGCGCCGGAATCTCCCGCGAAGGTGAAAATCACTTCGTTGCTGAAGCTGGTTCCCTTGCTCGGGCTGGCATAGCCAATCGGCTCCACCACCGCGGCTTTGGAGGCCGCATCGGCAAGCACCACGCCAATGGCGGCGGGAGAGGCGCAGGTCATCCCGAAGGCTTTACCGACCGGCGCGCCGAAGGCTTTGTTCAGCGCATGGCTGGCGCGCGCGGTGTACTGGAATTCCAGATGACCGGCGGGCGAACCGTAGACGTCGCCCATTGTGCGGTCGATTTCGGACAGCGCGACCTCCACCGCCCGGCGCACGTCGGAGACGTCTTCCGCGCCAAAAATGATCAGACAGCCGTGTCCGCCGCCGCCTTCGGTATCGCGCGCCAGTTCGATAATCAGGATTTCGCTGTTGGTGGCCTTGACGGCTTCATCGGCGGCGAAAATATGCGGCCCCGCGCCCGTGCGGGCGCCGAGAATACCGATGGAACGAAACTTTTTATCGATATTCATCAATTCATGCAGTTGGTGATCGACGTTGGCGATCACCAGGCCGATGGTATGCCCCAGCGCCGTACCGACAAATTCCGTGAGGCCGCATCCGGCAACGGCGGCGAGCGCCGGAGTGCGGTCGGACGCGTCGGCCGGCTTTTTCATCACTTCAGATATAATCTGTTCGACAAGATTATCTCTCATGGGAATGACCCTCTCGGTTTAGCGGTTAACCCAGCGTTTTCGGCAGGATTTTTTCCACTTCGGTGTGGGGACGCGGGATCACATGCACGGAAACCAGCTCGCCGACTTTGGTCGCCGCGGCGGAACCCGCATCGGTCGCCGCTTTGACGGCGCCGACGTCGCCGCGAACCATCACGGTCACCAGACCGGAACCGATTTTTTCGTAACCCACCAGCGTCACGTTAGCGGATTTCACCATGGTGTCCGCGGCTTCGATGGCGGAGACCAGACCTTTTGTTTCAACCAGACCCAACGCTTCTTGTTGCATATCAACCTCGATAGTTTTAATAACGATGAATAAACCCGGCGGTAATGGCGGTAATACCGGGTGATAAATAATTTCATTGCCCTGGGATATTATGAATTTCGCCGCAAAATGTTTTGCCCGGCAGCGAGACTTTTTTGTTTTCTTACCGATTGGGGAGACAATAAAATCCTCGCAGTGGTAAAAAACATTTCATGACGCGCGTTTTTAAGCAGGTCATTTCTCTGTGCAAATAAATATCCACGACCCGATATATTTGTTATTCGGATCACATTTAATCGCGTTCAATAAATCAACGGCGCTATACCAGCCGGATAATTTCCGCCGCATCTCTGGCGATCATTTTTTCTTCGTTGGTGGGGATCACCGCAATGGTGGGGGAACCCGCGGCGGAAATTATCCCGCTGCGTCCGCCGACCAGCGCGGCATTTTGCTGTTTATCCAGTTTTAACCCCAGTATCGACAGGTGGTCGACGGTTAATTCCCGGATCAGGGCGGAGTTTTCGCCAATACCGCCGGTAAAGACCACCGCGTCGAGTCGGGAAAGGGAGACCAGATGCGCCCCCAGATGGCGCGCCAGCCTGTGCACCATGACGTCAATGGCCAGAGCGGCCCGTTCGTTGCCGTTTTCCCGCGCCTCCTGCAATATCCGGCAGTCGCTGGAGATACCGGAAATGCCGTACAGGCCTGAGGCGTTATTCACCGTCTGGTAGATGGTCTCGATGGACTGTCCGGTACATGTGGCGATGTAGGCGGCGGCGCCGAAATCCAGATCGCCGCTGCGCGTGCCCATCACCAGCCCTTCCAGCGGCGTCATTCCCATCGAGGTATCCACGCTGCGGCCGTTTTTAATCGCGCAGACGGATGAACCGTTGCCGAGATGCGCGACCAGAATGCCGTGATTGTCCGGCGGCAGATCCAGCATGGATAAGGTTTCACCCGCGATATAACGGTGCGAGGTGCCGTGGAAACCGTAGCGTCTGACCTTATATTTACGCTGGTATTCGTAAGGGATGGCGTAGGTATAGGCCGCCGGCGCCAGCGTTTGGTGGAAGGCGGTATCAAAGACCGCGACCTGCGCCAGCGCGGGTAAGAGTTCCAGGGCGGCTTCAATACCCGCCAGATTCGCCGGATTATGCAACGGCGCCAGCGGCGACAGCGCTTTTATTTTTTCCATCACCTGCGGCGTAATCAATTCGGAGTGTTTAAAATCGCTGCCGCCGTGCGCCACCCGATGGCCGATGGCGGCAAGATTATCGATCAGCTTTTTTTCAGTTAGTGTTTTAAATAACACGTTTAGCGCTTCACGATGATTGGCCTCCTGCAATGAAATAACCGATTTATTTCCGTCATTATCTTTAAAAGTAATGACGGCATTATCTAATCCCAACCGTTCCGCCAGGCCGAAAAGAATAGGCTTTTCTCCGTTGGCCGGAATAACTGAAAATTTTAATGATGATGAGCCACAATTAATAACCAGAACCAGGGAAGATAAGGACATAAGCAGTCCCCCCATAATGAGAATATAAAATGGCAACGGTGACGCGCGGTGTATTTCGCTATACCCCTCTACAAGGATGTCGGCCGCCGATAAATTACGTTAGCGAAAATCGTTTGTTACTGAACTCATGCAAGACGCGCCGGGCGATGGCGATATCTTCCGCCACCGTGCCGCCGCTGATGCCGATCCCGCCCAGCAGCAGGCCGTTGCGCCGGCAGGGCAAACCGCCGCCGATGGCGCACAGATTGGGTTGATGCGGCAAACCATAGAGATCGCCGCCGGGTTGAATCAGCGCCGCCAGTTCGTGCGTCGGCCGCCGTAACGCCACCGCGGTATAGGCTTTTTGGTAGGCCAGCGTATGACTGACCAGCAGCGCGTTATCCATGCTGAAAAAGTAACGCTGCTGGCCATGGGCATCGACCAGACTGAACACAATCGGCAGCGACATGGCCTGTGCGGTATCGTGCGCCAGCTGTGCCAGCAGGGCGATCGCCTCCAGGCCGAATGAACGTTGGGAAAGCGGCGATTGCAATTCGTCGATAGCCCTCTCGATCCGCCTCTCCAGCGCCGCGTCGGGATGCATCAACCTGCCGTTCATTTTCTCTACTCCCCGCCGCGTTCCGTGGCATCGACGATGCCGACAATCGCCGCATCAATGACCGAATGTTCTTTGCTGTCGGTCATGCGGGCCGAGCTTCCCGTCGAGACGATCACTATTTCGCCATTACCCGCGCCCACGGTATCCACGGCGACCTGAGGCCGTCCGGTCGGCGTTAGATGCTCGTCCAGGCGGGAAACAATAAGCAGTTTCATGCCGTTCAAAGAGGAGTGTTTGGTGGTGGAGACCACCGTTCCCGTTACCGTTGCCAGATACATGCAGCCTCCTGCGGATGGGTTATCAGGGTGATCTTTCTGCTGGCGATTTCATCGCGGGCTGCGGGCGTAATCAGTACGTCCGCTTCCACATACAGCGCTTGTCGGGCATCGTGCAGCCTCACCTCCCGTTGCGTAATCAGACGCTTGCCGCGGCCGGAACGGGGCGGGGCGACCGGATGAGAAAAGGGGCGGTTTACCGTGGCGCATGCGCTGGCCCGGGGGGTGATAAAATGGATGCCGATGCGTTGCAGCGTATCGACGTAGCGGCGCAACTGCGCCAGATACGCCGCCGGTAATGCGTTCCCCTGCCGTGCCGGTTCGCACTCGCGGTTCAGCGTCGCCATAATGCGCAGGTTTTGCGCCAGCGCCTGAAAAACCAGGCGGCTTGCCGGATTGTCACGTATCCCGAGTGCGATTTTTGCCAGACTGTTGCTGGAGAGCGCAGGCAGCAGCAACGCGTCGCTGTTTTGCCAATGCGCCGGTTCGATATCCGTTTCGGCCAGCTGGCGCGCCTGCGGCAAGGCGTGGCTAATCTCTCCGGCCCAGGTAGCGCCAAGGCGTTGCGCGCTATGGGAAAACAGCAAATGCAGCGCATAACCGCCCCGTTCCAGCGCCGTCAGGTAACGCAGCGTAGCCGGAAACCCGGCGGCATCGTCGCCGGTGATCGCCACCAGCAGGGACGGTCGCGGCGAGGCAATGGCTTGCCGCGACCTGGCGACCATGATTTCCGCGATGATGTGGTCGATCAGTAATGACAGAGTCTGGCTATTCATTGGTCATGCGCCTGTGAGGATGCTTACCCGATCGCCATTGCGTAATCCGTAGGCGTTGGCTTCCTCCACATCAATGTGCAGTTCCCGCACCGATGCCTGCGTTGCCCGGACAATCACGCGTTGCATCAGGCCGGCGCGTTTGCCCGCGACCTGAATACTGACCTCCATCCCGTCGCGCAGACCCTGGCTTTCCGCTTCTTCCGGGGAGATGTGGATATGCCGCCAGGCGACGATCGTCCCGCGGTCCTTTTTCACGCTGCCTTGCGAGCCGACAAGTTCGATACCGGGTGAGTCCTCCAGGTCGCCGGACATTCTGATCGGCGCGTCGACGCCGAGAACAAAACCATCGGCGACGGAAATTTCTATCTGCGTAACGGGGCGCAACGGACCGAGCACCCGGACATGTTTGATTTCCCCTTTCGGGCCGCGCAGGATGACGGTTTCCTCGGCGGCGAACTGGCCGGGCTGTTTGACGGCCTTCATCCGCGTCAGCGTCGAGCCGTAGCCGAACAGGATATCCATATCCTCACGGGCGAGATGGACGTGGCGATTGGAAATGCCTACCGGCACCTGAAGCGTCGCCGGGGCGGCCGATGCCGTGCCCCCGGCGGTCAGTTCCTGAACAATTTGCCGGGTGATCCGTTCTGCTTCTTGTCGCTGAGTGACATTCATAGCTTCCATTACCTGATGTGATCTTTATTGCCGTTGATGGTGAAAGTGGATGAGTAAACCCGATGACGTTTCACTCCATTGAGCATCAACATAATCAATGCGGCGCGCTAAGTTTTGCTATTCAGGAGGACTTTATTGCCCTGCTGAAGCGGAGCGTGACAATTCCGTCCAGATTAGCCGGCGATTTGCGTAATCAGCCGGTCAATATCGCCATGGGTCGGTGCGTGCGGGTTGGTGGCGGTGCAGCCATCGGCCAGCGCGGCCTGGATCAGGCGTTGGCGGTGCTGAGCGATATCGGTCTGCGTAATGTTCAGCTCCCGCAGCGTGGCGGGAATGCCGAACCGGCGGCTCATCGCCCGGATCAGCCGGGTGAGCTGTTGAATGCTCTCCCGTTTGTCCGCCTGCGTCGCGCCGAGCATCCGGGCGCAGCGCGCGTAGCGTTCCAGCGTTTCCGGGGAGCCGTTGGCGGCATTGTAGTCAATCACCAGCGGCAACAGCATGGCGTTGATCTTGCCGTGGGGAATATGAAACACGCCGCCCAGCGCGTGCGCCATACCGTGTACCAGACCGAGTCCGGCGGCGTTGAACGCCATGCCCGCCATACAGGAGGCGTTGTGCATTCTGGTGCGTGCGGCGAGGTCTTTTTCGTGGTCGAACACCTGCGGCAGATAGCGCCAGACCAGCCTGATGGCCTTTTCGGCCAGCGCGTCGCTGAAATCGTTGGCGGCGGGGGAGAGGTAAGCTTCAATCGCGTGCGTCAGGACGTCCATTCCCGTATCCACCGCCACGGCGCGCGGGACGCTCAACACCAGATGCGGGTCGAGAATGGCGATGTCCGGCAGCAGTTGATCGGCAACCAGGGGATATTTTTGTCCGAGCTCGGTATCGGAGATAATGGCGTAGGCGGTCACCTCCGATCCTGAGCCGCTGGTGGTGGGAATGGCGACCAGCGTGATGGCTTTTTCCGGGCGATACTCCTGCAGGGTCACCTTGATGCCTTTAGCCGCATCCAGCGATGAACCGCCGCCGAGCGCGATAATCACCTCCGGTTGAAACGCTTTGAACTGCGTCGCGCCGCTTTGCAGAATATCCACATCCGGGTCGGGGGTGACGCCGCTGAAAATAGTGATGCGCGCGTCCGGCATAAAGCCTGCCAGATAGTCGGTTTTACCGGATTTGACCATAAAGTCATCGGTCACAATGGCGATGTTTCTGCCGTTGAAAGCGCGCAACGCCTCCGTTGCCGCCTCGCCAAAATAAACGCGCGGATTGGCAAATAATAAAGGATTTTTCATACTGTCCAGGCTGCCTCCGTTCTGGTGCGGTCACTACCCTAGCATGGGAGAAAATAGCGCCGTAGCGGCGGACTTGTTCAGCAGAGGGATTCTTTTGTCTTCCGTGGCGCGGCAAATCAAAATAGTCCACCGTCACACGTCACGGCGGGCGGCCGGCAGCGCTGAATGATGCAGAAAAACAGGCGATTCGCCGGGTCGGGGTTACGGCTCTCCTTGAACTATTCAGGTATATATTATTTTCTTTGGTTATTTGCTGGTCGGGCGGCGGCGGCGAATACTTTATGCTCCCTATAATGTGAGAATGGTGCATGATTATGCTGCAACCGATCTTCTCAGGACTGTTATGCGGCGCATTGCTTGGCTTTGTGATGCAACGCGGCAGATTCTGTCTTACCGGCGGTTTTCGCGATATGTATATCGCCAAAAACAACCGCATCTTTTACGCCCTGTTAATCGCCATTGCGATTCAAAGCGTCGGAGTTTTCGCCCTGATCGCCACCGGGCGATTAAGCTACGACGCCGGCGCTTTTCCCTGGTTCGGCACCGTGCTGGGCAGCTATGTTTTCGGCATCGGGATCATAATGGCGGACGGGTGCGCCACCGGCACCTGGTATCGCGCCGGCGAAGGGCTTATCGCCAGTTGGATCGCGCTGTTCGCCTATATGCTTTCCAGCGCCGTGATGCGATCCGACCATTTGACCGCCTTCAACCGGCAGATAAAGTCGCTGAGCACCGAACATAACTCCATTGCCGAAACGTTGGGCCTGTCGCCGTGGCTGTTTATCGCGCTGCTGATCGCGGTGACCGGCTGGCTGGCGGCCAAGGAGCTGAAAAAGCCCAGACTGAACGTCGCCGCGCTGCCGCGGCGGAAATCCGGCCTGGCGCACCTGTTATTTGAAAAACGCTGGCATCCGTTCGTCACCGCGGTGCTGATTGGGCTTATCGCCCTGCTGGCCTGGCCGCTCAGCGCGGCCACCGGGCGGGTGTTCGGTCTGGGCATTACCACGCCCAGCGCCAATATCTTGCAGTATCTGGTGATCGGGAATGACAAGTTCCTTAACTGGGGCGTGTTCCTGGTGTTGGGGATTTTTCTGGGGTCGTTTATCGCCGCCAAAGGCAGTCGTGAATTCCGTATCCGCGCCGCCGACGCCGCGACCTCGGTGCGCAGTTTCTCCGGCGGCATTCTGATGGGATTCGGCGCCAGCATCGCCGGCGGGTGTTCAATCGGCAACGGTCTGGTGATGACCGCGCTGATCACCTGGCAGGGCTGGGTCGGGCTGGCCTGTATGATTCTGGGGGCGTGGACGGCTTCATGGTATTTATTCGTCCGTCCGCAGCGCCAGGCGAATCTGCAAGCCGCCTCCAGCTGATCGCGTTATAGGAGTCGTTATGATTAAAAAGCTTGATGTTATCAACCAGGTCTGTCCGTTTCCGCTGATTGAAGCGAAAGCGGCGATGGCGACGCTGCAATCCGGCGACGAGCTGGTGATTGATTTCGACTGCACCCAGGCCACCGAGAGTATTCCGCTGTGGGCGGCGGAAGAGGGACACGTCGTCTCCGACTATCGGCAGGTGGGCGACGCCCAATGGAGCATCACGGTGAGGAAAAGCTGATGTACTGCGCATCCCTGTAGCCTTTGGCCGCGCCAGGGGAATCAACGGGGGTTGGCATTTTTCGCGCCGAATTCAGGTAATAAGTCGTCGGCGCCGGGTGCCTGATTGCGGAACACGCGCGCGCAGAGAAAATCGACCAATGCCCGGACCTTGGGGGAGGGATGTTTGCTGGCGGGCCACAGCACATGGAAAGTGCCCGTCCGCACCACATGATCGGTCAGTACGCCGCGCAGTCGTCCGTCGGCCAGCAGTTCTTTTACCGCGAAATCCGGCAGAAAAGCGATGCCGCGGCCTTGCAGCGCAAAGCATACGCGGGCTTCGATGTTGTTGCAGATCATCGAGATCGGCAACTGCAGGTCGGGTTCGCCGGCCGTGCGGCGCAGCGGCCACGTCTCCAGTTTGCCGCTATTCGGAAAGCGGTAGTGCAGGCAGCTATGGTCGAGCAGGTCGGCGGGCGTCCGCGGCGTACCCCGGCGCGACAGATAGTCGGGGGAGGCGACCAGCGTCGCCCGGAAGGTGCCCAACCTGCGCGCGGACAGACGCGAGTCGGAGGGGGCGCCGGTCCTGACCACGGCGTCAAAACCTTCGCCGATGACATCGACCAGCCGGTCGGTGAAGTCCAGATCCAGTTCAATCGCCGGATATTTATGCATAAATTCGCTGAGAGCGGGCAATATCAGCGAACTGACCAGCGGCAGGCTGACCCGCAGACGACCGCGCGGCGCCGCCGCCGTCTGCGACAGTTCCAGCTCCGCGGCTTCGATTTCAGCGAGGATGCGGCGGCTGCGTTCCAGGAACAGCTCGCCTTCGGCGGTCAGCGTAATGCTGCGCGTGCTGCGATGAAACAGACGCACGCCGAGCTTTGCCTCCAGTCGCGCCACGCTCTTGCCGACGGCCGAGGCCGACACGCCCAGCAGCCTTCCCGCCGCGACGAAGCTGCGCGTTTCGGCGACCTGCACAAACACCGTAAAACCATTCAGACTATCCATAACGCGCCTCAATTGCGGACATCTGATTCCTCATAACCAGGAACTGTACCCTACTTTTTCTTTAATGAAAGACTTTCTATGGTGATGGAGACATTCACCATAAAAGAAGGGATCTGTTTTGACTGACGCCACATTTTCGCTGCGTATGCCCGACCGCCTCGCCGCCTGTTTATCCGATGCCGCCCCAGTTTCTCCGGGGGCGGGACGATGACCGCGGCGCAGCAACAGGGGACGAGGAATGCGCTTTCAGCGCCGGGCGACCGACTCCCGATGGCCGCGCTGCTCGCTCTGGCGATGGCGGCCTTTATCACCATTCTGACCGAGGCGCTTCCGGCGGGGCTGTTGCCGCAAATGTCGCGGAGTCTTGCGGTTTCCGAGGCATTGGTCGGCCAAACCGTCACTTTTTATGCCATCGGTTCCCTGGTCGCGGCCATTCCGTTGACCGCCGTCACGCAGAGTATGCGGCGCAGGCCGCTGTTATTGACCGCTATCGCCGGTTTTGTCGCCGCCAATACCATCACCGCGATTTCCGCGAGCTATGCGTTGATGATGGTCGCCCGGTTTCTGGCGGGCGTATCGGCGGGGCTGCTATGGGCGCTGCTGGCAGGGTATGCCGCACGCATGGTGCCTGAACATCAGAAAGGGCGCGCCATCGCCATTGCCATGGTGGGAACGCCGTTGGCGCTGTCGCTGGGCGTGCCCGCCGGCGCCTTTCTCGGCGCGCTGGTGGGGTGGCGCGCCTGTTTCGGCCTTATGAGCCTGCTGGCGTTGCTGCTGATGTTCTGGGTGCGGATCAAGGTGCCGGATTTCCCAGGCGTGGCGATGGGGAAACAACAGTCTGTGGCGCGCGTGTTCGTCATCGCCGGCATTCGTCCGGTGCTGTTTGTGGTGCTGTCCTTTGTACTGGCGCACAACATTCTCTATACCTATATCGCCCCCTTTCTGGCGAGGTTCGAGATGGCCGAACGGACCGATGCGGCGCTGCTGGTTTTCGGCATCGCCTCGCTGATTGGTCTGTGGATCACCGGCGCGCTGATCGACCGCCACCTGCGCGCGCTGACTCTTGCCAGTACGCTATTGTTTGGCCTCGCGGCGTTAGCGCTGGGCGTGTCCGGCAATGCGCCGGCCATGGTTTATTCGGCCATCGCCGCCTGGGGGCTTGCTTTCGGCGGCGCGCCGACGCTGTTGCAGATGGCGCTGGCCAGAACGGCGGGAGAAGCAGCGGATGTCGCGCAGTCCATGCTGGTGACCGCCTGGAACGCGGCCATCGCCGGCGGCGGTATTATCGGCGGCGTATTGCTTGACCAGGCGGGCGTCGGCGCGTTTTCGCCCGCGGTTCTGGTCTTGCTGACGGCCACGCTGGCGGTGGTGTGGAGTGCGGCGCGGCACGGCTTTCCGTCATCGGTGAAGCGCTGAGAGGGCGGCGAAAGGCGTCGCCGCGTTAGCGCTGTCTGTCGCGATGATACGGCTGACGCCGGATAGCGGCGGGCCCTCGCACTGCCGCCGCGGTCGCTCACTGCCCGTCGATCCTGACCCGTTCCACCAGAAAGTCCAGCAAGGCGCGCACCCGCAGCGGCAGGTAGCCGCCCTGGCCGACGAACACGGCATGGATTTCCTCGATATCGCCCGGATTGAGCTCTTCGAGCACCGGCCGTAAGCGGCCGGCGGCGATATCGTCGCGCACCCGGAAGGCCGCCAGACGGGCCAGACCCACGCCGGCGAGCGCCAGACGGTACAGCGCTTCGCCGTCGCTGGCCTGTACGTTGCCGGTGACCGGAACCACGATATCCTCGCCGGCGTAGCGCAGCGGCCAGCCGGGCTGGGCGCGGGCATAGTTGGCGCCCAGTCGGTTATGCCGCGCCAGTTCATCCGGCGTGGACGGCGTGCCGTGACGTTGCAGATAGTCGGGCGCGGCGACGATCGTCATGCGCGTCTGGCCGAGTTTGCGCGCCAGCAGATTGGAGCTTTTAAGCGGGCCGGCGCGCACGGCGACGTCGGTGCGCTGCTCCAGAATATCGATGACTTCATCGGTAAGGACGATATCCAGCATTACGTCGGGATAACGCGCCAGAAATTCCGCGGCCAGCGGCAGTAGAAAATGGTTTCCGAAGGTGACGTTGGCATTGACCCTCAGCCGCCCGCGCGGCGTGGAGTGGGCGCTGACGCAGCGCTCCGCTTCGTTCAGATCGTTCAGGATGCGCACGCCGCGCTCGTAAAAGGCGCAGCCCTCCGGGGTGAGCTGGAGCTGACGGGTGGAGCGGTTCACCAGCCGGGTGCCCAGGCGGCTCTCAAGCCGCGCGACCAGCTTGCTCACCGCGGAGGGCGTCATGCCGCAGGCCCGGGCGGCGGCGGAAAATCCGCCCAACTCGATGGCTTGTACAAAAACCTCCAGTTCTCCGGATCGGTTGACGTCCAGACGGGCCATAACGACCTCCTTAATGACTTCAATTCACAAATGTTTTTCCTGTGGCCAGTCTAGTTCATTTATGTCGTCAAGTTCATTATTTAGCGACACATTGCTACTGAATTCACTGATATGAAAACACTCACTCAATTCTCCGGCTCCCTGATGCTGACCGCCGCGCTCGCCGCCGGCCTACTCCCCGCCGCCGCGCTCGCCGCCGACGGGGTGGCTTGGGTCGCGACCTGGAGCGCCAGCCCTCAGCCGGTGTGGGGGGAGGATTTCCTGTTTCCTCTCAATGCGCCGACCGAGCTGCAACATCAGACCGTGCGCCAGGTGGCGCGCGTCAGCCTGGGCGGGGAGCGGATGCGTATCCTGCTGTCCAATGCCTATGGCCGTCAGCCCGTTAGGCTGGGCAAAGCGACGCTCGCGCTGCCGGCAACGGACGGCGCGCTGGTTGCCGACAGCCTGCGTACCCTGACGTTCGGCGGGCGGGAAACGGCGACGCTTCTCCCCGGCGCAACGCTTATCAGCGATCCGGTCGCCCTGTTCGTGCCGGCGTTGGGGCAGGTGGCGCTAAGTCTGTATCTGCCCGAAAAAACGCCGGTCAGCACGTTTCACTGGGACGGCCGGCAGAGCGGCTGGATCGTTCCCGGCGATCGCACGTCGGATCGTCAATGGCCCGGCGCAGGGGATGCGGCGCAGCTCACCACCACGCGGCTGCTGTGGTCGGGCGTTGAGGTTGAGACGGCCGCGCCGGCGCGGGCGGTGGCGGTCATCGGCGATTCCATTACCGACGGCGCCGCCGCCTCGCTGGATAAAGACCGCCGCTGGCCGGACCTGCTGGCCGCCCGGCTGGCTCCGCATGACGTGGCGGTTATTAACGCCGGCATTTCCGGCGGCCGCATGCTCTCCGACGGTATGGGCGTCAATGCGCTGGCGCGGCTCGATCGCGACGTGCTGAACCAGCCGGGCGTGCAAAGCGTTATCGTGATGCTGGGCATCAATGATATCGCCTGGCCGGGAACGGCGTTTGCGCCGACCAGCCCGCAGCCGACGCTGGAGGCGCTGACGGCGGGCTATCGTCAATTGATCGTCCAGGCGCACCGCCGCGGCGTGCGCGTTATCGGCGCTACGCTGACGCCGTTCGCCGGCGCGCTGCCCGACACGCCGTTGGACGACTACTACCATCCGGAGAAGGACGCCTTGCGCCGCCAGGTCAATGACTGGATACGCGGCAGCGGCGCGTTCGACGCGGTGATCGATTTCGATGCCGTGCTGCGCGATGCGGCGCATCCCGAACGTCTCGAGCGCGACGTCGATTCCGGCGATCGGCTGCATCCCGGCGATGCGGGCAACCGCGTTATGGCGGACGCCGTCGATCTTAATGCGCTGTTTGCAGATTCCACTATTTCGGCCGAGGACCATTCGGCCGCGACACAGGAGCGATAAATTATGCTTTTCACCCCCTATCGACTGGGCGACCTGAGGTTGCCCAACCGTATCGTCATGCCGCCCATGACCCGTTCGCGCGCCGGCGACGGCAACGTGCCGACCGCGCTGATGGCGGAATATTACGCGCAGCGCGCCTCGGCCGGCTTGATTGTCAGCGAAGGCACGCAAATCAGCCAGCAGGGGCAGGGATACGCCTGGACGCCCGGCATGCACACGCCCGAGCAGGTCGCCGGCTGGCGCGGCGTTACCGCGGCGACGCATGCCGCCGGCGGGCGTATCTTCGCCCAGCTATGGCACGTCGGCCGGGTATCGCACACCTCATTGCAGCCCGGCGGCGCGGCGCCGGTTTCCTCCTCGCCGCTGGTGGCCGAAGGCGTGATGTCGTTTATCGACCCCGCCGGCAAAGGGCCGCTCTCCGGCGCAGGCGAAATGGTGCAGCATTCGGCGCCGCGGGCGCTCACCGCGGCGGAGATTGCCGACGTGGTGCGCAGCTACGCCGACGCCGCGCGTAACGCGCTGGCGGCGGGCTTCGACGGCGTCGAACTGCACGCCGCCAACGGCTATCTGATCAATCAGTTTATCGACTCCCAGGCCAATGTGCGCACCGACGAGTACGGCGGCAGCCTGCCCAACCGCCTGCGTTTTCTGCGCGAGGTGGTGGAGGCGGTGGCCGACGTTACCGGCGCGCAGCGTCTCGGGGTGCGGCTCGCCCCGCTGACCACCTTGCAGGGCGCCGTGGATGACACCCCGCAGGCGACCTACCTCGGCGCGGCCAGGCTGCTGGACGATCTGGGCGTGGCCTACATTCATATCGCCGAGGCGGACTGGGACGATGCGCCGGATATGCCCGCGGCGTTTAAGGACGCGCTGCGTCTGATCTACCGCGGTACGCTGATCTACGCCGGCAAGTACCATCTGGCGCGCGCCGAGCAGGCGCTGCGCAACGGCTGGGCCGACCTGATCGGCTTTGGGCGGCCGTTTATCGCCAATCCGGATCTGCCGGCGCGTTTGCGGCAGGGCTTGCCGTTGAATCAACCCGACGCCAGCCGCTTTTTCGGCGGCGGGACTGAGGGCTATACCGACTATCCCAGAGCGAGGCCGGCAGGGCGGGGCGACAAAGCATGAGTAGGCATCGTACCCATCCGGGCGTCTGGGCGCTGGCCGTGACGGCTTTCGCCATCGGCGTGGCGGAGTTTATCGTGGTCGGCGTGCTGCCGGCCATCGCCGCGGATCTTGACGTGTCGCTGGCGCGCGCCGGCGGACTGGTCGGCTTATATGCGCTGGCGCTGGCGATTGGCACGCCGCTGGTGGTATTGGGGCTGGCGCGTTTGCCGCGCAGGCCGGTGCTGCTGACGCTGGTGGGCGTATTCCTCGTCGGCAATCTGCTGGCGGCGCTGTCCGCCAGCTACGCGATGCTGCTGACCGGGCGTATCGTCACCGCGGTGGCGCACGGCAGTTTCTTCGCTATCGGCGCGACGGTGGCCGCGCGGCTGGCGCCGCAAGGGCAGGCCAGCCGCGCCATTGCGCTTATGTTCGCCGGGCTGACGCTGGCAATGGTCATCGGCGTACCGCTGGGGAGTTTTATCGGCAATGGTTTTGGCTGGCGGCTGCCGTTCTTTGCCGTGGCGTTGCTGGCCGCGGTCGCCTGGGCGGCTACCGCGCGCTGGGTGCCGGAACTGTCGGCGCCGTCGGCGGGCCGGGCGGCGACGCAACTGGCCGTGCTGGGCCAGCCCGCCATTCTGGCGATGATGAGCGTCACCATATTGGGCTTCGGCGCCAGCTTCGCGGCCTTCACCTTCGTGACGCCGATTCTGACCGGCATCACCGGGTTTTCAATCCACGGCGCCAGCTTGCTGCTGATGGTGTTCGGCGCGGCGACGCTGGTCGGCAATCTGGCCGGAGGCAGGCTGGCGGCGAGCCTGGGCTGGGCGGTCGCGTTGCGGCGTATGCTGGCGGGGCTGCTGCTGGCGCTCGCGGCGCTGGCGCTATTGATGCCTTACAAGCTGGCGATGGTGCCGCTGCTGTTTGTCTGGGGGGCGCTGGCCTTCGGCATGTCGCCGGGCTTTCAGGCGGGTATGCTGGATACCGCCGAGCGCTGGACGCCGCGCGCGGTGGACTTCGCGTCGGCGCTGAATATCTCGGCTTTCAATCTGGGCATTACCCTGGGCGAGACGGCGGGCAGCGCGCTGGTGGCGCAGGATCGCCTGGCGCAGACTCCCTGGGTGGGCGTGCTGCTGGCGTTGTTGGCGCAGCTGCCGTTGCTGTGGCTAGCGCAGCGGCATCGCCGCCTATCCCCCCAATAGGTTTCAAGATAGGTTAACGTAGCCGCGGCTTAAAAGACGAGGGGAGTATTTTCGCCAGGACACGCCATACCGGCGGCAGCTTGTCGCTGCCGCCATTCCTTTGCATTTCTTGTGATAGATTGAAAAAAAACCGTATACAGTGGCGGTATCGGATAAGGCTGCCGCGGCCAATCCGGTAACGGGATGGCGATCAATAGCCTTCCTTTTTCGTTCTTTTCATCGGGGTGACTGAATAGATGAGCTATCTCAAGGCGTTGACGGTTGTTATTGTCTGCTGCGTATTGCTGCTGCCACTTTGGCAGAGTTATGCCAAAGCCATGCAGCGCGGGGAGACCTTTACCGGCCAGAATTGGTGGGGAACCAGGCGCGACTCCGCGGGGATGGCGCCGGATGCGGTGAAATTCCGTCAAACGGCGATAGTGCAAATCTATGCGGCGCCCGCCTACGGCTGGCGAGGGTTGGTGGCGGTGCATCCGTGGATCATCTTCAAGAAAGCCGGCGAAACCCAATACAGCCGCTATGAGGTCACCCGCTGGGGCGATGAAAATGTGATTCGTCTTAACCGCTCGATCCCGGATGGCTACTGGTATGGCGCGCGCCCGTCGCTGTTGGCGGATCATCGCGGGGCGGCGGCCGAAGCGATGATCCCGCGGATTGAGGCGGCGATCAAAAGTTATCCTTATCCCCAGACCTACCGCGCCTGGCCCGGTCCGAACAGCAATACCTTTATCGCCCATATCGGCAGGGAAGTGCCGGCGCTGAAGCTGGATATGCCGGCCAACGCCGTCGGCAAGGATTACCGTGCGTTAACGCGTCCGATCGGCTTACCCCCTTCCGGCAAGGGCGTGCAGGTTTCATTGCTGGGCGTGCTGGGTTTTACCTTGGGCGCGGAGGAGGGTATCGAGGTCAATGTGTTGGGGATTAATGTGGGCGTGGATCTCACCTCCCCGGCGCTGCGTTTGCCGTTTATCGGCCGGTTTGGCTATGACAATGTGCAACAGGAAGAGAGCTGAGAGCCGGCTTATTCATCAACAGGCTTCGCCCGAATAGCGAAATATTGACCACTATTCGAACGGTAATTATCCGCGCCGCAAACGGCGCTTTTATTAAATGCAATTAATGGGAATCCTTTTTCATTTTTTTGTTTTGACTGGTCTGAACCCATCAATTACCGTCGGTAATCAATAAGTACGCCGGGATCGCTGAAAATAATGATTAGGTTACCGCCATATATTCCCCATAAATTTCGGGTTGCCGAAAAACCACCAGTAACTAATTCCGCGTCCGACATAACGGGTATATTCAGAATATTATCAGCAGTCATGGCGCAGTAAAACGCTGAGCCGTAAAGAGGAAATATTATAATGAAAAATAGATACGTAAGGATGTTGAGAAAACTGTTCGCCGGCGCGCTGTGCTCTTTGGCGTTAACGGTTCAGGCCGCGGAGGTGGTGAAGATCGGCTCCACCGCCGGGGCGACCTCCGATGCCATTCTGGCCGTGGTTAATGATGCAAAGGCGCAGGGGATCGATGTGCAACTGGTGGAATTTACCGACTGGACTTTGCCTAATGAAGCGCTGAATAACGGCGATATCGATCTGAATTTTTTCCAGCATGAGCCATTCCTGCAAAATGCCATTAAAGAACGCGGGTATAAATTAAAGAATATCGGTTTTGGTTTATTGCAAAATATCGGTATTTATTCGAATAAAATAACCGATCTGAACGCGGTGCCGCAAGGCGCGAAAGTCGGCGTGCCCAACGATCCGGTCAATCAGGGGCGCGCGCTGCTGCTGTTGCAGAAAGCGAATCTGATCAAACTGCGCAACGGCGAGGCCACGGACGCCACGCTGGATGACGTGACGGACAATCCGCATAAGCTGAAATTTTTCGAGATAGAAGGGCCGCAGTTGATCCGTTCCCTGCAGGATCTCGATCTCTCCATCGTCTGGCCTTCCTATTTCTTTAACGCCGGGATCCCGGAGAAAGCCAGTCAGGCGCTGCTCTATTCCGGCGTCAGCGATACCTACTACGCCATGAATTTCACCGTCCGCAGCGATCGCGCCGACGATCCGCTGTTACGGAAATTTATCAGCATTTACCAGAACTCCGCCGCGGTGCGCGATACCATCGCCAAACGCTTCAATAACGATCCCAACCTCTATGCGCTGCCCTGGCTCAAGGAGGGCGCGAAGCCATGAGTCTGGCGGGCGCGGTGATGAAAACGATACTGGATTGGGGTAAACCGGCGGCCGGCGCGCAGTCTGTCGCCGGGGCGTCTTCAGACGTATCGGCGCCGCGCGGCGCATCCGGCTCGTCGGTGACCTTTGAGCGCCTTTCCCGGGTTTACCCTTCGCCGAATAAGCCGGTACAGGCATTGACGGATATCAGTCTGACCATTCCGGCGGGGTGCATTTTCGGCATTATCGGTCGCAGCGGCGCGGGCAAGTCCAGCCTGCTGCGCACCATTAACCGTCTGGAGAGGCCGACGGTCGGCAGGGTGCTTATCGACGACGTCGATATCAGCACCCTTGATGAAAACCAGCTGGTGAACCTGCGGCGCCGCGTCGGCATGATTTTTCAGCATTTCAACCTGCTGGCGGCCAGAACGGTGTGGGAAAACGTGGCGCTGCCGTTGCGGGTGGCCGGCGTGCCGCAGGAACAGATCGACCGGCGCGTGGCTGAGCTGCTGGCGCTGGTGGGGCTGCAGGATAAACGCAACGTCTACCCGAGCCGCCTGTCGGGCGGGCAGAAACAACGGGTGGGCATTGCGCGCGCCCTGGCCACCGCGCCGGACGTGTTGCTGTGCGATGAGGCCACGTCGGCGCTGGATCCGGAAACCACCCAGTCCATTTTGCAGCTGCTGCGCGATATCAACCGGCGTCTGGGCATTACCATCGTGGTGATCACCCATGAGATGAGCGTGATCCGTGAAATAGCCGAACGGGTGCTGGTGCTGGAGCAGGGGCGCATCGCCGAGCTGGGCGAGGTCTGGCAGGTTTTCGGCTCGCCGCAACATGAGGCGACGAAAGCGCTGCTGGCGCCGTTGCAGCACGGCGTGCCGGATGATTTGCTGCGCCGTCTGCGGCCGCAGCCGCCGTCGAACGGCGACGGCGAGCGGATTTGGCAACTCTCATACAGCGGCGAAGGAGGACTGGAGCCGGATTTCACCCGCATCGCCCAGGCGCTGCAAACGCCGGTGCGTCTGGTTTATGGCGGGATGGATCGCATTCAGGGCCATGCGCACGGCCGTCTGTTGCTGGCGGCGTCGGCCGCGGCGCCGCTGCCGGATTTCACCAGCCTTACGCAGGGGCCGCAGGCCATTGCGCATCAAATTGAGGTGATTGGTTATGTTCCCTTCGCTTTCCATTCCGCCTGACCGCTATACGCAAGCGTTTGTCGATACGCTGACCATGGTCGGCGTATCGGGCAGTATCGCCTTTGTCGCCGGTATTCCGCTGGCGGTGATGCTGATTATGACCGCGCCGGGCGGTTTGATTGCCTCTCCCCGTTTCCACCGCGTGGTGGGCGGGGTGATCAACGGCTTCCGCGCCACGCCGTTTATCGTCATGCTGGTGGCGCTGATCCCGTTTACCCGCTGGGTGGCGGGCACCACCATCGGCGTATGGGCGGCGATTGTGCCGCTGGCTATCAGCGCCACGCCGTTTTTTGCGCGCATCGTCGAGGTTAATCTGCGTGAAGTCGATCCCGGACTCGTCGAGGCGGCCCAGGCGATGGGCTGTAAAAAATGGCATATCGTGCGTTATGTCTATCTGCCGGAAGCGCTGCCGGGGATTGTCGGCGGTTTCACCATTACGCTGGTGGCGCTTATCAGCTCATCGGCGATGGCCGGCGCGGTGGGTGCCGGAGGGCTGGGGGATCTGGCGATCCGCTATGGCTACCAGCGCTTCGACAGTCAGGTGATGGTCATCGTTATCGCCATCCTGATCGCCATGGTGACCGTGGTGCAGCTTATCGGCGACCGCTACTCCCGCTGGCTGCGCAATCGCTAGGATTGCGCTTCCGTTGGGCTGATTATTCCTGTCGGCGCGGCCGTTGCAGGCCGGCGCCGCAGACGTTACTCGATATGCGCCGCAAAACCCGACCGACCCGGCGCAATATCCGGCTTCAGCGTCAGTTCCGGGATCTCGTACGCTCCCGCGTTCTGCGGCCGGAAAGCAATGGGCGGCGTGTCCCACAGGTTATCCAGTCGTTGTCCGAGTTCGCCGCAGGCTTGCGCGAACCGGTCCGCGTCCATGTGGCTGGTGTGATAGACCACGAAAGGCGGCAGCACCTCAAAACCGGGGTAGAACAGGGTCCCATGCTGGATCGGAAACAGCAGGTCATCGATCGGGCCGTTGACGCCGCGCGGACCATAGTGGGATTCCCAGCCTCCCGCGGTAACCGCCAGCATGGCGCGTTTGCCCGCCATGGAGCCCTCTCCGTAGCGATCTCCCCAGTGATTTTCTGAATGCTCGCCGACGCCATAGGCAAAACCATAGGCGTAGACGCGTTCCACCCAGCCTTTAAGGATCGCCGGCATGGAGAACCACCACAGCGGAAATTGCAGAATCATGGCATCCGCCCAGCGCAGCTTCTCCTGTTCGCGCGCGATGTCCGCGCTCTGCGTACCCTGTTCAAATGCGCGTTTGGAGTCGAGTCCCGGACTAAAAGGCTCGCCGTCGGGTTTGTCGGTGCGGTCGTCGGCGTCCAGCGTCGCTTTCCACCCCATAGCATACAGGTCTGATACCTGGACCGCGTGTCCGGCGTCCTCAAGATATTTGACGGCGAAATCTTTTAACGAGCCGTTCAGGGAACGGGGCTCGGGGTGGGCGTAAACAATAAGAACATTCATAAGCACATCTCCATAGCGTTGACAGACGCAGGGTAGATCACTATCAGGTATACTGGAAATGAATTGCTTTTATATCAGGTATAGCTATGAACAATTTCCGTAATCTGGATCTCAATTTGTTACTGACGCTGGATGCGTTGCTGGAGGAACAGAATGTCACCCGCGCGGCGCGGCGTCTGCATCTTTCCCAGCCATCGGTCAGCATTCAACTCGCCAGATTACGGGATGTCTTCGGGGACCCTTTGCTGCTGCCGGGATCGCGCGGCATGCGGCCGACCGCCAGAGCGGATGCGTTGCGCGAACCGCTGCGCCGGGCGCTGGAGTCCCTGGAACGGGCGGTATCGCCGTCTAGCCCTTTTGATCCGGGGCTTGCCAAGCATACGTGGCGGGTAGCGGCCTCCGACTACAGCGAATTGACCATCCTGCTGCCCGCCTTAAACGGGCTGCGCATTGTCGCGCCGGGAACCCGGCTGGCTATTCTGGAAATGACGCCGTCAGGTATTGCCAGACGGATGGCGGATGGCGAGATCGATCTGACTTTTCATACTCGCGAAGGGTCGCCGTCTGGTTTACATCAGCGGGAGCTTTTTGCCGAACGCTATGTTCTGGCGGGGCGCGTGAACCACCCGAAGCTGAAAAAAGGGATAACGGTGGAGCAATTCAGCCAGCTCGAGCAGGTGATTGTTTCGCCGGATGGCGGCGGATTTTGCGGCGTCACGGATAACGTACTGGCAGCGGTGGGCCTGACCCGCCGGGTGGTGCTGTCCGTTCCGCATTTTCTGTTTGTTCTCTCCGTACTGGCGAGCACCGATCTCGTCGCTATGTTGCCGTCGCGTCTGATGAAAGATAATCCGGCGCTACAGAGCGTTGAGCCGCCGGTGGCGGTACCCGGCTTCGAGATGTCGATGCTGTGGCATGAGCGCGCTCACCGCGATCCGGCGCATCAATGGCTGCGCGAGTTTATTTCCGCGTCGATATGAATTTGCGCGGTGACATATACGCCGTACCAGCAATAAACAATGGCGCCGTCCCGCGCCATTGTCGTCGACAAGGTTAAATATGGCTGCCTATGGAAAGACAACCCGTCAACATCATGGTCGATGCGATACAGGCCAGCCAAAATACGTTTTTCATATAATCTCCGAAGGCATCAAAAATACCTGAAGGTGAGCGGACAAATTAATCAAAACTGCGACACGCAGCCCGTTAACATAAACGCTGAAGCAATGCAGCCCAGCAGAACAACACTTTTCATACAATCTCCTGTGGTATCGAAGATACCTGACGGTTTGAACGTAAAACAAACAAAAGAAAACTGTACGGTACAGTTTTGCATTGGCTGCGTTTTAGTGTCAAGAAAATGAGTCGGTTTAATTTATTATCCGGAATTGTCTGAATCGTTCGGTTTTACGCGGCGGGGTAGCCGCGCGGCAAATCTGGTGAGAGGAATAAGGCCGGGAGTAATTTTAAACGACGGTTCAAAGGGGGGGGCGGGCAAGGATAGCCCGCTATAAAAAGACGGGAAGCTATGGCGTCAAATGATGGCCTGCAAGCCCTTGTCGGCGATAACGTTGAGTAACTTGAGCGCCGGGCCAGCGGGGCGGGTTTCGCCTTGTTCCCATTTTCGCACGGTTGAGGCCGTAGTGTGCAGATGCAGCGCGAACACCGGCTGGCTGAACTTCAACTCTTTGCGCAGGCGCTTGATGTCGTCGGCGCTGAACTCTCGCACCGGCGGCGGGCAAATCGTGTTGAACTCCCGCATCGTTATCTTACCGATCGCGCCCGCTTCGTGGAGCGCGGCCAGATCGTCACGCAGCGATTCAATAATCTTGCTCACAATGCACCTCCAACAATACACCCGACTGCAATGCCTTCAACAAGGCTTCCGCGGAAAGTTCGAGGAATACCTTGCCTGCGTATTGCAGTGCCTTTTTCTCGTCCTGCGTGATGTTTGCCTTGTCATTTTTCGGGAATCCATGCAGGAACACATAACGGCCGCCGATCCGGGCTGATAGCAGCGTGCGGTAGCCGCCGCTCTTGCCACCGCCGGGGCGTGCCACTCTCTTCTTGTAGAGAAAACCGCCCAAGTCCGCGTCGATCAAACCGTTTTCCATCTCCTTGACCGCCTTGCACAAGGCGACATCGGGCAACCTCTCGCTTGCCTGCCATCGAGCAAAGTCCTTTCGCTTGAGGATGCGCATCATATTGACCTCTAAACTGTACCCGAAACGGGTATACCTGTCCATGCCTCAATGAAATGCCCATGAGGAAGAAACAATTGGACCAGCGCCGCAGTTCATGAGAAGACCGTTTTAATATGACGGCTACTATCTTGCTGCATTGATGGCGGGACTCGGTGAGTTTGATTTTTGCCATGATGACGCCTGGGAAACCCTGGTTTCCACAAGCCACATGGAGTCAAGGGGAGGGACGCCGGGCCAAGCGACCATCGGGTAAATTCCCATGGTCGTATCAAGCGGATGTATCAGCGCACCAGTACGCTCATGGCGGTAACGATCGGGCCGCCCACGGCGCGTTTTAACGCGCCGATCGCCAGGCCTTTCAGCAGCGTTTTTGCGCCCCGACGAATGGTGCTGTCGATGTAGTCCCGATCTTTGGCAGAACTCAGCCAGCCGAGCTGTTCAAATTTCTCAATCAGTTGATCGACAGCGACTTTCCGGCTGTCAAAACAGATAGCCACCGACCCCGCATAGATACGATGGGTGACCTCATGCACGCCATCCTGCCGGCCCAGTTGGCTGACAACCCGCGCGACCTGTTTGGGATTGCGCTGGATATAGTCGGAACGGACGCGAATGCGGTTCTGGGTCTGGTGCAGGTAGGGGGTCATGGCAGCCTCAAACACGGAATAATAATGCGAATAATTTACGTTACCAATATTGTCCTGTCCACTTGGTTGCCGCTAAATCCGGTGTTTTTTTGTGGCTTGGCATCCCATCCCTCGCCGCCACCCTAGGGGCTGTCGCTAACGCGACGTTGAAACTTCTCCCGGAAGTTTTTTGTTATGACTCCAGTATCGCAGTGCGGGGACTTTGCGCCTGCACCGCAGATAAGCGTCCGGCTACGGGCGGGGCGCTTCATTCCGAGGAACCTGGCCATGACTCGTGCCCCGGCCCGTTGCGAGCCCAGTACCGGCGTGGCAGGTCAGCGACCAGCCAAGATTTTTAGCACGAAGTCGGCGCGTTCTGCCACGCCGACTTTCGGCAGTAGCGATACTGCATATCCCAATGACGGATAGACGTGCTGGAGCCGCTCGAACTCGGCCAGAGCGACGTCCTGACCGTGCCGCCGCTCCTCGTCCTGCACATAGATTTCCGGCCACGGCGGGGCAAGGAATACGCGCAGGTGATAGCGATGGGACTGGCCGAGTGTGACAAGCACGGCTTCATCCGTGAGTGCCTGGAGCGCCGCAGCCGCGTCGATCAGACTGCGATCGAAAAATACCCACTGTTGGCTGTCTCGCGGGGTGCGGACATGGTCGTCCTGCGCGGTAACAATGGTGCGGCGTAGGAACGCCGCCATGTCGATCCATGGCAGGGCTTGGCCGCCGCTGCGCGTTTCTTCCTGGATGATGCGCCGTCCGGGCTCTTCGACCACGGCATGGCCGCGCCGTTGGAGTTCGGTCAGGAGGGTAGATTTGCCGCCGCCTGAGCAGCCGGAAATAATCACGAAGTGGTTCATATCGTGGGAGATTAGTCGTTGCCATTTAACGCATCTGGATCGCATACCTCCCTATTATTGACTAATTGGTAAAGTATTGTTTTAATCAGACGCATTGATCGCGTTAAAGGATCGGATTCATGAGTGGAAGACCCAAAGAGTACGACGATATGGCCGTCATCGACGCCGCGATGGATGTTTTTTGGACGAATGGCTATGAAGCCAGCTCTACGCAGGAATTGTGTGAACGGACCGGCTTGGGTCGCGGTAGCCTTTACCATGCCTTTGGCAGCAAACAGAACCTGTATGAGCAAGCCCTGCGGCGCTATCAGGAACTGGGGCTGAAAGCTCAGACCGAGATTCTCGATGGTCCCGGCTCGGCCAAGGAACGGCTCAAGGCGCTGCTGCAATGGGGCGTGGATGGCGATCTCGACTCAGCCAAGCGTCGCAGTTGCATGGCGCTCTTTTCAGTTATGGAACGCAGCAGCAAAGATCCGGTGATCGACCGGATCAATCGTGCTTACGTCAACAAGCTGGAAGCCGTCCTCTGCCATGTCATTGCGGTTGGACAGCGTAATGGCGAGATTGCCAATGAGCGGCCGGCTCTGGAACTGACGCGTGCCTTCCTGGCCAGTTATTACGGGCTGCGCATCCTTGGACAATCCATGCCGGATAGCGCCTTCCTGCAAGATGCGCTGGAAGGTACTTTAGCAGGTTTATGAACGACAAAGCACTCCTTGGAGCAGATAAGCATGGGCAGACTGGTCTTTTTATTTCCTCAATTATTTACTGATCATTACACTATAGATATATGGGAAGAAGTTGCATGAAGGAGAACGCATGTTGGATTACGCTTTCCTGGCCTGTTTTTGCAACGAACGATAGCTCTGATCCCCCAATAACCAATCGCCGGCCTGTCGCCAATTCTTTTGGGATTGTTTTGTACTAAACGATAAACTTTATAAGGAGTTTTCCCATGCCGCTGGTAGTTTACATCCTGGGGCTGACGATCTTTTCGTTGACCACGTCCGAGTTCATGGTGGCGGGTATGATGCCGTCGCCCAGTCGATCGCGGCGTCGGCAACCGGCTACGAGATCATGGCGGTCGCGCGCGTTGCGACAGGTGTGGCCGGCTCGGCTTGCTTTGGCGTTTCACTCGCCATCTGCGCCGACGTCGTGCGTGAAGAGAAAAGGGGACGCGCCGCGTCCGTCGTCATCGCCGGACTGATGCTGGCGACGGTACTGGGCGTGCCGATGGCGACCATCATCGACCAATATCTGGGCTGGCGGGCCAGTTTCTGGCTCGTTGTCGCGCTGGCGGTTCTGTGCGCCATGGCGATCGGCCTCCTGATACCGAAGTCCAGGGCCGGCGGCGCGATCGGTCTGGGCGAAGAACTGGCTGAATTCAGGAATCGCCATCTTTGGGCCGCCTATGCAACGAGCGGACTGATCATCGGCGCCACCTTCGCCGCCTTCAGCTACTTCGCGCCTATCCTGACGCAGATCACCGGATTCTCCGTTGCGTCGATCCCGTGGCTGCTGGGAAGCTATGGCGCAGCCAATGTCATCGGCAACATGGTGGTGGGCCGATATGCGGATCGGTACACGATACCGATCATGATGTGGGGACTGCTTATTCTGGCGGCCGCGCTGGCGCTTCTCGCCGTTTTTGCCGGCGGCAAAATCCCGGCCGTCGCGTTGATTCTTGTCATCGGCCTGGTCGGCGTACCGATGAACCCCGCGATGATTGCCCGCGTGATGAAGACGGCGCGTCCCGGCCCGTTGGTTAACACCGTCCACACCTCTGTCATTAATATCGGCCTCGGGGTCGGTGCCTGGGGCGGTGGGCTTGGGATCAGCTCGGGATACGGCTTGCTGTCGCCGTTATGGGTAGGTGTTGTTCTCGCTGTGCTCGGGTTCTTGAGCTTGCTTCCCTATGCCTTCAAGCCGCGTTTGGCGGCAGTGACGGTCCGCCGCCATTGAAGGGGGATCGTTTTCATCTTTTGGAAACCACAAAGGAGTTGCTATGAGTGCAGATAGTCTCAGAGGCAAGACTGCATTGGTCACTGGCGCAGGATCGGGCATCGGGCGTCATATTGCCACGGCATTGGCCGCCCAAGGTGCATACGTGGTGCTGGCTGGACGCCAGCTTTCTGCACTGCGCCAGACCGCAGAGGAAATCGAACGGTCGAACGGGCATAGCCTTGCCATCGCCACCGACGTGAGGGATGAAACCAGCGTCGAGGGCCTGCTCGAAAAAACGGTGACGAGTACGGGGCGGCTGGATATCGCCATCAATGCGGCGGGCGTATTGCGTACCGGCGCCGTTGATGATTTCGCCGTGGAAGATTTCCAGGCGGTGTTTGCAACCAACACCTTCGGCGCCTGGCTATGCCTCAAGCACGAGATTCGTGCGATGAAACGCCAGGGAAGCGGGGGCGTCATCGTCAACATCGCTTCGAACGTTGGCTATCACCTGACGCGGCCCGGCACGGGAGCCTACGCCGCGTCCAAGGCGGCAGTCGCCGTATTGACAAAGACTGCAGCGTTGGAGGCGATTGACAGCGGTATCCGTATCAACAGCATCAGTCCCGGTCCGGTGGATACAGCCATGTCCTATCGCACAGGTGAAGATCGCAATGTCCGCAATGCGCGCATTGCGGCAAGTAATCCTTCCAAACGTGTCGCCAGCCTGGATGAAATAGCGCAGACCGTTCTATGGTTGTGCTCCGACGGAGCGGCCTACATGGTCGGACACGATCTGGTGGTCGATGGCGGCGCATCGCTGTGAGAGGGCGTTGTGCTTGATGATGGTCGCGTCTTGATCTGGCGGATATGACATGGCGCTTCGCCATCTGCGCAGTTTCCCGGCCGCCGCCGAAGACCATGGTTCAGGTCGGTCCCAGCGCTTCTTCCTTGATCCAATCCGCGAACGCCTGGACTTCAGGTCGCTGCATGGCGCCCGGCAGCGTCACCAGGTAATAGGCGAAGCGTGCCGGCCAGGGTTTGTCCAGCACCTGCTCCAGCCGCCCGGCGGCGATTTCCTCGCGTGCATATTCCTGTGGTACCAGAGCCAGCCCTTGGCCGGCTGCCGCTGCCCGGATCAGCAGATAGTCGTCCTCGAATGCGGTGCCGCGCTCGGCGCGCGGGTCTTCGGCCGCACCGTGCGCAGCGAACCACAGCGGCCAGTCCTCCCGGTCGCAATCGTGCAGCAGCGGGTAGTCCAGGCAGTCTTCCGGTTCCTTGAGGGAGCGACCGTCCGCCACCAGGCCCGGGCAGGCCACCGGCACCAGTACCGGCGCCATCAGGCGAGTGACTTCCAGGCCAGGGTAGTTGCCCAGCCCATGCCGCAGCGCCACGTCCACCCGGTCGCGGCGCATATCCACCAGGGCCGAAGTCGCCTCGACCCGCACCTCGATCTGTGGATGCCGCTGGGTGAAGCGCCCCAGGCGCGGCACCAGCCAGGATGCGGCAAAGGTGGCGACGGTACTGACCGTCAGGGTTTGGCGTCCCTTGAACGCTTCCAGCGTGTCCACGGCCTTGTCGATTTGCGCAAAGGCGTCGAGCAGCGACGGATGGACGCCGGCCCCGGCTGCGGTCAGGCGCAAGCCCTGCCGTTCCCGCGTGAACAGCGCCATCCCGAGCCGGTTTTCCAGCAATCGGATCTGCTGGCTGACCGCCCCGGACGTGACATGCAGGGCTTCGGCGGCGGCTTTGATGCTGCCGCGCTGGCCGACTTCGACAAAGGTGCGCAGCGCTTGCAGAGGGAATGATGTCGCCATTTGATTTAGTTTTCCTAAATGCTGAAAGCAAAAATGATCGCTTCTGGTTTTTCGTGACTAAAGCCATGATGGCCTAAATTTAGAAATTATGTGCAACTTTAGTAAACCTATATTAATTGGACTATCACGATGACCCATCCGCATTGGCGGCTATGCTTGATCCTGCTCTGCACCACGCAGTTCGTCGCGTTACTCGACTTTTCCATCACTATGATCACCCGTTTGGGCGTTACACGATGATCGACCTCTACGCCGACAGTTCGCCCAACGGCTTCAAGGCGACCATTGCCCTGGAGGAACTGGCGCTGCCTTACCGCCTGCACCATGTGCGCATCGACGCGGGCGAACACCTGCGGCCGGCGTTCCTAGCCTTGAATCCGCATGGCCGCATCCCGGTCATCACCGACGATGAAACCGGCATCACGCTGTTCGAGTCGGCCGCCATCCTGCTTTACCTGGCCGAGAAGACCGGCCGACTGCTGCCGCAGGAACCTGCGGCGCGCTGGGAGGCGATTAAGTGGCTGCAATTCCATGCGGCCAGCGTCGGGCCGATCATCGGGCAGCGGGTGCATTTCGAGCTGTTCGCCGAGGAAAAGAACCCGGCCGCCATCGATCGCTACCGCCGCCTGACTGACGACGCCTTCGCCGTGCTTGACGGCCACCTGGCCGATGGTCGCCCCTATCTGGCGGGCGACGACTACTCCATCGCCGACATTGCGCACTTCGGCTGGACGCACATCGCCCGCATCATCGACTTCGATTTCAGCCAGCACCGGCGCATGAGCGTCTGGCATGAGCGCGTGGCGCAGCGGCCCGCGGTGCGCAAGGGCGTCACGCTGCCCGCACCGGCGACCGGCGCATGAGAGGGGCTGACGCGACATGAACACCACAGTCCCTATTTCGACCACAAAGGGAGCGCCGTTTTCAGAGTTTTACGTCCATCCGGGCTCCAGGTCGCCGAAGCCACGCAAGCGGTTCTATGGAAACGGCACAACGCCTTATACGCCGCCGAAGGATCCGCCCAAATTCTGATGACGGGCGATTCGCAAGGACCGCCATTTTCTTACTCTAACGGGCTACGTATCGCCGGCATTTATCGGCGCGGCGTCATGTTCGTCATCGGGGGCTGCGCCTTGCTGGCCAGTTTCATGCCCAGCATATCGGCAATGGTGCGGGCACGCTGGACGGCTCTCTATCGGGGAGAACCACGTTTGCAGACCGCCTATTCGCTGGAAACGGTGCTCGATGAAGTCACTTTCATCGCCGGGCCGCCGCTGTCGGTAGGGTTGTCCGTAGCGGTGTGGCCCCAGGCCGGCCCGCTGGCGGTGGCGCTGTTGCTGATGCTCGGCGTGTTCGCTCTGGTCGAGCGGCTGGTGCCTGCGTAGCCGGCAGTGCCTCGCTTGCGTCATAGGGGAAGACGCCATGAGCGCAGAGCGATCTTTTCCGCTCTCACGCCTAGCCGTTTGGAGCGTGCCTCGGCGTCTGGCCGTGGCGCCGGTATCCGGGCATTTGTATCGCCTGACCGCCGCATCAAACCAAATCCTGTGCCACCCGTTCGGCCAGAAAATCGAGCAGCCCCCTGACCTTGGCCGGCACATGGCGTCCGGGGCCGACGAATACCGCATGAATGTTTTTCACGGCGCCGGAGTTGTGGTGTTCCCGCAATGGCACCAGCCGCGAATCGGCCAGTTCGCCCATGCGGATCGCCAAATCCAGGTCGCCGCTATACAGATCCTGCTCCTGGGGCACAAAAGACGCGCTAGCGCTTTGTACCCTGGTTAAGCCGACAACCGCTGTCGGTTTCGACGCCGTTCAGGAAGCTCGCGACTATTTGCCTGCTCTCGCCAAGGTCGCGCAGCTTTTCGTCCAGCTTCTCGACTTCCTGCCGCAATGCGGCCCGCACTTCCTTGCACGGTTCAAAGCGTGGTTGGTTGTCCAGAATGCAAGGCAACAGGATTCGGATCGTCTCGATCTTCAATCCTGCCGCGCTCAGCATGCGTATGCGTTGGGCGACTTGCACCTCTGCATTGCCATAGTCACGGTAGCCCGCGTCCGTGCGCACGGGTTGCAGCAGACCTTCTTGCTCGTAGTAGCGCAGCATCCGCTCGCTGACGCCGGTGCGGCGCGCCAATTCTCCAATCCGCATGACAAACCTCGCATTTCCTCTTGACCTTGACAGCACTGTCAAAGTTTAGCCTAAAGCCTTCTTTGATAAAAGCGAGGTTGGAAATCATGGCGATGGTTGAAGTAGATAGCGCGAAAGTCTTCTATCGGGTCGATGGAGATGGTCCTGGACTGGTGCTGGTACACGGCACGGGTGGGGACGGGGAAAGCAACTGGGGGCATCTGGTCGAACGCTTCACACCATACTGGAAGGTGGTACGACCCGATTACGCTGGGTCTGGGAAAACGGAGGATGGCGGTAAGCCACTGCTTATTCGGGAATTGGCCGCACAAGTCATCGCGGCTGCTCGGGACGCGAATGCAACGCCGTTCGATCTTGTCGGTTTTTCGCTAGGGGCAAGTCTGGCGGCATATATCGCGGCAGAATATCCAGAAGATGTGCGCGCCGTCGTCTTGTTGGCTGGATTTGCTTCCGGTGAGGACGGGCGTATGCAACTGGAGTTTGGACTTTGGCGAGATTTGATCCACAGCGATCGTCGAGCATTGGCCCGTCTCGTGTTATTGACCGGCTTCAGCCCCAATTTCCTTGCCAGTCTCAACCCTCAACAAATTGAGGCAAACATCGAGGCGATCGTCATTGGCAACCAATGGGAAGGCATGGGACGTCAAGTAGAACTTGATCTCGCCCTGGATGTAAGCGAGCAGATCAAAAGCATCACCAAACCCGTACTGGTAATTGGTTGCACCCATGACCATATGGTGCCGCCGGCTCATGCTCGCGCACTGGCGGCGGCGATCTCGGGTGCGCGCTATGCGGAACTGAACAGCGGACACTTGGCCCCGCTGGAGTGTCCTGATGAATTCGTTCAACTGGTGACAGATTTCCTGCGCACCGGAGAGCGGTAAATGCATAGGCTTCCGGTATTGATGCTGGGAGCCTTTGTCACCCAGACTACAGAATACCTGCTCATTGGCTTGCTGCCGCAAATTGCTGCGGACTTGAGGGGGACCAAAGCCATAACGTTTTCAGTGCTGATATTGCTGCGCTTGGTGACGGCCTCGCTCTAGGCATTTTTTCTTGCGGAAGTTTTTTTTACCCTCCAACTAACAAAAGCCTGAACCACTTGATAAACCGCAAAGAATCACAGCCGCACCGGCTGATAATAACAATGTTTGTAAGGTTATTGGCAAGATCCGGCGTTTGCCCGCCGCGATCGCAGAGGTAGGAAGCCGTATGGAGTCAGAAGATTTAAGCGGACTGATGATGCTACGCCGTTTTGTGACTATCGAACATCATATACCGGGACGTATCCGTTTACGCTTCGCCAACCGCCTGATCCCCAGTCTCGGCAAGGGAAAGCTGGAAAAGCTTGAGGCGCTATGCAGTGCGGAAAATGCGCTGCGCAGTTACGCCCTCAATAGCCGCACCGGGAGCGTGCTGCTGGAGTATGACGCCAGGCGAATCAACCCGGCGGTGTTGACGCAGCTTTTCGGCGCGGATGATACCGCGGCCCGGCAAGCGCTGGAGCAGTTGGTTCAGTCGCTCTCGCCGTCATCCTAATTATTAAGGAATCGAATATGAGCAATGATAATAGCAATCCAGAGAATCAGAGGGGCGCTTATTACCCGCCGTTTGGCTACCCTTATTATCCGCCGGCGCCGGGCACGCCGCCTCAGCCGTCGCCCGCGTACTGGCCGCATCCGCCGATGTGGTATCCGCAAATGATGCCGGGATTTCCGCCCATGGGATATCCGGCGCCACCGCAGGCGGGCGTACCGCCACAGACGCCGCCTCCTCACCATCATCATCACGCTCAGCCCGCCGTTGACTGGAACGCCCAGGCGCAAAGCGTGGTGGAAAATATGATGGGCGAACAGGCGGGAATACTGAAAAACATTATCGGGACGATTGGTATGGACGATAAAGAATTCTGGAAAGGCGCCATGATCGGCGCGGCCGTCACGCTGCTGTTAACCAATGAAGGCGTGCGTAATCTGCTGTTGCAGACCGTCGCCAGCACCGGCGATTTACTTAAAACGGGGGGCGCCAAGGTCAAGGATGGGGTGAAAAGCGGCGCGGAAAGCCTGAAAGAGACCGCAACCACCAGCTCCACCATTTTCCGCGATACGCTGAAAGCGGGGAAAGAGGGCTTTAATGAATCAGTAGAGCGCCATCGCCAGCAGGAACAGCCGGCAAGCGAGGAGCCGCAGAATGAGCAACAATCGTGACAGTCTGAGTCCGGTTAGCCGGGCGGTTATCGCCGGCGCGCTGGTAGGCACCGCGGCTTCCTGCGTGGAGCAATGGCGTTGCTATCAGCAGGGCGAAAAAACGCTGCATCAGACCGCCGCCGCCGTTATGTATGACGCCGCCAAAGGGGGCATGGTCGGCGGCGCGGTGATGGCGGTCGCGAATGCCACCGCCGGCCGGCCCGCGTTGACCCTGCTGACCTTGCTGAGCGCCGGCGCCGCCGGTATCTATCTGCTGGATGCGATAAGTAAAAAGGAGGTCAATAATGAAACAGCCTGATTATCCTTATGCGTACTACCCGTATTATGCGCCCTATGTTCCCGTATCGCCGCCGCCGGCCCCTTATCGCCAGGCCAACGGCAGGGCGCACCTGATTTCCGGCGTGGTGGCCGGCGCCGCTATCGCCTATTTGCTGAGTAATCGCGAGGTGCAGCAAGGCATCTCCACCACGGCCAGCAAAGCATGGGGGACGGTGCGCGGCGAAGTGGAAGAGCTGAAGGAGCGGTTGGCCGATTTGCAGGCCGAGCTGGATTACTACCGTAACCGGGAGCAGGATGCCGAGTGATCCGCCGTTTGCCTGAAACCATTACGCCGGTTCATCAACTGCCGGGGCGGATACGCCTGCGCATTCCACAGATGCGGCGCTATCCCCAGGGGCTGGCGTGGCTGAAACGCCAGATCCTCTCTTTCAGCGGCGTTAACGGCGTGCGTCTGCGCCCCGAAGCCTGTTCGGCGGTCATTACCTATGAGCGCGGGCGGACCGACGGTGAAGTCCTGCTGCAGAAGGCGCAGGCGCTGGATTGGACGGCGTGCGCCCAGGGAGACTATGAGGCCGAATATTGCGGCAGCGATAATCTGCTTAATCTTGGGGGCATTGCCCTGACCCAAATGCTGCCGCGGCGCTGGGCCGCGCTGCCCGCTTTACTGCTAACCGCGCCGACGCTGGCCGACGGCGCGGACAGCCTCGCTCACCGCCAACTGAAAGTGGCGGTGCTGGATGCGCTGGCGCTGGGGCTATCGATGGCGCGGGGCGATCACCGCACGGCGATGATCACCCAGTCGCTGTTGACGCTGGGCGAGTATCTTGAGCAGGAAACCAGCCGCCATTCCGATGCGCTGCTGGCGGACCTGATGCAGCCCGGAGATCACCCCGTCTGGGTTGAGCGGCAAGAGAAGCGCGAGGAAATTCAGAGCGGCGAGCTGGTTAACGGCGATCGGATGCTGCTGGGGCCGGGAGACAATATCCCCGCCGACGGCACGGTGCTGCGCGGCGTGGGGCTGATTAATCAGTCATCCATGACCGGTGAAGGCGTGCCGGTGCGCCGGGAGCGGGGCGCCTGGGTTTATGCCGGCACGCAGGTGCAGGATGGCAATATTGTGGTCCGCGCCGAGCGGGTGGGCGATGAGTCGTCCACCGCCAGTATCCGGCGTTTTATCAGCGACTCCCTGAGCCAGCGCAGCGAAACGCAGCAGGTGACCCAGCAGATGGCCGACCGGCGCGTGGCGATCACCCTGGGCGTCGGCGCGGCGGTGTTCGCCCTGACGCGTGACTGGCAGCGTTTGGCCGCGGTTTTTCTGGTGGATTACTCCTGCGCCCTGAAGCTGAGCACGCCGATTGCGTTTAAATCGATCATGAGCCGGGCGGCGCGTCAGGGGCTGCTGCTGAAAGGCGGACGGGCGATTGAGCAGCTGGCCGCGGTCGATACGGTGGTGTTTGATAAAACCGGCACCCTGACCCACGGCGATATGCTGGTAACCGATGTGGTCAGTTTCGATCCGCAAAAAGCCTGGGCCGAGCGTCTGCTGGCGATAGCCGCTTCCGTTGAGGAACACAGCAATCATCCGCTGGCGAAAGCGGTGGTCGCGGCGGCGGCGCACCTTGAACTGCCGCATATCAATCACGGCGAAGTGGAGTATGTGATTGCCCACGGTTTACAGTCCGAGATGGACGATCACCGGATGGTGGTTGGGAGCCGTCATTTTCTCAGTTGTCATTATCAGATTGATTTTTCAGAGTTTGAAGATGAAATCGACCGGCTGGAGTCGCAGGGGCGTCATCTGCTGTTTATCGGCCTGGATGAACGTCTGGTGGGCATGATCGGCCTGCAGGACAGCGTGCGCGAAGAGGCGGTTGACGTGATCCGGCGGTTGCGCGATCTGGGAGTGAAAAATGTCGTCCTGCTGACCGGCGATAAAACCGAAAAGGCGCGGCAGATGGCGCAGGCGTTATCCATCGATGGTTTCTTTGCCGAGGCGACGCCGGAAAGCAAAGTGGACGTGGTGCGCGATCTGCAACGGCAAGGCCGCCGGGTGTTATTTATCGGCGACGGCATCAATGATGCGCCGGTGCTGACCCAGGCGGACGTCGGCATGGCGATGAGCCGCAGCACCGAGTTGGCGCAGCAGGCCGCCGACGCGGTATTGCTGCAGGATAATCTGCAAGGCGCGGTGACCGCCTGTGAAATGGCGCAGGAGGCGATGCGCCTGGTTAACAGCAACATTCAGCTGACGGAGTGGGTGAACAGCGCCATTATGCTGGCGGCGGCCATGGGCTGGCTGAAACCGACGGCCAGCGCCTTATTGCATAATGGCACCACGCTGGGGGTGTTGCTGCGTTCATTGGCGGCTAAAAACCGCCGGCACTGCGCGGCAAAGGTTGCCGATTAATGCCGCGGGAGAGCGGCGTCGCTAGCTCGGCCGGCACTGGCTGCTCGCCCGAACGGTCATCACCGCGGGAAAGCGGTAAGACTCGACGGGCTCACCCACGATGCGCTTAAGCAAGGTTTCAACCGCCAGATACCCCTGCTGGTACATGCAGGTGCTGATACTGGTCAGCGGCGTCTGTAAATGCGCGGCCAGAGGGGTATCGTTATAGCCGATAACGGCGATATCCCGCCCTGGGGTCAGCCCGCGGTTGCGCATGGCGCCGAACAGGCCGATCGCCAGAAAGTCATTAACCGCGAAAATGGCGCTCGGACGATCGGGGCGATCGAGCAAGGTCGCGCCGATGGTAAAGCCTGCCGCCGCGTCGAACGGTCCGTGGATGATATTGTGGGCGGGAATGCTGATGCCTTGCTCACGATAATAGTTCAGAAAATGGGTTACGCGTTCAAGGGCGTTGCTGCTGTGGGCCTGTCCCGCGATAATGCCGACCCGCGTGTGTCCCTGCTCGAATAGATGCCGCGCGGCCATCCGCCCGCCCGCGCCGTCGTCCGAGGTGACGGAGCACAACCCCTCTTTGCGGCGGCTGACCAGCACCAGCGGGATGCGTCTTTGCTCCAGTTCCAGGATAAAATCCGTGTCCGGCGTGCAGTGCGCATCGCTGATGATCAAACCTTCGACGTTCCTTGCCAGCGCTTTTTCCGCCAACTGGCGCTGGCGTTGCGGACGATCGAGCGTATTGGCGACAAAGGCGGTGTAGCCGTGCTCGCAGGCGGCGGCGTCGATGCCCTCATAAATATTCGCCAGCACGATATCGGACAGCTGCGGCACCAGCACGGCGATCTCGTGGCTATGCCGGGTTTTCAGGCTGATGGCGTGCGGGTTGGGCTGATAGCCAAGCGTGGCGGCCAATTCACGAATACGTTCGATGGTTTCCTTGGATGCCACGCTGGCAATGCGCGCCATATCGCCATTCAGCACGCGTGAAACGGTGGAAACATGAACATTCAGCTGTTCGGCGATACTGCGCAATGTGGCGGGGCGTTTGCTCATGGGACGGCCTTGTTAAAAATAATCGCACGGCTTAATGGTAAAGGTACGGTGATATTTTCGGCACAAAAATTATCGCAAAAGGCTACCGTCATTGCTTCGCATCGCGGGTGCTCCAGTTTGGTGAACCGTGCCCCATTTTATCGCACATGCGGTTTTTACCTTTTACCCAAACGTTTGGGTAAAATTTTAATTGTTTTTTATGAAAAAGTAACGCCTTGATAAAAAAATAAAATTGGCAATTCTTCTGGTCAAAGGGAGCATCCCTATAAAAGTTGGTACATTCATTGCCTCTGTCTCTGCAAACGACTTTGCCACCGATAGGGAACCGCCGACATGTCTTATAAAACAAACCGCCATTCTCCTCGTTTTGCCCGTTTGACCGCCGCCGCCGCCGCGCTGGCGGCATGCGCCTGGGCTCCGTTCTCCGCTTCCGCCAGCACGCTGAGTATCGCCATGACCGCCGCCGATATTCCTCTGACGCTGGGGCAGCCGGATCAAGGCTACGAAGGTAACCGTTTTACCGGGATTACGCTGTATGACGCGCTGGTGCTGTGGGATTTGTCGCAAGGCGAAAAGCCCAGCGAGCTGGTTCCGGGGTTGGCGACGGAGTGGTACGTGGATCCCCAGGATCATACCAAGTGGATTTTCAAACTGCGGCCGGAAGTTAAATTTCACGATGGCACCGCGTTTAATGCCGATGCGGTGGTGTGGAACGTCGACAAGGTGCTGAATAAGGAGGCGCCGCAATACGCCCCGGCGCAGATCGGTAATACGGCCTCGCGGATGCCGACGCTGCGATCCGCGCGCAAAATTGACGATCTGACCGTGGAGCTGACGACCAGCGAGCCGGACTCCATTCTGCCGTTCAACCTTACCAATCTGTTTATCGTTTCCCCCGCCGCCTGGCAAAAAGACTTTGACGCGGTGCCGGCGTCAGTGACCGATGCCGCCGAACGGGCCAAACAGGCCTGGGCGGCCTTCGCCTTTCACGCCGTCGGCACCGGGCCGTTCAAAATGAATAAGCTGGTGCCCAGGCAACAGCTTACGCTGGATAAAAACCCCGACTACTGGGATGCCAAACGCATCCCGAAAGTGGATCATGTCCTGCTGGTCCCGCTGCCTGAGGCCAATGCGCGCACGGCCGCGTTGCTGTCCGGTCAGGTTGACTGGATCGAGGCTCCCGCGCCGGACGCGATGGCGCAGATTGAGAGCCGGGGTTTTAAAATTTACGCCAATTCGCAGCCGCATATCTGGCCGTGGCAGCTCTCTTTTGCGCCGGGCTCCCCCTGGCTCGACAAGCGCGTGCGGCAGGCGGCGAACCTGTGCCTGAACCGCAGCGAACTCAAGTCCTACCTTGGCGGCTATATGCAGGAGGCCACCGGCACCTATGAGCAAGGTTCGCCCTGGTACGGCAACCCCAGCTTCAAAATCCGCTATGACGAGGACGCCGCCCGCAAGCTGATGAGCGACGCCGGCTTCAGCGCCGGCAAGCCGGTGAAAGTGAAGGTGCTCACTTCCGCCTCGGGCTCCGGTCAGATGCAGCCGCTGCCGATGAACGAATATATTCAGCAGAGCCTTAAGAACTGCTATTTCGACGTCAATATCGTGGTGACGGAGTGGAATACCCTGTTCAGCAGCTGGCGTCTGGGGGCCAAAGATCCGGCGGCGCAGGGGGCCGATGCGATTAACGTCAGCGCCGCGGTGATGGACCCCTTCTTCGGTATGATGCGCTTCGCCAGTGAAAAAACCTTCCCGCCGGTCTCGACCAACTGGGGTTATTTCACCACCCCGAAAATCGAGGCGCTGATCGAGAAAGCGCGCAATACCTTTGAGCCGCAAGCGCTGGACGCCGCCACCGCCGAACTGCATCAGGAAATGGTCGATGAAACGCCCTTTTTGTACGTCGCCCACGATATGGCGCCCCGGGCGATATCGCCCGCGGTCAGCGGCGTGGTGCAGGCTCAGAGCTGGATGATCGACCTTACCTCGGTGGCGAAGAAGAACTGATCGGCGGCGTAGACGGCCATTTTTCTCTCTGAGCTGCGAGGGTTTTCATGCTTACTTATATTATTCGTCGCCTGCTGTTGGCGACGCCTATTCTGCTCGGCGTGGCGCTGGTCTGTTTTATGCTGGTGCATATGACGCCGGGCGACCCCCTGGTTTCGGTGATGCCGCCGGATGCGTCCGAAGCGCTGCGCCAGCAGCTGATCCGCGACTATGGCTTCGATAAGCCGTTGCCGGTGCAGTTCGGCCTGTGGCTGTGGCATGCGGTTCAGGGCGATTTGGGCACCTCCATCGCCAGCGGCCGTCCGGTGAGCAGCGAGGTGATGAACGCGGTGAGCTATTCGCTGCGTCTGGCGCTGCTCGCCTCGTTTATCGGGTTTGTCCTGGGCAGCCTGTGCGGCTTTGTGGCGGGATATTTCCAGGATAGCTGGATCGACCGCCTTGCCTCCGCCTTTTCCATCTTTGGGGTCAGCGTGCCGCATTACTGGCTGGGCATGCTGCTGGTGATTATTTTTTCCTCCCAGCTCAACTGGCTGCCGGCAACGGGCGGCGGCCCGATGGGGGCGATGGACTGGGCCTGGGATTGGGATCATCTGAAATTTATGTTGCTGCCCGCCATCACCCTTTCGGTTATTCCCACCGGGATTATCGCGCGCACCGTGCGCGTTCAGGTGGCGGAAACCCTGGCGCAGGAGTTTATCGTCGGGCTGCGCGCCAAGGGGATCGGCGAGTTCGCGCTGTTTACCCACGTGGCGAAAAACGCCGCCCCCACGGCGCTGGCGGTGATGGGGCTGCAGATTGGCTATCTGATGGGCGGCTCGATCCTGGTTGAAACCGTCTTTGCCTGGCCGGGCACCGGCCTGCTGCTCAATTCGGCGATTTTCCAGCGCGATTTGCCCCTGTTGCAGGGCACCATCTGGGTGCTGGCGCTGTTTTTTGTGCTGCTCAATTTGCTGGTCGATATATTGCAAACGCTGTTTGATCCGCGCATCAAGAGGACCTGACCATGAATCTGAATCTGGCTCGTTCGGTGCCGCTGCCGGCGCCGACGGAAAAGTCGCCGGGATACTGGCGGGTGGTGCTGGGACGAGTAATGCGCGATCCCTCAGCCCTGATCGTCGGCGCGGTGATTGCACTACTGCTGGTTATGGCGCTGCTGGGACCCTGGATCGTCCACGGCGATCCCTATGCCACCTCGATGTTCAAACGTCTGAAACCCATCGGCACGCCCGGTTTCCCGCTGGGCTCCGATGAACTGGGGCGCGATATGCTTTCGCGTTTGATGCTGGGCGCGCGGCTGTCGCTGTTTATGGGGATTACCCCGGTGGTGATCGCGTTTTTTATCGGATCGACCATCGGCATTATCGCCGGTTACGCCGGGGGATGGCTGAATACGGTGATCATGCGCACCGTCGATATTTTTTATGCCTTTCCTTCCGTGTTGCTGGCCATCGCCCTCTCCGGCGCGATGGGCGCCGGGGTGGTCAACGCCTTGATCTCCCTGACGCTGGTTTTTGTGCCGCAGGTGGCGCGTATCGCCGAGAGCGTCACGACCCAGGTGCGTAACCGCGACTATATCGAGGCGGCCCGCGCGTCCGGGGCGTCGGCGTTGACCATTATCCGCACTCAGGTGCTGGGCAACGTGCTGGGGCCGATCTTCGTTTTTACCACCGGGCTGATTTCGGTATCGATGATTCTGGCGTCGGGGCTCTCTTTTCTCGGCCTCGGGGTAACGCCGCCGGAGCCGGAGTGGGGGTTGATGCTTAATACGCTGCGTACCGCGATTTATACCCAGCCGTGGGTGTCCGCGCTGCCCGGGGCGATGATTTTCATCACCTCGATCTCTTTTAATATTCTGGCCGACCGTTTGCGGGTGGCCATGGCGATACGGAGTTGACGATGGATAACCACGACATTGGCGGGCCGGCGCAGCCGCTGCTTATGGGGCAGAAACTGGTCAAGCATTTTCCCGTTAAAGGGCAACTGGGGAAACGCGCGCTGGTGCGCGCGGTGGACGGCATCGATTTCGCGGTGCTGAAAGGCGAAACACTCGGGGTGGTGGGGGAGTCGGGGTGCGGCAAATCGACCACCGCGCGCGTACTGATGCAGTTGATTGAACAGGATAGCGGCGAGCTTATTTTCGACGGACTGTCCGTCGGCAGCCAGCGGCTGCCGCTGCGCCGCTACCGCCGTCAGGTGCAAATGGTGTTTCAGGATAGCTACTCCTCGCTCAATCCGCGCCTGACGATGGAGCAGTCGGTGGCGTTCGGTCCGCTGGTGCACGGCGCCGGCAAGCGGGAGGCCGAGGAGCGGGCGCGCGACCTGATGGCCCGCGTCGGGCTGGAGCCGGCGCGTTTTGCCGGACGCTACGCGCACGAACTCTCCGGCGGGCAGCGCCAACGGGTGAATATCGCCCGCGCCCTGGCGGTGGATCCGCGCCTGGTGATCCTGGATGAGGCGGTATCCGCGCTGGATAAATCGGTTGAGGCTCAGGTGATCAACCTATTGCTGGATCTGAAGGAGAGTCTGAATCTGACCTACGTGTTTATCAGCCATGACTTGCACGTGGTGCGTTATCTTTCCGATCGCATCATGGTGATGTATCTGGGGGAGGTGGTGGAAATCGGGCCGACGGAGGCGCTGTTCTCCGGGGCGCTGCATCCCTATACCCGCGCGTTGCTCAGCTCCATGCCGTCCATGGATCCCGCGCGGCGCACGCTGAGCTCCCCGCTGAGCGGCGATCCTCCCAGCCCGATCGATCCGCCGGGCGGCTGCCGTTTTCACACCCGCTGCCCCCACGCCGAGGCGGTGTGCGGACAGCGCAAACCGCGGCTGTACTCCGCGTCGGCGCGGCATTCCGCCGCCTGTCTGATGGTCGAACCCGGCGGCGGACACTCGCAGAGTCCCGCCGCCCCTATCTTTGTCAAGGAGGCCTGAATGGCGGAGCAACTGATGATTGACGTTCAGGATCTCAAGGTGCGTTTCCGCCGCGGCAGCCAGACGGTATCCGCCGTCAACGGCGTGAGCCTGGCGGTGGAGCGCGGCGAAGTTCTGGCGCTGATTGGCGAGTCGGGTTCGGGAAAAAGCGTGACTCTGCGGGCCTTGATGCGTCTCCATCCTGAGCGCAGCACCACTATCGAAGGGCGCATTCATATCGCCGGTCAGGATGTGATGGCGCTGGGCAAAAGCCAGCTGCGCGCGCTGCGCGGCCCGGTGGCGGCGATGATCTTTCAGGAGCCGTTGCTGGCGATGGATCCGGTCTATACCGTCGGCGAGCAGATTATCGAGGTGCTGCGCCAGCACCGCCCGATTTCATACGCCGACGCGCGGCTCGCCGCGCTGGAGGCGTTGCGGCGGGTGCGTATTCCCAGCCCTGAGCAGCGGCTTGACGCCTATCCGCACGAAATGTCCGGCGGCATGCGCCAGCGGGCGATGATCGCCCTGGCGCTGTCGTGCCAGCCGCAGCTCTTGCTGGCCGATGAGCCGACCACGGCGCTGGACGCCACGGTGCAGATTCAGATTTTGATTCTGCTGCGCGAGCTACAGCAGGCGCTCGGGCTTTCCATCGTCTTTGTGACCCATGATATCGGCGCGGCCGTCGAAGTGGCCGACCGCGTCGCCGTAATGTACGGCGGACGCATCGTCGAACAGGCGCCGCTGGATGAATTGCTGCATAATCCGCTTCACCCCTATACCCAGGTGCTGCTGAGCACCCGCCCCAAGGGGGGCCTGAAAAAAGGCGAACGGCTGGTCAGCATTCCCGGCTCGCCGCCGGATCTGACCCGCCTGCCCGCGGGATGCGCGTTTTCTCCTCGCTGTCCGCGCGCCAGCGAGCTATGCCGCAGCCAGATACCGGCGTCCCGGCAGGTGAGTGCCGGACATCAAATCAGCTGTCATCATTGGAACGACGGCGTGGAAGAGCCATCCGCCGTCGTAAATTTAAGGAACGATCATGCAAGATAATGCTTTCGCTTTTATGCCCTATCCGCCGGCCGCCGTTGAGCATGCGCCTCAGGGTCCGTTATCCGGTTTTACCTTCGCGGTGAAAGATCTGTTCGACGTGGCGGGGTATCCGACCGGAGGCGGCAGTCCCCACGTGCTCGCCATGTCGGGCATAAAGCAGCGCACGGCGCCGACGGTACGGCGGCTGCTGGAGGCGGGGGCGGAATTCGTCGGCAAAACCCATACCAACGAGATGGCGTTTTCCATGAGCGGCAAGAATGCGCATTATGGCACGCCGCGCAACGGCGCGGCGCCGGAACGCATTCCCGGCGGGTCGTCATCGGGATCGGCGGCGGCGGTGTCCAACCGTCTGTGCGATTTCGCCCTGGGGACGGATACCGGCGGTTCGATCCGCACGCCGGCGAGTTACTGCGGTCTGTTTGGCCTGCGCCCCAGCCACGGGCGGATTTCCCTGGATGATTGCCAGCCGCTGGCCCCCAGTATGGATACGGCGGGCTACTTCACCCGCGACGCCGACTTATTCGAGCGGGTGGGGGAGTGTTTGCTGGGTGAGGACGACGCCCCGCTGCCGCAACAAGCGCAATGGGTCATCAGCCATGGGCTGTTTGACCTGCTTCCCGCGGCATCGCAACAGGCGTTGCGGCCCGCGCTGGAAAGCATCAAGGACGTTGCCGGCGAACTGACGCCGCTGTCCGGCGAGCTTCCCGCGCTGGAAGAGGCCTACTGGGCTTTCCGTTTTATCCAGGGGCGCGAGGCCTGGCTGGCGCAGGGGGAAAAAATCACCCGCTACGGTTTTGCGCTGGGACCGGATGTGGCCGGGCGTTTTGCCTGGGGCGCCGGCGTGACGGACGAGCAGTACCATAACGCCTGTCTTGTACGCGAGCGCTTTCGCGACGCCTGGCGGGCGCTGTTGGGCGATCGTATTCTGGTATTGCCCACGGTGCCGGATATTGCGCCGCTGCTGGATGCGCGGGACGAGGATATTGAACAGACCCGGCAGCTGTCGCATCATTTGTTGTCCATTGCCGTGCTGTGCGGCATCCCGCAGCTGAATCTGCCGCTGTCGTACAAAGAGGGAGCGCCGCTGGGGATTTCGCTTATCGGACCGCGCGGCAGCGATCTGAGCCTGGTGCGCGCCGCGGCGCGCGTTGCCCGCCGCCATCTTGCCGCGCATTAAGCACAAACTTGCCGCCGCGCGGCAAATTGGCATTGTTGTCGCGGCGTTTGTTGGCGATACTGTACAGGCCTAGCCATAGGCGATGAATTACATGACTCGGGGTGCCCTGGTTTATCAACCACAGGGCTGAGAAACACCCGCATTACCTGATCTGGATTATGCCAGCGTAGGGAAGTCACGGTATGCCGACCAACCGGTTACCGCCTTCTTGAACGCCGGTTGGGGGAATGATGAACGCTCGACCTGTCGATTTACCGGCTGCCCAGGCGGCGGCCTCGCTAACGCAATTTCACGCCTTGTCTCCTTTAGTGCACTGTCTCACCAACGATGTGGTGCAATCCTTCACCGCCAACGTGCTGCTGGCGCTGAACGCGTCGCCGGCGATGGTGGTGGACCCCGCCGAAGCCGCGCAGTTCAGCGCCTTGGCCGATGCGCTGCTGATCAACGTCGGCACGCTGGAGCGCCATCGCGCCGACGCCATGCTGGCGGCGGTCCACGGCGCCAATCAGTCCGCCACGCCGTGGGTGCTCGATCCGGTGGCGGTCGGCGGGCTGACTTACCGTACTGAATTTGCCCATCAACTGCTGCAATTAAAACCGGCGGCCATTCGCGGCAACGCCTCCGAAATCATGGCGTTGGCCGGACTGGGCGCGCGCAGTCGCGGCGTGGACAGCGCCGACGATTCCCATAGCGCGCTGTCCGCCGCCCGCGAGCTGGCCCGCAGGTTTTCCACCATCGTCGCGGTGACCGGCGAAGTGGACTACGTAACGGACGGTTCATTTGACTGGGCGATCAGCGGCGGGGATAAAATCATGACCCGCGTGGTGGGAACCGGCTGCGCATTGTCCGCGGTGGTCGCCGCTTTCTGCGCGCTGAAGGGCGACCGCTTATCCCACGTGGCGGCGGCCTGTTACGTGATGTCGCTGGCCGGGCAGCGGGCCGCGCGCCAGGCCCAGGGGCCGGGCAGTTTTATTCCGGCCTTTCTTGACGCTCTCTATGGTCTGCGCGGGGAGGATCTGGCATGAAACGAATCAACGCGTTAACCATTGCCGGCACCGACCCCAGCGGCGGGGCGGGCATTCAGGCCGATCTGAAAACGTTCTCGGCGCTGGGGGCTTACGGCGCCACGGTGATTACCGCGCTGGTGGCGCAGAATACGCGCGGCGTTCAGTCGGTCTACCGTATTGAGCCGGAATTTGTCGCTGCCCAGCTTGATTCCGTGCTGAGCGATGTGCGCATCGACAGCGCCAAGATCGGCATGCTGGCGCAGGCTGATATCGTTGACGCGGTGGCTGAGCGTTTGCGTCATTACGCGGTGCCCCATGTGGTGCTCGACACGGTGATGCTGGCAAAAAGCGGCGATCCGCTGCTCTCTCCCGACGCGGTGGCGTCGATCCGCCGTTTATTGCTGCCGCAGGTATCCATCATTACGCCTAACCTGCCGGAAGCGGCCGCCCTGCTTGATTGCGCGCCGGCCGTGAACGAGCGGGAAATGCGCCAACAGGGGCAGGCGTTGCTGGATATGGGGTGTCAGGCGGTGCTGATGAAAGGCGGTCATCTGAGCGAGGAGGAGAGCCCGGACTGGCTGTTTAGCCGCAACGCTGCGCCGCAGCGTTTTACCTCTCCCCGCGTCAAAACCCGCCATACCCACGGCACCGGATGCACCCTGTCCGCCGCGCTGGCGGCGTTGCGGCCGCGTCATGCCGACTGGCCGGAGACGGTCGCGGCGGCGAAAAATTATCTGCAAAAAGCGCTTGAGCAGGCCGATACGCTGGAAGTGGGGCAGGGGATAGGCCCGGTGCATCATTTCCATGCCTGGTGGTGATGGCGGACGAGGCTAAAGGCTGGCTGTTAGGTGATTGTCCGGCCGCGCGGGCTGATCCGCCGGCCGGACAATCTGCGACGGACTAGGCGATGGTGATGCTCTTATCGAGATAGGTATCCTGCACGGCGTTGATCAGCGCCACCCCTTCCCGCAGGGATTTTTTAAACGCCTTGCGCCCGAGGATCAGGCCCATGCCGCCGGCGCGCTTATTGATCACCGCGGTACGCACGGATTCCTGCAGATCGTTATCGCCGGCGGCGCCGCCGGAGTTGATAAGCCCGGCGCGGCCCAGGTAGCAGTTGGCCAGTTGATAACGCACCAGGTCGATCGGGTGATCGGTGGTCAGTTTGTCGTAGACGCGGTCGTCGGTATAGCCGAATTTGATGGCGCGATAGCCGCCGTTGTTCTCCGCCATTTTCTGCTTCACGATATCGGCGCCGATGGTGGCGGCAAGATGGTTGGCCTGGCCGGTGAGATCGGCGCTGGCGTGGTAGTCTACGCCATCTTTTTTGAAGGCGGAGTTGCGCAGATAGGCCCACAGCACGGTGACCATGCCCAGTTCGTGGGCGCGTTCGAATGCGCTTGAGATTTCTTCGATCTGGCGGCGCGACTGTTCAGAGCCGAAATAGATGGTGGCGCCCACGGCGACCGCGCCCAGATTGAACGCCTGCTCAACGCTGGCGTACAGCGTCTGGTCGTACTGGGTGGGATAACTCAGGGTTTCGTTGTGGTTGAGTTTGACCAGAAACGGGATTTTGTGCGCGTAGCGGCGCGAAACCGCGGCCAGCACGCCATAGGTGGACGCCACGGCGTTGCAGCCCGCTTCGATCGCCAGTTCGACGATGTTTTTGGGATCGAAATAGATCGGATTGGCGGCGAAAGACGCGCCGGCGGAGTGCTCGACCCCCTGATCGACCGGTAAGATGGACAGATAGCCGGTGCCGGCCAGTCGGCCGTGGTTGAACAGCGTTTGCATCGAGCGCAGCACGCTATTGGGGCGATTGTTATCGATCATCACCCGATCGACGAAGTCGGCGCCCGGCAGGTAAAGGTTTTCAACGGGGATGGTGGTACAGCGGTGTTGCAACAGATCTTCCGCTTCCTTACCTAATAACTGTGCAATATCAGTCATGATTAACTCCTGGTTTGGCTTTTCCTTATCGCCGTCTCAGGTGATTTCGCTTGTTATTCTGAGTGTGTAGCCATTATACGGACCCTGCGTCTGCTCCAGGATCAATGGTTACGGCGTAATGAAAAAGCGATGATTGAGGTCGTTAAGACAGGATGAATGACATCCTGACGATCGAAACATAGATGCAATTGCCGATAAATGCCATTCTGCGCCGCAAATTAGCCGCGGCGGCAGGCCGTTTTGTGAACGCCTTCAGAGGAATGCGCCCGCACGCGGCGCAGAGGGGCGACGCTTTGCCCGGCGCAGGTAATAAGCCGACCCCGCAACCTGAAATATAAACCGGCGATTTACGGATGTGCTCTCGTTAATTTTGCTTACAAATAAGCATGTTGTCTCCCTGATAAGGGATAAGGGTGATAACCTGTAAACGATAAGGCATAACGGATTGTAAGTTAGAGGAAAGTAAGTATGGCGGGTTCAACGCGCAGCATTATGGTTTCAAACGGACTTCAGACGATACTCAATATCGGGCTGCTGATATTGGCGACCATTCTTGTGATCTTTCTGGGGAAGGAAACCTACCACCTGGCGCAGGTGCTGCTGGTAACCAATGAGAAAGAGTCGTCCTATCAGCTGATTGAAAGCATCGTTATCTACTTTCTCTATTTCGAGTTTATCGCGCTGATCGTCAAGTATTTCCAGTCGGGCTACCATTTTCCGCTGCGCTATTTTGTCTATATCGGCATTACGGCGATTATCCGGCTGATTATCGTCGATCATAAAAATCCCTTCGATACGCTGATTTACGCCGCCTCCATCCTGCTGTTGGTGATTACGCTCTATCTGGCGAACAGTAATCGCCTGAGGCGCGAATAATTCTCGACTGACCCCACCTCAGCCCTTCGCAAGGGAGGGAGTTTGGCACCTCCCCCTGACAAGGGGGAGGCCGGGAGGGGGTAGCGGCAGGCGTCGCTGGAGCGGTGATTCACCCCAGCAGCGCGCACTGCGGCGGCAGACGACAGCGGATGGCCGCCGGGATCACTTCGATATGGAAACGATTAGCCTTTAGCGGCTCGCCGTCCAGATTAAACGTCATCTCATCGGGGGCGGTAATTTCCAGCCAGGGCAGGGTGGCGGAAATCAGATTCTGGTTTTCGCCGTCGGTAAACCAGGCCTGCAGCATATTGGGCAACAGCTCCTGCGCCGACAGGATGCGCAGTTCCAGCAGGCCGTCATTGATTAATCCATCCGGGCAGAGCAACTGACCGCCGCCGGCCTGGCGCCCGTTTCCCACAGCAATGACCAGCGTGTCTCCCGACCAGTTGAAATCCGGCCCGCGGATTTCGCAGCGTTCGGCATGCAGCATATCCATGCGCAGCAGCGCGTGCAGAATATAGGACGCGCCGCCGAGCGCCGACTTCATTCTCGCCGGGGTTTCGGTGGTAATGCGGGTGGCGAATCCGCCGGTCGCCATATTGATGAAATAGTGCTCGTCATTCACTTTCGCCAGGTCAATGGCGCAGGCCCGGCCTTTGACGGCCAGCGTCAGGGCGTTATGCAGGTCGAGAGGGATCTGGCAACTGGTGGCGAAATCGTTGGCGGTTCCCAGCGGGATAATCCCCAGGCAGGGACGTACCGTTGCGGGCTGAACCGCCAGCGCGCCGGCAACTTCATTGATGGTGCCGTCGCCTCCGGCGGCGATGACGTTCTCCACGTTGAGCCGGGCGGCTTCCTCTACATAGCGCCGCGCGTCGCCGAACTCCCAGGTTACTCTGACGTGCAGCCGGTATCCGTCCTGGCGCAATAGCTCAATTGCCTGACGAAGTTCCTCATTATCCGCGCTTTTTCCATTCAAAATGAGCAGCGTGGCTGGGGGCTGAACCATGGTGTTCTCCATATTCGGTATTGCTGATGATATGCCGGATGCCTAATGCCTTCTAATCATAGTAACTAAATACCCGGGCCGGTATCGGAAGATTCGTTGAATAGGGCTGGAAGCGGGAGTGAACGGAAAGCCGAAAAAGAAAAAGCCAGCTCAAGGGAGATTGAGCTGGCCAAGGAGGTGGTTCCTAGTAGTATCACTACGCTTATTTTTCGTTCTATATTTTCTCAGCGTCGCCATAGTAACCAGAAGCCCGGCTCATTGATGTGATCTGATTCTAATATTTATCAAAAGCCACATCATTTGTGGAACATTCCGCTATTTTTTATTGGGGTTTCGTGTTGTGGTGCCCGGCAAATTGCGCAGCAGCAGCGCGTATTGCAGATCGATTTCCTCAGGCACCGGCAGATAGACGATGTGTCCGTTGCCCGGCGCGACGTCGGTCGCCTGCCCTTTGGCGTTCTGCATCGCTTCAATGGTGAATTGAACATTTCCGCCCGGGGTCATCATTTCCACGCTGTCGCCGCAGGAGAATTTGTTTTTCACCGCCACTTCCGCCAGCCCGTTACGGCGCTCGCCGGTGAATTCGCCGACGAACTGCTGGCGGTCGGATACCGAATAGCCGTAGTCGTAATTCTGGTGATCCTCATGCACGTGGCGGCGCAGGAAACCTTCGGTGTAGCCGCGGTGGGCCAGCCCTTCCAGCGTTTGCAGCAGGGTGGGATCAAAGGGTTTGCCGGCGACGGCGTCATCGATGGCGCGGCGATATACCTGCGCGGTGCGCGCGCAGTAGTAAAACGACTTGGTGCGGCCTTCAATCTTCAGCGAATGCACCTGCATCTGCGTCAGGCGCTCCACGTGCTGAATGGCGCGCAGGTCGCGCGAGTTCATGATATAGGTGCCGTGTTCGTCCTCAAAGGCGCTCATATATTCGCCGGGGCGCTGGCTTTCCTCCAGCATAAAGACTCTATCGGTGGGTTCGCCGATGCCCAGCGTCGGCTCGACGTTTTTTACCGCGATGGGTTCATGCTGATGAACGATATTGCCGACCTCATCCTCTTTCCCTTCCTGCACCTTGTATTCCCAGCGGCAGGCGTTGGTGCAGGTTCCCTGATTAGGGTCGCGTTTGTTGATATAGCCGGAAAGCAGGCAGCGGCCGGAATAGGCCATGCACAGCGCGCCGTGGACAAAAATCTCCAGCTCCATCTCCGGCACCTGGCTGCGGATCTCGGCGATCTCCTCCAGCGACAGCTCGCGGGAGAGGATCACCCGGCTCAGCCCCATTTGCTGCCAGAATTTCACCGTCGCCCAGTTTACAGCGTTAGCCTGCACGGAGAGGTGGATCGGCATTTGCGGGAAGTTTTCCCGCACCAGCATAATCAGCCCCGGATCGGACATAATCAGCGCATCCGGCCCCATCTCGACCACCGGTTGCAGGTCGCGCAGGAAGGTTTTCAGCTTGGCGTTATGCGGCGCGATATTCACCACCACATAGAATTTTTTACCCAGCTCATGGGCTTCATTGATGGCCTGCGCCAGCGTCTGGTGGTTGAATTCGTTATTGCGCACCCGCAGGCTATAGCGGGGTTGACCGGCATAAATGGCGTCTGCGCCATAGGCAAAGGCGTAACGCATATTTTTCAGCGTACCGGCCGGAGAAAGGAGTTCCGGTTTAAACATTGCTTGCTGTCTCTCGATTCTGATTACAAGTCAGGCTGCACCCGATGGGAGCAGTAAAGGCGGGGATTCTAGCGCTTATAAAGGGAAAAAGCAGCAGACGGCCTACAAAAAGTAGGCCTATTGAGCGCGTTAACAAAGTAGCCGTTGGTAATAGCGAATCCAAATCCGTCATCCCTGCGTACAAAAACATCGGGAATCTGAGAGAGCCCCTCAAAATCTATCCTCCTGATAAATTTCCTCAATAATAACAGTGATTTCCGCTATCAGCGCCAGCAAGGTCTCGCGCTCTGTTTCCGGCATCCCTTCCTTCCTCAACATTTTGAATTTGGCGATTTATTAGATCGTGGAATGTTATGAATGTCCCTGCCCGTCACCCTCTGGGCCGTTGCTGTTCTTGTTCTATCAGGGAGAACGCAGCCCGTATCCGTACAGCCTGCGTTGGCTGGATGCATTTGATGACCCCGAATTAGCGGCGCAAATTTACGGCAATGCCTTTACGTTGATTGACCTCACCGTTATTCCCGATGAGGAGATTAAAACCCACCGGCGGGCGGCGTTGCTGGAACTGGCGCGAGACATCGGGTTATTATTTGAGCGCTGGCAGGTGCCGCTGAGGCAGAAGAAGGCGTTGTTGTATTACATCGCGCAAACCGGCAATACATCCAGACCAGCCGATTTTATCGAAATGGTGGCGGAGCCATTGTCAACGGATCGGGAGGAGATAATGACGATTGCACAGCAACTAAAACAAATTGGATTTGAAGAGGGTATGCAGGCCGGAGTAATACAGGGAAGGGAACAAGGCATAGAGCAAGGCATAGAGCAAGGCATGAAAACCAGCGCGCGGCAGATTGCGCGTCAGTTACTGCTGACCGGCATGGCGCGCGAGCAGGTCCAGCAAATTACCCGGCTACCGCCGCGGGGATGACCGGTGGTGGTATTCGGGGATGACTATGCAGGAGTGGGATTGTCAACAATCGCCTATTGACTCCTCAGCGGACGACGGCAACCACGGATTCGCCCAGCGCCGCGCGGTTATGCGGACGCTGTACGACGAGCGGGCCCAGCGGCACGATACCGGTCGGGTTCAGCCACAGAATGCCGTAATAACCGGCTTTGATATGGTCGATATTGACGGTCTCTTTAACGCCCGGCCACTGGTATAGCTCGCGCAGGTAGTTCGACAGATGGGGGTAATCTTCGATACGGCGCAGATTGCACTTGAACGCGCCATGATAGGCCACGTCAAAACGGATTAAGGTCACGAACAGGCGCCAGTCGGCTTCCGTCAGCGTATTGCCGGCGATATAGCGGTGCGTCGCCAGATGCGCCTCAACCTTATCCAGAGTGGCGAACAGCGTGGTGACCGCCTGGTTATAGCTCTCCTGCGTTTTGGCGAAGCCGGTTTTGTATACGCCGTTGTTGATGCCGTGGTAAATGGTTTCATTCCAGCGGTCTATCTCGCCGCGCAGCGCCGGCGGGTAGAAATCCAGCCGGTTGTCCGTCAGCGCATTAAAGCCGTCGTTCAGGATACGGATGATGTCCGCCGACTCATTGTTGACGATGCGTCCTTCCAGACGATCCCACAGTACCGGCACCGATACTTTTCCGCTGTAGCGTTGATCCGTGGCGGTATACAGCTGATGGAGAAAACGGATAGGGCCGACGCGCTCGCCCGCATCCTGCGGCGTGCTGAACTCCCAGCCGTTCTCCGCGATGCGCGGCTGCGCAACGGACAACTGAACGATCTCTTCCAGCCCTTTCAGCTTGCGGAAGATTAACGTACGCGAGGCCCAGGGGCAGAGATAAGAGACGAACAGCTGGTAGCGGCCTTTTTCCGCGACGACCCTGGTCTGGCGGAATGTTGTCTCCTCACGGTGAAACGCCCCGTTCTTGATCTCTTCCGCCGCCACATCGCCGTTAACCCATTTCCCATCCACTAAACCTGACATCTCGCCTCGCTTAAAATCTGATAACTATTGTCGAGCGGTAAGCCTATCAGCCTGAGATAAAGAAAAAATGATAAATTTTTAACTAAGTCGGACAGATTTTTTGACCGGGAGCGTTGATATCTTCCACTGCAATGACCTTCAGGCGGGGGGGACTTTTTCCAGCGGCCGCTTCCGCCTGCGAATGACTATACCAGTTCGCAGGGTTCGGCTTCCCAGCGATAGCCCATGCCGTAAACGGTGCGGATAAACGAGGTTTGCTCGTCCAACTGTTCCAGCTTGCGGCGCAGGTTTTTGATATGGCTGTCGATGGTGCGGTCGGTCACCACCCGGTAATCATCGTAAAGTTTATCCAGCAGCGCCTCGCGGGAAAACACCTTGCCCGGTTCGGTGGCCAGGGTTTTGAGCAGCCGCAGTTCCGCCGGCGTCAGGTCGAGGCTTTGCCCCAGATAGCTGGCCTGAAAACTGCTTTTATCAATCAGCAGCGCGGCCTTATCCTCCGGTTTTTGCGCCTCCGCCTGCCAGCCGCAGCGGCGCAGCAGGGTTCTTACCCTTACCACCACTTCCCGCGGGCTGAACGGTTTACAGATATAATCATCCGCGCCGATCTCCAGCCCCAGCAGGCGGTCGACCTCCTCGCTGCGCGCGGTGACCATGATGATGGGAACGTTGGAGAACCGGCGGATGGCGCGGCACAGCGTCAGGCCGTCGGTGCCCGGCAGCATCAGGTCCAGCAGGATCAGCGCCGGCGGGTTTTGCCTGACCCAGTCGAGCACCTCATCGCCGTTGCTGATCCAGCGCGTCTGGTAATCCGCCGCCTGGAGATAGTCAACCAGCAGTTGCCCCAGTTTGGGCTCATCTTCAACGATCAGGACCGGCACGGCGGATTCAGTGGTCATCATTACTCTATTCTGGCGGATGCAAGGGAAGTTCAACGCTAATCAGCAGTCCCCCCAACGGGGAATGTTCAGCATACAGTCGTCCGTCGTGCGCCTCAACGATATTGTGACAGATGGCCAGCCCCAGGCCGGAACCGCCGCTGGCGCGATTGCGCGAACCTTCCCCACGGTAAAAACGGTCGAATATCAGCGTCAGCTGCTCGTCGGTTACCCCTGGGGCGCTGTCCTGCCAGGTGACGACCAGCCGTTGATGACGCACCGCCGCCGCGATGTGCAAGGTTCCCGGTTCGTCGGTATAGCGCAGGCTGTTTTCCAGCAGGTTGTTAAACAACTGGCTTAAACGGTGCGCGTCGCCGAACACCTCGGCCCGCGGCGGAAAGTCCGTGGTCAGCGTAATGCGCTTTTTGCGGTAGCGTTCGTTAAAGGCGGCAATGGCGATATGCAGCAGCTGCACCGCATCCACGGCGTCCTTGCGATAGGCCAGCGTTCCCCGATCGGATAACGAGAGCTGGTGCAGGTCGTCCACCAGTTTGGTCAGGGTGGCCACCTCCCCCTGGAGCGATTGCAGCGACGCGGCGTCGGGGCGGCGCACGCCGTCCTGCAAGGCTTCCAGCTCGCCGCGCAGCACCGCCAGCGGGGTGCGCAGCTCGTGGGAGACGTCCGCCATAAAGGCGCGGCGGGACTGCTCGTTTTTCTCCAGCGCGCCGGCAAGCTGGTTAAAATCCTGCGCCAGCCGCCCCAGCTCGTCGTGGGCGCTGGCGGTGACGCGGGCGCTGAAATCGCCCGCCGCCAGACGATGAATGCCGTTGACCAGCCGCTTGACCGGCGCCAGCAGGCCGCGGGAGGTCAGCCAGGTGGCGATGATCGCCAGCAGGGTCGATAGCGCGACGATCAGCCAACTGGTGCGCTGTTGCTGCCGGTCGAAATTGATATCGGCGTTGCGGGTCAGGCGTTCGGAGGAGGAGGCGACCACCCAGCCGACGGTCTGATTCTGCGCCCTAATGGGCTGCCAGGTGCTCTCTTCGGTAATGGGCGTCGGAGAGCCGTACAGCCTGTTTTTTTCCGCATCCAGCACCCACAGGCGAACGCGCCAGCCCTGCATGGCATGGTCGTCGTCGCTGTTCTGGTCCATCGTGTGCAGCATTTTGAACACCAGGCGCCCGTTGTTACGCAAAAAAGACCAGTCGCCGTGCTGCTGATATTGCTCCGCCAGCGCGTCGCGCAGCTGCGCCACCCGCTGTTCGTTGCCGCGTTTGACGTAGTCGATAAATCCGCGTTCGAAGCTGAGGCGTACGCCCCAGTGCATGGTAATCAGCACCAGCAGGCAGGTGGCGAAAATCGCCAGGAATAATTTAGCGGTGATCCCGAATTTCATGGCAACCTCACGAGCGACGGGGAAGCGTCAACTGTTTGTCGGTGTCGGGTGGAACGCGATTAAAAATCAGGGCGGGCAGCGCAATGATGACCGCCATGCTGAGATACGCGTACAGGAATACGCCGTGGGTTTCCGCCGGCCCCATATTCAGGTGCCGGTGTGAAAACATGCCGAGCAGTATCCCGGCGATACTCACCCCCAGGCTCATGGAGAGCTGCATCGACATCGACAGCAGGCTATTGCCGCCGCTGGCCAGCGGGTCGGGCAGATCTTTCAGCGTCAGGGTATTCATGGCGGAAAAGCGGATCGAATTCACCGTGCCGAGGAAAAACAGCACCACCGGCAGCAGCCAGATCCAGTTCATCATCGCCACCAGGGCGAACAGCAGGGTAACCAGCGCCAGCAGCAGCGTGGAGGCGATCAGCACCCGGCGGTAGCCAAAGCGGTTAACGATCTGCACCACCACCCGCTTTATCCCCATGCTGCCCAATACCATGGGGATCATCATCATCCCGGCGTGGAAGGGCGAGAACCCCATGCCCAATTGCAGAAACATCGGGGTCATAAACGGCAGCATCCCGCTGCCGATGCGCGCCAGAAATCCGCCGGTCAGCGCGACGGTAAAGGTCTGGGTGTCGAACAGGCGCAGATTGAACAGCGCCCGCGGATTATGGCGGGCGTGCAGCCAGTAACTGAGCAGGGAGATCAGCCCGGTGGCGATCAGAGCGAGGATAACGATGGGCGGAATGCCGAGATTATGGTGCCCGTCCAGCGCCAGCGTCAGGGTCGCCATACACAAGGCCAGCCACAAAAAACCGGTAATATCAAAGCGCTGGGTTTGCATGGTGTAGTTTGGCATCAGCAGCCAGGTCGCCAGCGCGCCGGCAAGGCCCACCGGCAGATTGATCAGGAAAATCCAGTGCCAGCTGGCGTATTCCACCAGAAAACCGCCCAGCGCGGGGCCGATTAACGGGCCAATCTGGCCGGGCAGGGTGACGAACGTCATGGCGGCCATATATTGATCGCGCGGGACGATTTTCATCACCGTCAGCCGCCCGACCGGCACCATCATGGCGCCGCCGATCCCCTGAATCACCCTGGAGATCAGCAGCTCGTTCAGGGTTTCCGCCTGCGCGCACAGCAGCGACCCCAGGGTAAACAGCAGGATGGCGGAGAAGAAGATGTTTTTAACCCCGATACGATCCGCCAGCCAGCCGCTGGCGGGCAGCATGATGGCGACGGTCAGTACGTAGGAAACAATCACCGAGTGCATGCGCAGCGGGTTTTCATTCAGGCTGGCGGCCATGGCCGGCAGCGCGGTATTCACAATGGTGGTATCCAGCGTTTGCATAAAAAAGCCAAAGGCCACAATCCACAGTTGCCAGCGAACGGAAGCGGGCCGAGTCACCATGTTTCAGGAGTCTCCTGATGAAAATAATTAATAAACGGAAATACGTTCATGGGTTTTGCGCCGCATATTGCGCAGACGGTCGAAGAACAGGTACACCACCGGCGTGGTATAGAGCGTCAGAAGCTGGCTCATCACCAGGCCGCCGACGATGGTGATGCCGAGCGGCTGACGCAGTTCCGCGCCGTCGCCGCTGGTGAGCGCCAGCGGCAGGGCGCCGAACAGCGCGGCCAGCGTGGTCATCATAATCGGGCGGAAACGCAGCAGGCTGGCCTGGAATATGGCGTCCCGCGCGCTGAGTTCGCCGCTGCGCTGCGCCGCCAGCGCGAAATCCACCATCATGATGGCGTTCTTTTTAACGATACCAATTAACAGCATTATGCCGATCAGCGCAATCAGGCTGAACGGCGCGCCGAACCATTGCAGCGCCAGCAGGGCGCCCACGCCGGCGGAGGGCAGGGTGGACAATATGGTCAGCGGATGCACGTAGCTTTCGTACAGCACGCCCAGCACGATATAAACGGTAATAATCGCCGCCAGAATCAGCAGCAGCTGCGCCGTTTGCGACTGCTGGAAAGCCTGCGCGGTGCCGGAGAACTGTCCGCGCACCGCGGACGGCACGCCCAGCGAGGTCATGGTTCGTTCAACCAGCGCCGCGGCGTCGGAAAGGGACGTCCCTTGCGCCAGGTTAAAGGAGATGGTGGATGCGGCGGACAAGCCCTGATGGTTGACCGACAGCGGCGCGTTGACGGGCTGCCAGCGGGCAAAGTAGGAGAGCGGGATGGGTTTGCCGGCGTCGTTGATGACAAACATTTTTTCCAGCGCACTGACATCCTGCGTGTAGGCCTCGTCCACTTCCATCACCACCTTGTACTGGTTGAGCGGCTGGTAAATGGTGGAAATCTGCCGCTGGCCGAAGGCGTTGTTCAATAACGCGTTGGCGCCGGCGACGTCGATCCCCAGTCGGGCCATGGCGTCGCGATCGTAAGTCAGCGCCATCTCCGCGCCTTTGTCCTGCTGATCGGAGTTGACGTCGGCCAGTTGGGGCAATTTGCTCAGCGCCTCGCGAATTTTGGGCTCCCAGGCGCGCAGCAGGCCGAGATCGTCCGACAGCAGGGTGTACTGATAGCTGGCATTGGCTTCGCGTCCGCCGATGCGGATGTCCTGCACCGGCATTAAAAACAGCGTGGCGCCGGGCTCTTTCGCCAGCGTGGCGCGCAGGCGGCCGACCACCTGCTGGGCGCTGACGTCACGCTGCGCCAGCGGCTTGAGCGTAATAAACATGGAACCGCTGTTGGTGCGCGAGCCGCCGGTAAAGCCGGTGACGTTGTCCACCGCCGGATCGTTGCGCACCAGCGTCATAAAGGTCTGTAGCTTCAGCTTCATGGCCTGAAACGAGATACTCTGATCGGCCTGGATAAAGCCCATCACCCTGCCGGTATCCTGCTCAGGGAAAAAGGTTTTCGGAATGCTGATATACAGCCAGACGTTGAGCGCTATGGTTCCCAACAGCAACGCCAGCACCCAGCGGGCGTGGTTCAGCACCCACTTAAGCGAACGCCCGTAGCCTTGCTGCATGGCCAGCAGAACGCGGCCGAAACCGCGCAAACGCGGCTGGCCGCGCTGCGGCGCGGCGCGCAGCAGCCGGGCGCACATCATCGGCGTCAGGGTGAGCGAGATCAGCAGCGAGATAATAATCGCCACCGACAGGGTAACGGCGAACTCGCGAAACAGCCGTCCCGGCAGGCCCTCCATCAGCAGCAGCGGGATAAACACCGCCACCAGCGACACGCTCATCGACAGCACGGTAAAACCGACTTCGCGCACCCCCTGCAACGCGGCCGGCAACGGCTTCATGCCGGCCTCGACGTGGCGTGAGATATTTTCCAGCACCACGATGGCGTCATCCACCACGAAACCGGTGGCGACGGTCAGCGCCATCAGGGAGAGGTTATTCAGGCTGAAACCGCACAAATACATGGCGGCGAAGGTGCCGATAAGCGAAACCGGCACCGCCACCGCGGGGATCAGCGTGGCGCGCCCGGAACGGAGAAACAGAAAAACCACCACAATCACCAGCGCCACGGCGATCGCCAGCGATTGCTCCACCTCAGCCAGCGAGGCGCGGATGGTGGGCGAACGATCCAGGGCGATATCAAGCCGGATTGCCGCCGGCAGGCTGGCGCGCAGCTCGGGCAAGGCGGCGCGGATGCTGTCCACGGTGGTAATGATATTGGCGCCGGGAGCGCGGCTGATCACCAGCAGCACGGCGGGTTTGGCGTTGGCCATTCCGGCGTTGCGCGAGTTTTGCACCGCATCCCGCACCGTGGCGACGTCGCTCAGCCGCACGGCGGCGCCGTTGTTGTAGCGAATGACCAGCGGCTGGTAGGCGGCCGCGGTTTTCAGTTCGTCGTTGGTTTTTATCTGCCAGCGCTGTCGGCGGTTTTCAATGTCGCCCAATGGCTGGCGCACGTTGGCCTGACTGATGGTCTGCCGCACCTCGTCCAGCGAAATGCCCTGATTGAACAACGCCTGCGGATTGAGGGCCACGCGCACGGCGGGCAGCGAGCTGCCGCCGACGGAGACATCGCCCACGCCGGACATCTGGGAGATTTTCTGCGCCAGCCGGGTGGAGGCGTAGTCATACATCTGCCCCGGATCGTAGGTATCCGAGGTCAGCGTGAGGATCATGATCGGGGCGTCGGACGGGTTCATTTTGCGGTAGGTCGGGCGGCTGGGCATGCCGGACGGCAGCAGACTCTGCGCGGCGTTGATGGCCGCCTGCACGTCGCGCGCCGCGCCGTTGATATCCCGTTCGAGATTAAACACCAGAATAATGCGCGTACTGCCCAGCGAACTCGTGGAGGTCATTTCATTGACGCCGGCGATCCTGCCCAGCGCCCGCTCCAGCGGCGTGGCCACCGATGACGCCATGGTTTCCGGCGAGGCGCCGGACAGCGAGGCGCTGACCACGATCACCGGAAAGTCCACCTGCGGCAGCGGCGACACCGGCAGCAGGCGAAAACCCAGAACGCCGCAAAGGGCGATCGCCAGCGTCAGCAGAATGGTGGCCACCGGCCGATGGATAAACAGGGCGAAGAACCTCACTCGGTTTCCTCCTCCTGACGCGGCGCGCCCCGGAACCGCTGCGCCAGCCGATCAAACAGCAGGTAAATCACCGGGGTGGTAAACAGGGTCAGAATCTGACTCATCACCAGGCCGCCGACCATACAGATCCCCAACGGCTGGCGCAATTCGGCGCCGACGCCGGTGCTCAGCATCAGCGGCAGGGCGCTGAGCAGGGCGGCCATGGTGGTCATCAGGATCGGGCGGAAGCGCAGCAGGCAGGCCTGATAGATGGCGTCATACGGGTTCATGCCCTGTTCTCGCTCGGCGGCCAGCGCGAAGTCGATCATCATGATGGCGTTCTTCTTGACGATGCCGATCAGCAAAATAATGCCGATAACGGCGATCACGTCCAGTTCATTGCCCGCCATCATCAGCGCCAGCAACGCCCCCACCCCCGCGGTGGGCAGCGTTGAAAGGATGGTCACCGGATGGATAAAGCTTTCATACAGCACGCCGAGGACGATATACATCGCCACCACCGCGGCGACGATCAGCCACACCGTGTTGCCCAGCGCCGACTGGAAGGCCAGCGTGCTGCCCTGGAAACGGGTGGTGATATCGGCGGGCAGGTTCATTTGCCGTTCCGCCTGGGTGATGGCCTCTACCGCTTCCCCCAGCGCATAGCCGCTGCTGACGTTGAAGGAGATAGTGGTGGAGGGAAACTGGTCGAGATGATTGATGGCCAGCGGTCCCTGCCGCTCTTCGATAGCGGCGATGCTGTTGAGCGGAATGCTGCCGCCGTCGCTGCTGATTAAGCGCACGTCGTTTAACGCATCCAGACCGCTATTGTTGGCGGTATCGTGCTCGAGCACCACGCGGTACTGGCTGGCCTGGGTGTAAATGGTGGAGATCAGACGCTGGCCGAAGGCGTTATACAGCGCGCTGTCCACATCGGCCATGCTGATGCCCAGACGGCTGGCGCTGTCGCGGTTGACGTTGACGTAAGCGATGGACGCGCCGTCCTGCCAGTCGCTGCTGACGTCCTGCAACTGCGGCAGCTTGCGCAGCTCGGTCAATAGCTGCGGCACCCACAGGCTGAGCTCGTCCAGCGACATCGCCTGTAGGGTGAACTGGTACTGGGTCCGGCTGAGCTGGGTATCAATGGTGAGATCCTGCACCGGTTGCAGATAGAGCTGGACGCCGGGGAGCTGCGCGGTCTGCTGTTGCAGCCGGGCGATGATTTCCGCAATACGCTCGCGGCGCTCGTTGAGCGGATGCAGATTGATTTGCAGCCGCCCGCTGTTGAGCGCGGCGTTGGTGCCGTCCACGCCGACGAACGAGGAGACGCTCTGCACCGCCGGGTCTTTCATAATGATGGATGCCACCTGCTGCTGGCGCTCCGCCATATTGCGGAAAGATACCGTCTGCGGCGCCTGCACCGTGCCCTGAATAATGCTGTTGTCCTGCACCGGGAAGAAGCCTTTGGGGATCCACAGATACAGCAGCACGGTGAGCGCCAGCGTGCCCACGGCCACGCTCAGCGTCAGCCACGGATGGTTCAGCACCTTGCGCAGCCAGACGGCGTACGCGGCCACCAGTCGGGTAAAAAAGCGCTCGCTGGCGCGGGTAAAGCGATTCTGTTTACTCAGCGACCGATGGCTGAGCAGGCGGGCGCACATCATCGGCGTCAGCGTGAGCGACACCACGGCGGAAATCAGAATGGCGACGGCCAGGGTGATGGCGAATTCGCGGAACAGCCGGCCGATAATGTCTCCCATAAACAGCAGCGGGATCAGCACGGCAATCAGCGAAAAGGTTAATGAAATAATGGTGAAACCGATCTCCCCGGCGCCTTTCAGCGCGGCGTGGAGCGGCCTCTCGCCTTTTTCGATATAGCGGGAGATATTTTCAATCACCACTATCGCATCGTCCACCACGAATCCGGTGGCGATGGTGAGCGCCATCAGCGTCAGGTTATTGATGGAGAAGCCGAGGAAATACATCGCCGCAAAGGTGCCGATCAGCGACAGCGGCACGGCGATGCTGGGGATCAGCGTGGCGACGGCGTTGCGCAGAAACAGGTAAATCACCATCACCACCAGCGCGATAGCCAGCAGCAGTTCAAACTGCACGTCTTTTACCGACGCCCGGATGCTGAGGGTACGGTCGGTCAGCGTCGATACCTCGACCGATTTCGGCAGGCTGGCGGTCAGTCCCGGCAGCATCTGGCGGATGCTGTCGGTGGTGGCGATCACGTTGGCGCCCGGCTGGCGCTGAACGTTGATAATGATCGCCTGTTGCCGATTCGCCCAGGCGCCCAGATAGGTATTTTCCGCCGCCTGCTCCACGCTGGCGACGTCGCGCAGGCGCACCGGGGCGTCATTACGCCAGGCGACGATCAGCTGGCGGTAATCCTCGACGGATTTCATCTGATCGTTGGCGGACAGGGTTACCGAGCGGGTCGGGCCGTCGAGGCTCCCCTTGGCGGAGTTGACGTTGGCGGCGGTAATGGCGCTGCGGATCGTTTCGCCGGTGAGCTGGTATGCCGCCAGCGCCGGCGCGTTCAGTTTTACCCGCACCGCCGGGCGCTGCCCGCCGGCCAGCGACACCAGGCCGACGCCCGCCACCTGCGAGATTTTCTGCGCGATGCGGTTATCCGCCAGATCCTGCACCTGGGTCATCGGCATGGCGCTGGAGGTGACCGCCAACGTCATAATCGGCGGGTCGGCCGGGTTAACCTTGCTGTAGGTCGGCGGGTAGGGCAGGTCGGTAGGCAGCAGATTGGTCGCCGCGTTAATCGCCGCCTGTACGTCCTGTTCGGCAATATCCAGCGACAGCTCCAGCTGGAATTGCAGCGTGATCACCGAGGCGCCGCCGGAGCTCTGGGCCGCCATCTGCTTCAGCCCGGACATCTGCCCGAACTGGCGTTCCAGCGGCGCGGTAATGGCCGAGGTCACCACTTCGGGGCTGGCGCCGGGATAGAGCGTCACCACCTGAATGGTGGGGTAGTCCACCTCCGGCAGGGCGGAAACCGGCAGGGCGCGGTAGCCGATGATGCCCGCCAGCAGGATGGCGACCATCAACAGGGTGGTCGCCACCGGGCGCAGGATAAAAAGCCGTGACGGTCCGCCGCCGCTGGCCGGCACGCTATCCTGCCGCATCAGGGTTTCTCTCCGCTGATCAGCGGCGTTTTATCCGTGGAGTCGGAGGAGAGCACCTCGACTTTGGCGCCTTCGGTCAGACGGTCGATGCCGTCGGTCACCACCAGCACATCGGCGCTCAGACCGGCGGTAATCACCATTTGCTGACCGTATTGAATACCGGTGGTGACCAGACGTCTACTCACCTCGTTTTTATCATTCAGTATCCAGACAAAGCGCCCTTCATTGCCCATTTGCACCGCGGCGGCGGGAGCGAGGATGGCGTTTTGCAGCGTATCCACCTTCATGCGGATATTGACGAACTGATTGGGGAACAGGGCGTCGTCGATGTTTTCGAAACGGGCCTTAAGCTTAATGGTGCCGGTGGTTACGTCGATCTGGTTATCCATGCTCAGCAGGCTGCCCTGCGACAGCCTCTGCTGATTGGCGCGGTCCCAGGCTTCCACTATCGGCGCCTGCGCCGATTTGCGCGCCTTGAGGACGGTGGCGATCTCGCCTTCCGGCACGGTAAATACCACATCGATGGGCTGCGTCTGGGTGATAACCACCAGGCCGTTGGTATCTCCGCTGGTGATGTAGTTCCCCACGTCCACCTGCTTTAACCCCACCCGCCCGCCGATGGGGGCGATGATTTTGCTGTAAGCCAGCTGTAGCTCGGCGCTGGCCACCGCGCCTTCATCCGCTTTGACGCTGCCCTCCGACTGCCGCACCAGCCCCTGTTGCGCATCCAGCTCCTGGCGGGAGATCAGATTGGTTTTCACCAACTGCTGATAGCGGGCCAGATCCTGCCGGGCGTTGGCGAGTATCGCCCGGTCTTTCGCCAACTGCCCCTGAGCCTGGGTCAGCTCTACCTGAAACGGCCGTGGATCGATCTCCGCCAGCAGATCGCCGGCGTTGACCTGCTGCCCCTCCTGAAAGTGCAGGGCCATCAGTTCGCCGTCAACCCGGCTGCGGATGGTGACGGTATTGGAGGCGGTAACGGTGCCGAGCGCGGAAAGATAGTAGGGAACCGAGGCGGAACCGGTCCGGGCGGCCTGCACCGGGGGCAGCACGTTCATGGCGGCCCGGCGTCCGCCGCCATTTCCCTGGCGCGCCGCGGGCGCGGCCCCATCGCCGCTCTGGCCGGCGGTGGTTTGCGGCTGGGTGAAATGACGCCAGAGCAGCAGAGCGGCAACAACGACGGCAACAAATATCAACAGACGTAAGAGGCGTTTGGCATTCATGGTAATCGGTTAGTCTCTCCGTATTGCGCGGACGGCGCGGGTCCCTGCAACAATGCGTGGTATAAAATTATGCGTTTTATCATACTAGTTTAACCACCCCATGCCGGAGAAATAATGAAGGAAATATGGAGGATGCGTCAGGGATTGTCGGCGCGGGGCGGAAATTGCGGCGCCCTTTCCTTGGATAGCGCCTCGATGCAGCGGTTGACCACGCCGTCGAGCGAGGCGGCGATATCGATGGGCATCACGTCGCTTTCCTGCTTATCCGGGGACTCCAGGGTGGCGAACTGACTTTTCAGCAGGCTTTCCGGCATGAAATGACCGGCGCGCTGTTGCATCCGTTTTAACACCAACTGGTAGTCGCCGTTCAGCCACAGGAAGGTCATATGGTTACTCTCAGCCGGTCGCGGTAGCGTTTTTTCAATGCGGAACAGACCAGAAAGCCGGTTTCGTTTTTTTGCTGCAGGCTATAGGCCACGTCGCTCAGGCGTTCGAGCCAGGGCAGTCGATCGTCGTCGTTCAGCGGGCGGCCGGAGGCCATTTTTTCAATGTTCGCCCGCGGATGCAGGTCATCCCCATCGATGAATTTGGCGTTGAGGCGGCTGGCCAGCGCCAATCCGACGCTTGATTTCCCCGTGCCGGATACGCCCATGATAATAATGCATTTACCGGACATACTATTCTCTCCCAGAGTCAGTCACACCGCGACCAGCATGCCGCCGTCAACGAACAACAGGTGGCCGTTGACAAAGTCGGATGCTTTGGATGAGAGGTAGACCGCCGCGCCGATTAACTCTTCCGGGTCTCCCCAACTCGCGGCGGGGGGGGCGTTGGCATAACCAATCGGTAAAGGCTTTGTCATCCACCAGCGTTTTGGTCATGTCGGTTTTAAAATAGCCGGGGGCGATACCGTTAACCTGTAAAGGGGTGACGGCGTTGAATACCGGCGTTATTAATCAATACATCAATGGCGCCGATGTTTTCTTCGATATGGTGAATGGATTCCTGAACGGCATCATGGTCGGTAACATCGAATGCCGCCGCATGGCTTGATAACCGGCGTCGCGTAATTGTCCAACGGCTCTTTCCGCGCGCTCGGCGGTAATGTCGTTAATAATGATTTCCGCGCCGAATTCAGATAATCCTTTAGCCAGCAGAAAACCGATGCCTTGCGCGGAACCCGTAATAAGCACTTTCTTTTTGGGCAGTGAACATAGATCTTTCATAAATAATTCCTGATGGCAGCCTGAATGATTTTTTACGCAATGCCGTTATATTTCCGAGTGTCGTCAATTCCGAGGCGATAAATAATTAATCACCGGCATCGACCGTCCTGAAAAAACAGGATGGCTGATTTTCAATTTATTTCATTCTGACCGATAAACGGAATGTCACCGTAAATGGCGTGGGGCTATGAAACCGTTTTACGACGGGTAAAACCGTGACTAAGATCACTTTAAAGTGTGTTAATGCCAGCTGTTACAGATTACGTGACCTTCATCAGGCCGTTAGCGGAAAAATTAGCCGCGCTGTAAGCAAGCGTAGCGGCAAATATCCGGTGGTTAAAATTTAATTGTATGATATTTAATGTAATTTATTTTTAAGGTTCGGCGTTGCCGCTTTTAGGCCTAGCGGTAACATCACGCCGGGCTGCGCTAAAATGTTGCAGAGAAAAGCGTTTTTTACCTTGAGGATACATTATTGCAACAATCCTCGCGGTGGAAATGTCGACTGGATCACGTTACCGGTAACATGTTTTGTTAACATCATTTATGGTGAGGTAAGATGGCTGCAGAAAGTTAATAGCGTGGCGGTTTTTTATTAAATTTCCACCAACAGAGGCTCCGGTTTTTTAATTAACCGGGGAGGGGGGCTCTTATTTGAAAAGGGCGTGCTAAGTGGGTGAAAAATAACATCGCCTATGCTCGCCGGTTACGCGTTGCCGCTCCCATTGTACCGTTTTTGACTCAGATCCAGGAGACAGTATGAATCCGGTTGTATTACAGGTCACACAGCAGATTATCGAACGTTCGGCCGTCAGTCGGCGCGCCTATCTTGAGCGGATAGCCGCCGCCGGAGAGAGTAAGGTGCAGCGTTCCCGGCTGGCCTGCGGTAATCTGGCCCACGGCTTTGCCGCCTGCACGCCGGATGACAAAGCGATGCTCAAAAATATGGTGCACAGCGATATTGCGATTATCACGGCGTATAACGACATGCTTTCCGCCCACCAGCCTTACGAAAACTACCCTGAGCAGTTGAAAGCGGCCCTGCGGGCGGCGGGCGCGGTGGGGCAGGTGGCGGGCGGCGTGCCCGCCATGTGCGACGGCATCACCCAGGGGCAGGACGGCATGGAGCTGTCGCTGATGAGCCGCGACGTGATTGCGATGTCGGCGGCGGTGGGGCTGTCGCACAATATGTTTGACGGCGCGCTGTATCTTGGCATCTGCGACAAAATTGTTCCCGGTTTATTGATGGCGGCGCTGTCGTTCGGCCATCTGCCGGCGCTGTTTATTCCGGCCGGTCCGATGACCAGCGGCCTGCCCAATAAGGAAAAGGTGCGCATCAGACAGCTTTACGCCGAGGGCAAGGTGGACCGCCAGGGGCTGCTGGAGTCGGAGGCCGCCTCTTATCATGGCATCGGAACCTGTACCTTTTACGGGACGGCCAATTCCAACCAGATGGTGATGGAAGTGATGGGGCTGCATTTGCCCGGCGCCTCTTTTGTGCATCCCGATACGCCGTTGCGCCAGGCGCTGAATGAGGCGGCTGCACGCCAGATTGTCCGCCTGACCGAGGTGTCCGGCAACTATTTGCCGGTCGGTCAACTGGTAAACGAACGGGTGATGGTTAACGGCATGGTGGCGCTGCTGGCCAGCGGCGGGTCGACGAACCTTACCATGCATATGGTCGCCATCGCCCGGGCGGCCGGCATTATCATCAACTGGGATGACTTTTCACGCCTGTCCGAGGTGGTGCCGCTGCTGTGTCGCATTTATCCGAATGGTCCGGCGGATATCAACTATTTTCAGGCCGCCGGCGGCGTATCGCTGCTGGTGCGCGAACTGCTCGGCGGCGGTCTGCTGCATGAGGACGTCGATACGGTCGCCGGGCGGGGATTACGGCGCTATACCCAGGAACCTTATCTTGCGGACGCGGGACTGCAATGGCGCGACGGTCCCGAAGTTTCGCTGGATCCCGCGGTGATTACCTCGGCCGACCGGCCTTATTCGCCGCACGGCGGGTTAAAGGTGTTGTCCGGCAATCTGGGCCGCGCGGTGATGAAAACCTCCGCGGTGCCGGACGAATCATTGGTTATTGAAGCTCCGGCGGTGGTCTTTGACAGTCAGCATGACGTCGCTCTGGCGTTTGACGCCGGCGAGCTCGATAAGGATTGCGTGGTGGTGGTGCGTTATCAGGGACCGCGGGCGATAGGCATGCCGGAGTTGCATAAGCTGATGCCGCCGCTGGGCGTACTGATGGATAAGGGATTCAACGTGGCGCTGGTGACCGACGGCCGTCTGTCCGGCGCGTCCGGCAAGGTGCCTTCGGCGATACACGTCACGCCGGAAGCCGGCGACGGCGGGGTGCTGGCGAAAATCCGCACCGGCGACAGGGTGCGCGTCGACGGCCGTCGGGGCGAACTCTCGCTGCTGATTGACGATGCCGAGCTGGCGCGGCGTGATGTCGTCCCGTACGATTTAACGCCCTACCATCAGGGCTGCGGAAGAGAGCTGTTTACCGCCTTGCGTGAGCGGCTTTCCGGCGCGGAGCAGGGGGCCTGCTGCATTCCTTTCTGAAAGTAAAACCGGGAACGACGGTTCCCGGTTTATTTATTGGATTACAGCACCAGCCCGGCAATGGAGGCGGAAAGGATGCTGACCAACGTAGAGCCGTAAACCAGCTTCAGTCCGAAGCGGGAAACCACGTTGCCCTGATGTTCATTCAGACCTTTAATGGCCCCGGCAATAATGCCGATAGACGAGAAGTTGGCGAACGAAACCAGAAAGACGGAGAGGATCCCGACGCTGCGCGGTGAAAGTTCCGCGGCGATTTTTTGCAGTTCCAGCATGGCCACAAACTCGTTGGAGACCAGTTTGGTCGCCATAATGCTGCCGACCCGCAGCGCTTCATGGGAGGGAATGCCCATAATCCAGGCAAACGGATAGAAAGCGTAGCCGAGCATCTCCTGAAAACTTATGCCGAATACCGCGCTGAAGATGGCGTTGATGGCGGCAATCAGGGCGATAAAACCAATCAGCATGGCCGCTACGATAACCGCGACCTTGAAGCCCGCCAGAATATACTCGCCCAGCATCTCAAAAAAGCTCTGGCCTTCATGCAGATTGCCCAGCTGCAACTCCGGTTCTTCGTCGACTTTGTACGGATTGATCAGCGACAGTACGATAAAGGTGCTGAACATGTTCAGTATCAGCGCGGCAACCACGAATTTGGCGTCCAGCATGGACATATATGCGCCGACGATAGACATGGAAACGGTGGACATCGCCGTCGCCGCCATGGTGTACATGCGCTTTTCGGACATCTTGCCCAGGATATCCTTGTAGGCGATAAAGTTTTCCGATTGCCCGAGGATCAGAGAACTGACGGCGTTAAACGACTCCAGTTTGCCCATGCCGTTGACTTTGGACAGCACGGTGCCGATCAGGCGGATGATGATCGGCAATAGCCTGATGTATTGCAGAATCCCGATCAGCGCGGAAATAAACACGATGGGGCAAAGCACTTTGAAGAAGAAGGAAATCAGGTTTTTATCGCTGTTGACCATATCGCCAAAGACGAAATCGGTTCCCTGGCCCGCAAAACCCAGTAATTTATCAAAGACGGCGGCAAACCCTGTTACCGCGCCTAAGCCGATATTCGAGTAGAGGAAAAAATAGGCAAGCAGGATTTCAATAACCAGCAGTTGAATAATAAACCGAATGCGGATGCTTTTACGGTCGCGGCAAATGAGTAACGCCAGAATCGCAACAACAACCAGCGCTAACGCGAATTGCGCAATATGTGACAGGGACATGTATGCTCCAAATATGAGGCAGGCCAAATTTTCCAGGTCATTTTATGTAACGGCTGCGCCAAAAATGAGATGGATAACGCAAAAACGCAATTCTATATTAGAATGATGGCTAAACTAAATGGCGCGTCTCGTTATCTCCGCACTTTTAACCATTCATTATTCTGATACCTCTATACGACGGCGATATTTTCATCAGCGCGTAGCGATGGACACATAACCATATCAGCACCGCAGCCTGGCGGAGTAATTCCACTGACTCAGATTCGTTCTTTATGGCGAATAGCGGTGAAATTCGCATCTAGAGGCGAATATCTGATATATTCGTCCCTGAGTGCGAATTTTTGGTTCTATCATTGCCTGAGGGCGATAAAAAATGGCGACAAAAATCAGTGTGATTACTGGCGATCTGGTCAATTCCCAGCGGGGTGACACCACGGCCTATCTTGAGCGGCTGGAAAACCTGCTGCACGATTTGCAGCAGGCTAAACGGTTGCATAGCTTCGAAATCTTCCGGGGCGATTCTTTTCAGGCCGTCGCTAAATCCGAACAGGGCTTATTGTTGGCGGTGTATATCCGCATCGCGTTGAAAGCCTCCGGCATCGCCTACTGGGACGCCAGGGTAGCCGTCGGCCTGGGCAGCCGCAAGGCTCGGGAAACTGGCTACGGCAGCGCTTTTCTCAATTCCGGCAAAGCATTGGATACGATAGGTAAAAATTGCAGACTGGCTCTGAAAAATGACAATGATAAAACAAACGTGGTTGTCAGCGATTTGCTGCCGATGTTAGATCACGTCATTGGCCGTCTATCCCCGAGCGAGGCAAAAATCGTCCAGGCGCGGATGTTTGCCGCGACCAACGTCGAGGTGGCGAAAAACCTGCAAAAGGCGACATCAACGGTATCCGCTGCGCTCAAACGGGCCGCCTATGAGGAAATCATAAGATTTATCTCCGCCATCAACAGGATAACCTAGCCATGGATTTAACCTACGCTCCGCTGTTGACCTGGATGCTGATAGCGCATCTGGTTGTTGATTTCTCTTTGCAACCGCTCAGTTGGGTGAAGCATAAAGCCAGATACCGCGCCCGTTCGAAATTTTTGTTGCTCCACGCCATTCTGCATGCGGCGGCGGCGGCCTTGGTCGTCGCCGGATTTGGTTTACTGTACGGCGGTTTGCCCTCTTTCTACGCGTTGCTCGCATTACCGGCGATAGGCATCAGCCATTATCTGATCGATCTGATGAAAGTCACCGTAATGAGCCGGTTAAGCCAGGCTGGCGGTTTCCTGATAGATCAGGGTCTGCATCTGTTGGCGATCCTGCTCCTGTGGCTGGCGTTGATTCCCGATGCCCGGCCGCTGCTCTCTTTCTTGTGTCAGCAACTGGCCGACGTACGGTTTAGCCTGATCGTTGCCGCCTATCTGGTGATTTACCTGCCGATGAGTCTCCTGATCGACCAACTGCTGGCGCGTTGGTCTCCCCAAATGCCCCCTACCGCCAGGGCGAATAAAGACTCACTGCTGAGAGCGGGGAAACAAATCGGCTATTTGGAAAGAACGCTGATCCTGACCTTTGTGCTAATCGGGCAGATACCGGCGATTGGTTTTTTACTGGCGGCAAAATCCATTTTCCGTTTCGGCGATCTGCGCCAAAGCGACGATAAGATGCGTACCGAGTATGTGATGCTTGGCACGCTGTTTTCCTTCACCTTGACCATCATGCTCGGTCTGCTGGTCAGGCGGCTGTTGTGATCGGCGGGCGGGTTAACGTGCGTCGGGATCGTCAAGCTCAAACCAGGCTGCCAGTTCGCGCCGCAGATTGTCGGACTGGGTGCCAAAAATAGCCTGCACCTGATGGCCGATGATGATTACGCCTAATGCCCCGAGCTTTTGCAGATGGCCGCTATTTACCAGCCGCAGGCTATGAACTTCGACCCGTAGCCGGGTAATGCACGCATCCAGACTGACAATATTTTCCTTGCCGCCGAATGCGCTGACCAACTGCTGTAAATTATCTTTATCCATGGGGGATGTGACTTCTATTTCAGCTATCTGTTTGCCCAGCATAGATGTGAATAGTTTCTTGAAATTGTGAATTTTTCCCATTTTCGCCGTCTCTTTGGTTTTGCGGGTTAACCCCCCTTCAGGCTAGCCCGCATGTTAATTAACGCAGGCTGCGGCGCAAAACCCGACAGCCATAGCCCGGTATCACTATATCGCCGGACAGGGACGCTCCGGTCGTCATTTCCTCATAAACTGCCGGCAGCATGACCTGCTGCGGTTGTGTCTTATAGTTTTGGATAAAAATAAACTCACTTTCTTCATCACTGCGACGCTGAACCGCGACCCCCGGCGGCAATATGGTCGGCAGCGCCTGTGGTAACGCCAGTTCTTTTATCAGCGTAGTGAAGAAATCACGCTGAAAAGCCAGATCGTTGCGTGAGGCAATGTAATACGCTTTGCCATTGCCGCGTTCGTTCACCGTTACCGCCGGGTTCCCTGCGTAAAAATCATTGTCGTAACATGCCAGCGCCTGCGCGCCTTCGAGATGGATCAACTCGCACAGATGGGTGGCGGTATAGGGGCCAGCGAGATGATGAGGATTATCCGTCAGCCCGCTGACGCTGTTGCTTTCGTGATCGTACAGGCTGTCTATCTCTTCAGCCCAGATCCCCATAATGGGGCGCAACGGGCCGGGGAAGCCGCCAAGATGGCAGAGATCCGTTTCGTTAACGATCCCCGACCAATAAGTGGCAACGAAACGTCCTCCTTTCTGTACAAAAGCATCAACGCGTTCGGCAAATCCATCGCGCACCATGTACAGCATCGGGGCGACGACGAGTTGATAAGCGCTGAGGTCGGCGTCGGCATTGATCACGTCGATGGCTACGCCTTGTTCCCAGAAAGGACGATAATGCTCGGCCACGGTTTTTTCATAGAACAGGCCGGCATTACGCGGGCCTTGAGCATCGTCCATCGCCCACCGGCTTTCCCAGTCAAAAATAATCGCGACGTTGGCGTCGACCCGGCTTCCTGCGATCGGCGCGAGCTTGGCGAGTATTTCCCCCAGCGCCTGTACCTCGCGGCCGACTCGCGTGTTGATGTGGCCTACATGATCGACTACCGCACCGTGAAATTTTTCCACCGATCCACGGCTTTTGCGCCACTGGAAATATTGCACGGAGTCGGAGCCGTGTGCGACAGCCTGTAGCGAAGACAGGATATGCATGCCCGGTTTTTTCAGCTTGCTGATAGGTTGCCAGTTGGTCTGGCTGGGAGTGGACTCCATCAGGTAAAACGGTTTCCCGCCTTTCAGCGTGCGCATTAGATCGTGATACATAGCGATATAAGCCCCCAGCGTGCTGTCATCTTCTTCCTTATGCCACAGCGGATAGCTATCCCAGGAGATAAAGTCGATAACTTTCGCTAACTGCCAATAGTCATAATCATAGAAATATTCCATGAAATTAGTGGTGGTTGGCAGTGACGGATTTTCGGCTTTTAACGGCTGAATTTCAGCAGCGCAGAAGTCTGTAACTTGCGCGGTATTGAAACGTTTCCAGTCCAGATTCAGACCGTGGATAGACATTTCCCCTTTGGCAGACGGTGGGGCAATCTGCGACCAATCGGTGTAGGTATGGCTCCAGAAAGTGCTCCACCAGGCTTTATTCAGCGCATCCAGCGTGCCGTAACGTGATTGTAGCCAGTGGCGGAACGCGTTTTGACAGAAATCACAGTGACATTCCCCGCTGTATTCATTTGAGATATGCCAGCCAATTACCGCCGGATGATGAGAGTAACGTTGGGCCAGACGCGCGTTGATCTGGCGGACTTTCTCACGGTAGATCGGCGAGGTCAGACAATGATTATGACGACCGCCATGCCGGGCGCGAGTCTGGTCGCTCGCCACTCGCAGTACCTCCGGGTATTTTTGTGACAGCCATGCCGGACGTGCGCCGCTTGGCGTGGCCAGAAAAACGAAAATACCGTTGGCGTATAGACGGTCCAGAATGTCATCCAGCCAGCCAAATTGATAATGGCCTTCTTCCGGCTCAATCCCGGACCAACTGAAAATCCCGACCGACATGACATTGCACCTTGCCTGTTTCATCATCTCAATGTCTTTGGTCAGGATTTCCGGATTATCCAGCCATTGATCAGGATTGTAATCGGCACCGTGCAGCAGGACGGGAACTTTACTGCTTAGCGGGGGGAATTTGAACATATCGTTCTCCACTGGCATATACGCATTGTATCTGGAGTTGCGGCATCGGCGGCCGCAACTCCAATGGCTTCAGCTACGAAATTCAGGAAAATGTGTATGCAAAACCACGATTATCAGTGCTGATTAAACGCTTTGATCGACGGTAGCACTTTGCCCTGACAGTTGAACAACGCCTGATTTTCACGGGCATTGCCTTCCTTCCATTCATCCTTGTTGTATTTCATCCCGGCCGTGGTCGCCCAGGTTGCGCCGGGGGTAGGCAACCAGATCGGTTCCCAGTAAAACACGCCTTTGCCGCGATGGTTTGGCACATTGATGATGCTTTGCATCAGATCGTGAAGGTAATCGGCCTGACCCTGCACGGATGCCGGATAGCCTCCCGCATCCAGTTCTTTCTGCTGGAAGCTGTTTTCGGCGTTGTCACAGTTCTCCAGGGTATAGGCGTAGGCGGCTTCAACCACAATGATGTCTTTGTCATAGCGCTTGGTAACGTCGTTCATGTTGTACTGAAGCGCGCTGATCGGGCCATTCCAGTAGGTGTAAAACGATGCGCCGATTACATCGAACGGCACGTTGCGTCGGGTAATTTCATCGAACCACCAGATAAAGGTATCGTTTTTCGTACCTTCAGCCAGATGCAGCATGATTTGGACGTTGCCGTCGGGGCCCTGCGCGTCTTTAACTCCCTGAATCCCGGCTTTCAGCAGAGCCGCCAGACGATCAAATTCACCGCCGCCCTGACCCCAGCTTTTTCCCTCCGGCCACAGCATGCCGCCGTTCAGTTCGTTGCCTACCTGAACCATATCCGGCATTACGCCGGCCTTCTTGAATTCGCCGATAGTAGCTTTGGTGTAATCGTGAACGGCCGCCGTGAGCTGTTCCATATTCAGGTCTGCCCACGCTTTGGGTTTATTCTGGTGGGCCGGGTCGGTCCAGAAATCACTGTAATGGAAATCCAGCAACAGCTTCATGCCGTTGGATTTGGCGCGTTTGGCCAGCGTCAGCGTAGTAGCCAAATCGTTGTTGCCACCACCGTAGCCATTTCCCGCGGCGTCTTGCGGATCGTTCCAGATGCGCAGACGAATGTAGTTAATCCCGTTCTCTTTCAGTATTAGCATGGCGTCTTTTTGCTTGCCTTGTTCGTCATAAAACTTGCCGCCGTGCTTTTCCACTTCATGCAGCATGGAAATGTCCGCGCCTTTAATAAAATCGCTAGGGATATTGTGTAACTTGTTGATGGTGACGTTCTCTGCCGCTTGCAAGGTCTGGGGCAAAGCGCAGACCGACAGGCCGGTAGCTAACAGTGCGGTCATCAGTACGTATTTTTTCATGTTCATTTTAACGTTCCTGGGATCGATACGGAGGTTGGTATGGTTATCCTTTGGTGCCGCCAGACGTCAGGCCGGAAACAAAGTACTTTTGCAGCGAGAGATAAAGAATGGCGACCGGCACGGCAATCAACACCGCACCCGCGGCGTAAGTGGTGTAACTGGCACCCATCTTTTGCACGACCAGGTTGTACAGTCCGATCGGCAGCGTAAACTGGTCCGGAGTACGCAAAATGGTGCTCGCCAGGATGAAATCCCCCAGTGGACCGGTAAAGGAAAATAGAGCGATAACCGCGATGATCGGTTTCGACAACGGCATGATAATTTCAATGAAGATACGGAAATTACCAGCGCCGTCCATCCGGGCCGATTCATCCAGATCTTTGGGAATGGCGTCCAGATAACCTTTCATCAGATAGGTATTCATTGGGATCATGCCGCCCACGTACACCAGCACCAGCGCAATATGGCTGTTAACCAGCCCCAGCATTTGCGCCAGAACAAAGATGGCAATCAGTGCGGAAAATTGCGGGATCATCTGCAACAGCAGAAATAGCATCAGCCCGTTCTGGCGTCCGCGAAAGCGAAAGCGTGAGAACGAGTAGGCGGTGAAGCTGACGCTTACCAGCGTCAGCATCATGGTCAGCAGGCTGATTTTCATCGAATTCCAATACCAGGACGCATAATCGATCTGCCCGTTAAACAGTTCCTGATAGTGAATGAATGAAAAATTCTCCGGAATGATGGAAGTATTAAGCAAGCTGCTGCCGGGATTGAGGGAGGCGCCCACCGTCCAGATCAGTGGATAAATAATAATGGCGGCCACCATCAGCAGCAGTAGGTAGGTCAGGCCGAGTTTGATGGCATTCTGCCTTTTCACACTGTGTTTCGCATTCATCGGCGTGCTTCCCTAGGCCATGTTGTCTTGTTTAAACGAGTTGGTCGCCCGGAACTGCCATAGCGCGATGCCCACCACAAAAATCGACAGCAGTATGGTGATGCTGGCCGCGATCGCGTACTGAGAAGACGACATCGTGAGTTTGTAAATCCATGAAACCAGAATATCCGTTCCGCCCGCGTTAGAGCCGATGACGGGCGGTCCGCCATTGTTGAACAGATAGATAATGTTGAAATTGTTAAAGTTGAACGTGTATTGCGTAATGATGATCGGGGCAATGGAGTAAAGCACCAGCGGCAAGGTAATCGTCGTCAGCTTGTGCCAACCGCTTGCTCCGTCGATGGTGGCGGCCTCATAGAGATCGTCTGGTATCGCCTGCAAAACGCCGGTCGTCATGGCAAACACGAACGGGAAGCCAAGCCAGGTTTGCATCAGAATCAGCGCGGTTTTGGTCCAGAGCGGATCGGTCATCCAGGCTTTGGGTTCAATGCCTAACGCGGCCAGAATACCGTTATTGATCACCCCGAAGGTTTCGTTGAACATGCCGGCGAACACCAGAATGGTGACAAAACCCGGCACTGCCCACGGTAAAATCAGGATGGTGCGAATCAACGGCTTGAAGCGTAGCCCCTTCTGATTCACCAGAATGGCCAGCAGAATACCGACGGCGCATTGTAACGTAGTGGCGATAAGCGTCCAGATGACCGTCCATTGCAGCACGTCAAAGAAGGTAGAACGCCACAAATCGAGGCGGAATATATTGATAAAGTTTTTCATTCCAACCCAATCAACCAGCTTGGCAGGCGGCGTGTGATAAAGGTCGTAATTGGTAAAAGCGATGGAAAAACCGAAAATGATGGGGAAAATCACCACAAATACCAGCAAGATAAAACCGGGGGTGATCATCAGGTAAGGAAAACCTTCGCTCAGCAGTAACTGATACTGCTTTTTCACGCCGCTCAGCGGTAAACCATGGTCTCGTTTTGCGCCGCAGAGATAGGCATCCCGCAGGCTACAGTAGTAAACACCGATGCCGAACGTTGCCACGATCAGGCTGATAATTCCTTTCGCCAGCAGAAAAATGGAGTGATCACGCGGCAGCTCGGTACCTAGCGTAATTAATCCCCAGCCGCCTTCCCGTAAAAAGTCATGAAATACGCCGATGAAGCAGGACATGACCAGGAAAAAAAAGACACCTTTAACGAACTGGCGATTATAAATCTGCCCGAGTCCGGGAAGCAGTCCCAGCAATAGTGAGAGTCTTGCATGGCGACTGCTGCCGTTGTGTCGCGCAAGGCCGCTGGTATTGACGATCACACTATACCTCCTGTCTATCAAGAACATGGGTAAACAAAACTTGTTTACCCATGGCGCCCAACTGTTTATTGATTGCTGTGGTTTGCTTCGATTTGCATTTTTATGGTTTTCACGGCGGATTCCAGCGCGGCTTTGGTATCCTGTTTACCCGTTACGCTCAGTTGCAACGCGCTATTGGTCGGTATCCAGACTTCCTGCATTTCCGGCACGCTTGGCATCGGTACGGCATAGCCGGACTGAATGGCAACGGCGCGCGATTTCTCATCATTCTTGATTAGCGGATCGTCAACCAACTTGCCGATCGGCGGAATTTCACCCGTCAGTTGGAAACGAATCCTGGCGTATTCAGGCTGGTTGATGAACTCAATAAACTTCTGCGCCAGTTCCTGTTTTTTGGAGTAGGTAGAGATGCTGTAGCCTTTTACCCCTAACAAAGAACGAGGATGCTCGCCGTTAGGCAGCAATGGCAGTGGGACGACGCCATAGTTAATGCCGGCGTTTTTGTATGGCTGAAACGACCAGGGACCGGTAATGACTGCTGCGGCTTTTTTCTCGGTAAACAGGGAGTCGATAGCGTTTAGTCCGGTTTCACCGACAATACCCGGTGGAAACAGACCGTCGGAATAGAATTTCTTGAGGTAATTAACCGCATCAATAGCTGCTTTTTTATCCAGACCGATATCTTTGACGTTCGGCGAACCATTGCTGTTCTGGCCGAAAATGTAACCCCCCATACCGGCAATCACGGCATAGGCATAATAGATTTCATCGAATTTCGCCAGTAGACCGTAACGGCCTTCGGTTCGTTGCTGTTTGGAGAAAGTAAACAGGTCGTCAAATTTCTCCGGTGGCTGAGGCATCAAATCCTTGTTGTAGATCAGCACCGTCGTTTCCACCGCTTTGGGAATGCCATACAGCTTGCCGTTGTATGTTTGTGCATCCAATGCGGGTTTGGTAAAGCCGGCGATATAAGCCGGGTCGAGTTTCAGTTCGGCTATCAGCCCTTGAACCACCGCCGTGCCGATTTGATCGTGGGGCATAACAAAGACGTCGGGGCCGATACCTGCCGGACCATCGAGACGGAGTTTTTCGATCTGCTGTGCATAGGGGGATTCCAGCACTTTGATTTTGACGTTGTTTTGCGTTTCAAAGGCTTTAATCGCATCAGCAATCCCCTGGGATTTTTTTATGTCTTCCCATACCAGGAGTTCCTGTTCGGCGGATAAGGCCGATTTGCTGAAAATCCCTGTGATACCTAGTGATATCATAATGACGGTCGTCAATGTTTTCATTTTCATCATTAATCCTCGCGCCTTGGTTAGGCAAAAATCATGGTAGGAAATCGTAAATTACCTTCCATCGTACAGCCGCCGGCCATTTCACTGTAACGTTACATAGGCCACCTGATTGCGGCGGGGTGGGAAATAAAACCTGTTCCCGGAATACACCAATCGAGGCGATCGGCTTTTTGCTGCATAACGCTGAATCGAACGACAGAGATCCAGTAATCAACTAATTAATAAGATGATCACGCATCCCGCTGCCAGCTTCACTGTATGGTGAACTCTTCGGTTGCCATTTTTCGCTGCGGAGGAGGGCGTTTTCCACAAAATAGGGTAACGGTTACACCAGTGGCGATTACATTAAGCAGAGTGCGCCACGTCTGCCAGCGAAACATGTAAAGGCTGTGATCTTATGCACAAAAGTAACCCCCTGTTTGTGCAAGCGGTTACACCATGCTGTTATATTGACGGCATGACCCCTGTGCAGCGGCGTTTTACCCGCTGTTGTCGCATAAAGCGTGATAGCGAAGTCAGGCTGTACAGGGAAAGGCACTGGCTGTTTTGTTCAACGCCTGAGCCATGGAAATTAAAATTATCAAGAGGTTATTGTTATGGCGGCGATCCAGCTGGAGAGAGTTAGTAAGCACTTTGGTAAGAATGTAACGCTTCATGATATAAACCTGACGATTGCCGACGGGGAGTTTGCCGTTTTCGTTGGGCCTTCTGGATGTGGTAAATCCACACTGCTAAGAATGATCGCCGGACTGGAAGACGTCACCAGTGGCGAGGTCATGATTGATGATGCGGTGGTCAACGATGTGGCTCCGGCGCACCGTGGTGTCGCCATGGTATTTCAGTCATATGCGCTGTACCCGCATATGACTGTGGCTGAAAACATGGGGTATGGTTTACGCGTTAACGGCGTAGCGAAAGATCAGATTAAACACCAGATCGAAATGGTGGCGAAGACGTTGCAACTTTCTCATCTGCTGGAGCGTAAGCCGAAAGAGCTATCCGGCGGGCAGCGGCAACGTGTCGCTATCGGGCGCGCCATTGTGCGCAACCCCAAAGTTTTTCTTTTTGATGAACCGCTCTCTAACCTGGATGCGGAACTGCGCGTCGATATGCGTTTGCACATTGCCAAATTACATCAGGAACTGAACACGACCATGATCTACGTGACGCACGATCAGGTGGAGGCCATGACGTTGGCCGATAAAATCGTCGTGATGAATTATGGTAAAGTTGAGCAGGTTGGTTCGCCAATGGAGCTTTACTATCATCCAGTTAACCAGTTTGTGGCTGGTTTTATCGGTTCGCCGAAAATGAACTTCCTGCCTGCCCGGGTATTATCCTGGGCGCCCGATATGCTCAAGGTTAACATCGCCGAACAGTTGGATCTCGAGCTTTTACTGCGTACCGCAGAACTGGCGGTCGGTAGCGCTGTGACGCTGGGGGTGCGCCCTGAACACATCAGGCCGCTGGGGGAGGGGATTCGCCTCTCCTTTGGCTGCGAGGTGGTTGAGCGGTTGGGCAACAGCACCTATCTTTTCGGGCAATGTTGTGGCATTGATAACTTTAAACTGCTGCTGGCGGGCGACAGCGATTTTAAACCATACCAGCATATCGATGTGTTCTTCTCTTCGCGTAATTGTCTGGTATTTAACGAGGAAGGGATACGCATTAACGAGGTCGATCAATAAATTACGTGAAAGCGCCTGTTGTGTAACCTCCCACTCCAGTGCATTGATAACGCTCAGAAGCGGGAGGTCGGGAATTAACTGGCAAGCCGGTAAAAAGGCCCGTCAACCCGAAGGGTGCTGAGCCTTATTCCTGAGCGGAGACGACTACCACCAGGCTTCAGCCTGAATCCCGAAGTTTAGGGTATTGCTGCGATCGTCGTTGAAACGGTTTTTGTTTTCATCCCCACCGTTCAGATAAGCCACGAAAAAACGCAGCTCCGGGCGTGTCAGCATCGGAATATCGGCGCTGAACGCATGAGCAAGGGTATATTTTTGCCCGCTGTATTTGCTTTCATCACCGCTGGTCCAGGTATCGGTTTTACGGTAGGCTCCAGCTTCCAGATACGTTTTCTGATTTTTGGTCCAGGCGTACTGCCCTCGCGCCACGGCGGAGAATAGCTCTGTGCTGTCGCGCCAGCGGCTGATTTCATCCGCTTTACCATAGGTGAGTACATGGCTCAGCGAAATCTTATCGCCGAGCGGCAGATCGCCTGCCTGAATCACTCGATAGCCTTTGGCGCTGTCGTTGAGGTTCCAGACGTCATACCAGCCGCCCCCTTGATCCACCATATTATGCGCCAATCCCTTGTCGGCGTATTGCAACACCAGTTTCTGATTGGATTTAAGGCTGGAGAAATAGTGGCTGAGTTCGCCCGTCAACATGACTGAGTTCTTAACATCATATTGCGAGTCTTCAATAGTGAAGATATTTTTTTGTACGTCGGATTCATTCGGTATGGCATAGGTGATGCCGAATTCCGTCCATGCGCCGTCCCAGGGTTTCCAGCCGGCATAACGGGCGTCCAGGAAGTTGATATTCAGATCGTCGTATACATCCGCTTTATTGTTACATTCCTCGCTGTTTGCGCTGTCGGCGCAGCTGATTTCCATATTTTCCGCATCGCCGCGAATCCAGGCGAATGAGAACGCGCCTTCGCCCGCTTTGATATTTTCAATCCCCGCGCCGGCGCCGGATATATTCCAGTATTTTGTGTCGATGATATGGAGATCGTGTCGCTGGTAGTAGCGTTTACCCGCCCAGACCACCGCATCCGGCAGACCGGGGACAAAACCTTTGGCTTGCAGATTTAACTGACGTAATCCAAATTCGGCATCATCGTCTTTCGTGGTTTCATTGTCGTTTGAGCCATCGGATTCAAAAGAGATCATGCTGTCAAAGTAAAACGTTTTCCCATTTTCATTATAAAGCTGTTGGCCTAACTGAATTTCGCCGTAGGTATCATCTTCATTACCCAGCCTGCCAACATAGGCTTTATCGGCTGTTTGCTGTTTCCCATGATTTGAAACTCCGACACCAGAACGGAAGTACCCTGAGAAATCAACGGAATAAGAAGGGGTTGCCACTATTGCCAAACTCAGGGCAACGGATGTAGTCAGCAGTTTTCTTTTCATAATCTACCTTTCACTTATTCGGATAAGAAGGGGACGTAACATCAATTGAATTGTGGTAAAGCGGTTACACTAAATTTCGAGGGGATTATGAGGTAATAAAATAGCCCGTGACATGATTACACTCACAAAATACAAAATAGTCACACGGGGTTTTACAATGGTTTAACGTTGTTTTAATTTGATTTTATATGGCATTTCAATGATTTTTCATGGTGTGAGCATATTGCTGTGTGATGTAATTAGTTACATATGCTAATAAATATGGAGAACTTAGCATTTAAATTTTTTATCGCTATGTGGGGATTAAGGAATGACACGGCAAAAATGAGTGAAACAACGCACTAAGAGTAAGCCATGCACTGTTACCCGGCATATTGCGGAGGCGTGATGGCTGGGATTAATGTGATGAAGAAGGTAAAAAGCGGCGGGAATGGAGGGGAAAGGGAACTGACAGTCGTTTGGCGAACCGCGGGGTAAGGCACCCACAAGGATATCTTGCCCTGCGAGAGGAACGGGTCGCTCAATCTTTAACGCTTCACCGTAACCGATACCGCCGATCTATTGGTCACTAAACCATTATTTCTTTTGCGGCGGCGCGCCGACCGAATGACGGCGAACCAATGTCGGACTGAACATATTGGTGGTTTCTTTGAGCGGTTTGCCATGGGACAGCGCAATGGCCAGCTCCGCCGCGTGTATAGCCATCGCGGACACGGGATAATGCACTGTGGTTAAGCGCGGACGCAGATAGCGAGCGATCAGTACATCATCAAATCCGACCACGGATATATCCTGCGGCACGTTGATGCTGTTGTCGCTCAGCACCGACAAGGCGCCGGCGGCCATGGAGTCGTTGTAACACACCAGGGCAGTCATATTACCGCCACGGCTGAGCAATTCGGTCATGGCGGATTCTCCGCCCAGCTCATCCGGCGAAGCCCGAGCAATCAGGCGTTCATCCAGTTCAATACCGTGCTCCTGTAACGCATCGATATAACCTTGCAGACGATCAAATGAGTCGGAAATTTGGTGATTCGAGCAGAGAAAGCCGATTTTCTGATGTCCTTCCTGAATCAGATGCCGGGTAGCCAGCCAAGAACCGTAGCGGTCGTCCAGCGCCACACAGCGGGTTTCATAGCCCGGCAGGGTACGGTTGATTAGCACCATATCGGGAATATGGCTCATCAATATCGCCAGTTCCCGATCGGAAATCATTTTTGCATGGACCACCAGCCCAGCGCAGCGATGACGAATCAGCTGTTCGATCGCTTTTTTCTCCTGCTCGGCGTTGTGATAGCCGTTGCCGATAAGCAGGAATTTTCCTGTTGCCTGAGCGATCTGTTCCACTGATTTGACCATGATTCCGAAGAAAGGATCGGAAACATCCGCTACCACAATGCCGAGCGTTTCCGCACTTTGATGGGCAAGGGCTCGCGCATTTGCGTTCGGATGATACTGTAACTCGGCCATGGCTTTATGCACGGCTTTGCGTGAAGCGCTGCTGGCTTTAGGGGAATCATTGATAACACGTGAAACCGTTGCAACGGATACACCTGATAGACGAGCGACATCCTTTATTGTTGCCATTGAGTATTCCTGAACAGTGAAACGCGTTGTCGTGTAACATAAACACCAGGGGTTTTTATGTTTTATATACCTTTCTTCCTTGAAATTGCAGCACTGCTGGCTGCACTAGCCCCCTTTGAATCACTTATCTGCGTAAGTGTGCTGGGACTCGTTTGTGAGCCATCTTGCTGAAAGCCTCTCCCACTCCAAGGACTTTGAGGTATAGCCTAACGCACTGGTTATGAGAAAAAACAGGTGATCGTACTTACAAGGTACAGGCTTTTATTGATGTTACCTATTCATTCCCTTTTTGCGTTATCCAGACCGTACTTATGTGATCGATATCACTATCAAGAGTAACTTCTCACTTCCCAAAAGTCATCCTGTGGTTTAAATTTAGGGTAACCGGTTACACTAAGGTCGTTATCGAAACCCCCTTATCAGTTTATATTGTTTATTATTAATCAGTTATGTAATTAATATAGAGTGAAACATGTTACATACCCTGTTACATACAAGGCGGTTATTTTTATTGCCTGGCAGACGTAACTTCCATTTCCCCAGGTGTTTACCCGAAAAAAAACCGGGCGTTGCGCATCAGCCGGATGCCGCCGGGAAATATCGCCACGGCGAAGGGTGTCTGTCCTGTTTTGAGGAGTGATCTATGCCATTTGAACCAACCGAGCACCCGCATCGTCGTTTCAACCCGCTGAAAGGGGAGTGGGTGCTGGTTTCCCCGCACCGCGCCAGACGTCCATGGCAGGGGCAGCAGGATGAACCCGATCGCCGCGCGTTGCCGCCGCACGATCCGACCTGCTATCTGTGCGCCGGAAATAAGCGGGTTACCGGAGAGGTGAACCCGTCGTATCAGGGAACCTTTGTGTTCACCAACGATTTTTCGGCGCTGATGGAGGATACCCCGACGCTATCGGCCGGCGAAGATCCGCTGTTTCGGATGCAGAGCGCCAGAGGCGTCAGCCGGGTGATCTGTTTCTCGCCGGATCACGGCAAAAGCCTGCCTGAATTGCCCTTGCGGGCATTGAAAAAGGTCATCGATACCTGGAGCGAGCAGGCGGCGGAGCTGGGGCGGCGCTATCCCTGGGTTCAGGTTTTTGAAAACAAAGGCGCGATGATGGGGTGCTCCAACCCGCACCCGCACGGACAGGTATGGGCCAACGATTTTTTACCCAATGAAGTCCAGCATGAAGATCGGCAACAGCGCGCTTATTTTGAGCATTACGCTACGCCTCTGCTGCTGGATTATGCGCGGCGCGAGCAGGCGGACGGCGGGCGGCTGGTGGTGGAAACCGAACACTGGCTGGCGGTGGTGCCCTACTGGGCATCCTGGCCGTTTGAAACCCTGTTGCTGCCGAAGTTCGCCGTACGGCAGTTGCCGCAGTTGAGCGAGGCTCAGCGTGAGGATTTGGCCCTGGCGCTGAAAAAACTGACCAGTCGTTACGACAATCTGTTTCAGTGCTCGTTTCCCTATTCCATGGGGTGGCACGGCGCGCCCTTTAACGGCGAAGAGAATAGCCACTGGCAGCTGCACGCCCATTTTTATCCGCCGCTATTACGTTCCGCCAGCGTGCGCAAGTTTATGGTCGGTTACGAAATGCTGGCGGAAGCCCAGCGCGATCTGACGGCGGAACAGGCAGCCGAACGCCTGCGCGGCGTCAGCGATATCCATTTTCGTGAGCAAATTTGAGGACCGGGTATGAGCCGTATTGATGTTTTGCGCCACTCCGTCGATGCAACCTTTCAACGCCTGTTCGGTTACGCGCCGCAGGCGCATATTCAGGCGCCGGGACGGGTGAACCTGATTGGCGAGCATACCGACTACAATGATGGTTTTGTCTTACCCTGCGCCATTGATTACCAGACGGTGATCGGCGCGGCCGCCCGGCAAGACCGTCTCGTGCGGGTAGTGGCGGTAAACTGCGATAGCCAGCAGGATGCATTTGATCTGACGCAGGAGATAGCGCCGCATGGCGAATATACCTGGGCGAACTATGTGCGCGGCACGGTAAAGTTTTTGCAGGCGCGCGGCTTGCCGATCGGCGGCATGGATATGGTGATTGCGGGCAATGTGCCGTCCGGCGCGGGACTAAGCTCGTCGGCCTCGCTTGAGGTCGCCGTCGGACAAACGTTCAAGACGCTGAACCGTCTGGATATCAGCCAGTTGGACGTGGCGCTCGTCGGCCAGCAGGCGGAGAACGATTTTGTCGGCTGTAGCTGCGGTATTATGGATCAGTTTATTTCGGCGCAGGGGCGGTCGGGGCATGCGTTACTGATCGACTGCCGGTCGCTGGAAGGGCGGGCGGTCCGTATGCTGGAAGGGTTCGATATCCTGATTGTCAATTCCAACGTGCGCCGCGGACTGGTGGACAGCGAATACAATACCCGCCGTCGGCAGTGCGAGGCGGCGGCGCGCCATTTTGGCGTCAGGGCGCTGCGCGATCTGTCGCTGGAGCAGTTTACGGCGGGCATGGCGGGACTGGATCCGCTGGCGCTAAAACGCGCCCGCCACGTCATTAGCGAAAACAGCCGTACGCTGCAAGCGGCCGATGCCCTGGCCCGTCAGGACGCCAAACGCCTGTTTGCCTTGATGGCAGAGTCTCACGTTTCGATGCGCGACGATTTCGAGATCACCGTTCCCCAGATTGATACGCTGGTGGAGTTGATTCAGAACCACGTCGGTGAGCAGGGCGGAGCCAGAATGACCGGGGGCGGTTTCGGCGGCTGCGTGGTGTCGCTGGTGCCGGCGGCGATGACCGCCGACATTTGCCGGATGCTGGAGCGCGACTACCCGGCGCGCAGCGGATTGCCGCCTTCAATCTATCTCTGCCGTCCGTCCGACGGCGCCGGCCGGCTGAGCTGAGCCGCTTTTGGCGTCATGTGACGCGGGCCGCATCAAGGCAGCAAAAACAGCGTTGCCAGCCCGAGGAAAATAAAAAATCCGCCGGTATCGGTGATGGCGGTGATCATCACGCTGGAGCCAATGGCGGGGTCGCGCCCGAGCTGCACCATAACCAGGGGGATCAGCACCCCCATCAGCGCCGCCAGCAGCAGGTTCAGCAGGATCGCCAGCATCATGACGCCGCCCATTTCGGGGCTGCCGTACAGCGCGAAGGTGATAAGCCCCATCACGCCGCCCCATATCAGGCCGTTGACCAGCGCCACTCCCAGCTCTTTCAACAGCAGATAAGACTTTCTGCCGTGTTCCAGCTGATGCAGCGCCAGCGCGCGGACGATCATGGTGATGGTCTGGTTGCCGGTATTTCCGCCCAGGCCGGCGACGATCGGCATCAGGGTGGCCAGCGCCACCAGATGCGACAGCGTGTTTTCGAACAGGCCGATAACGCGTGACGCCACCAGCGCGGTGCACAGATTGATGGCCAGCCAGCCCCAGCGGTTACGCACGGCTTTGTAGACCGGCGCGTAGACGTCCTCGGAGGGGGTTAACCCGCCGGAACGGCGCAGATGGCTGTCGCTTTCCTTATTGACCACGTCGACGATATCTTCCACCGTCAGGCGCCCCATCAGTTTACCTTTGCTGTCCACCACGGCGGCGGAGATCAGGTTATAACGTTCAAAGGCCCCGGCGGCGTCCGCCGCCCGATCTTCCGGCTGAAACATGGTCGGCTGTTTATCCATGATGGCGGCTACCGACGTCCCCGGCGCATTAAGCAATATATTGGCCAGAGACAGCTCGCCAATCAGGGTGTTCTTGCGATCGGTGACGAACAGCTTATCGGTGGACTCCGGAATGGTTTTCCGATAGCGCAGATAGCGTTGTACCGCGGCAAGGGTAACATCGGCCCGTATGGTGGTGAGTTTGAAATCCATGATATGGCCGACGCAATCTTCGTCATAATCGATCGCGCCACGCAGCTGCGCGCGCTGCTTCGGCTCCAGCGAGGTCAGTATCCGCCCCAGCAGATGGCGGGGGATCATGCGCGCCAGCTGAGCCTGTTCGTCAACATCCAGCACGCGGACCGCTTTCAGAATCTCTTTATTCTGCATATCGCCGATAAGATCGTCCGATATGCTGTCGGAGGCCTCGATCAGCACCCGTCCGCGCCGGTCTATGGGGATCAGCCGCCAGAGCGCCAAACGTTCGTCATGAGGCAGCGACTCCAGCAGGTCGGCCAGGTCGGCGGCGTGCAACCCGATAATCAACCGGCATATTTCGGCCGTCTGGTCGAGCAGGGTCTTACGTTCTGTGGCGCTGTCTCCTGGCTGCCGGTTGAGAATGTTATCAACCAAGTCGCCGTTTTCTAACAGTAAAAGCGATATGCGACGCCGGATGGCGGTGAGTTTTTTTACATTCGACATGGGTTTCTTATACTCGGTATGGTTTTATTCCCGTTCGTGCTGAACGGTTGGTGCAACTGACTAAACGTAGCGCAAAATCAGTGGATTAAGAATAGGACGGTTTGCGGATTAATGCCTGAAAGTGGTGAATCGGGTGCATAAAAAAACAGCGGGACGCGGATGCCGCGAATCGATGGCGTGACGGAGCGCGCGGATGAAGAGGTTGAATAATCGGGTATAAAACGGTCGCGGAGCGGCGAACGCTATTCTTTCTGGTGGATTACTAGGTCGGAAGCGGTGAGGGATTGTTCGACGCGCTGTTGCTGTTTGTCCTGATGATGGGCGAACGCGCTGATAGCGGAGTAAGCAAAACGGCCTAAGAGGATAATAAAGCTGATCAGCAAAACGGCACGGGCAATGCGTGAACTACTTCGTCGCGGTCGCATTGATATTCGTCGTTTATGGGTAAGCGTGGACATTACCGTAAAATCTCCTGTGGAAGCGAACACTCGCTGTGATTAATTTAGGCACAAGCGTTGGCGCAGGTCAATCCATCAGGATAAAAAAATGAAAGGCGCCGCCGCCTTTCACTGCGGCGGTAAAACGGCGGCGCCGCGCGGGGCGACGGGCCGAAACGCCGAGGAAAAGCCAAGCCTCGGCGTTATCGGCATCCGGTTCAGGTCGGCTCTTCTTCGATATTCAGTTTCCAGCCGGCGACATCCTTCCAGTATTCCTGCTCCCGTTCCAGATCGAGCTGCACCAGGGTGTTCTGGGCGAAAAAGCCCGCGGGAAAAATCAGCGTCCAGTGGTTATCGTCGGTGAGCAGGCGCAGCGTGGCTGGCGTGGTGGTGGCCTGCCGCTGATTGTTCAGCAGGGTGGCCAGGCGCAATAGCTGAACCATGGGCAAATACTGCTTCTTTTTAAACAGGTTCAGGCGCGGGAACTCTTCCAGCTTGATGGCTTTGCGATGCAGCCGCACGATCAGCGCCAGCAATAGCTGCTGTTCCTGATTGAAGCCGGGCAGGTTGGTATTTTGCAGAATATAGGCCGAATGGCGGTGCATGCCGCTGTGGTTTATGCCCAGCCCGACCTCATGCAGCATGGAAGCCCAGTTGAGGATCGCCTCAAGCTGCGGGTGCACCAGACTGGGGTTTTGCTGCGCCCATTGGGCGTACAGCGACTCGGTGGTTTCCCGCACCCGGCGCGCCTGTTCCCGATCGATATTGTAATGGCTGGCGAGGCTTTGCGCGGTGCGGATACGGATATCCTGATGACGGAAACGGCCTTCCATTTCATACAGTACCCCTTCCCGCAGCGCGCCGTCGGACAGACGAAGCTCCTTGATCGCCAGTACGTCGAAAATGCCGCACAGAATAGCCAGCCCTGGCACCAGCACCGACTGCCGGTCTTCCGGCAGCCCCGGCAGACTCAGCGCCTTGAACGACTTAAAGCGCAGCACATGGTCGCGCAGCATTTCCAGACGTTCCGGCGTAATCAGGCCGTCTTTCTCGCCCATTTCCAACAGAATTTCATGGGCGGCCTTAATGGTGCCGGACGCCCCTAGCGCATATTGCCAGCCGTAGATACGGTATTCCCAGGCCAGCGTCTCCAGCTTCTGGGCCGCCGCCAGCCGGGCGCGCTTAAAATTGGCCGCGCTGATTTCGCCATGGGGGAAAAACTGCTGGGCAAAGCTGACGCAGCCCATACGGCGGCTTTCCACCAGCATGGGCTCAAAGTCTTCGCCGATCACCAGTTCGGTGGAGCCGCCGCCAATGTCGATCACCAGTTTGCGGCCCTTTTCCGGCTGGGTGTGCTCCACGCCCATGAAAATCAACCGCGCCTCTTCATGGCCGGAGATGATTTCAATCGGATAGGGAATGATTTCCGCCGCCCGGCGCAGAAATTCCTGGGCGTTGGTCGCCTGGCGCAACGCATGGGTGCCGACAATGGAGACATTCAGCGCCGAGAACCCCTGCAACCGTTCGGCAAACAGCGCCAGACAGCTTAAACCGCGCTCCATCGCCTCTTCGCTGAGCCGGTTTTGGCCGTCCAGCCCGTCGGCCAGATGAACGCGCTGTTTTAAACGGCTAAGCACCTGAAGCGCGCCGTTTACCACCCGGGCGATCACCATATGAAAGCTGTTGGACCCCAGATCGACGGCGGCGAATTCCTGGGGTTTTACGACATCGTCGTCTTTATTCGTTAATGGCATTATTCAGGCTTATCCTCGGGTTGCTCAAGCGCCTTGATGTAATCATAAATGGCATTTTGCGCGCGTACTTTACGACGGTTGCCGCGCAATACATAGCGATTACTCAGCTCTTTATCAATCACACGGGCTTTCACCGTATCGCTGAACAGAATGTCCAGGATCTCCAGAATACGATTTTTCAAAATGGGATCGAGCACTTCGACGGCGACTTCAATACGGTAATCGATGTTACGCGTCATCCAGTCGGCGGAGGAGAGATAGACTTTCTTGTCTCCTCCGTTATTAAACACGTAAACGCGATCGTGTTCCAGATAGCGATCGACGATGCTGATCGCCTGAATATTTTCGCTGATCCCCGGTAGGGCGGGGATCAGCGAGCACATACCACGAACCAGCAGATTGATTTTCACCCCGGCGGCGGAAGCCCGATATAGCCTTTCCACCAGCCCTTTATCCACCAGGTTATTCACCTTAAGGGTAATGCTCGCGTCGATATTCGCCAGCGCATTGTCGGTTTCCTTATCGATCAACTGATAAAGCTTGTCGCGCGAATTCTGGGGAGAAACCAGCAGATGCTCAAAGGAGACGGGGCGATAGGGGTTTTCGATGAAGTTAAATACCCGGCGCACTTCATTGGTGATGCGTTCGTCGGCGGTGATCAGCGAGTAGTCGGTGTAGAGTCGGGCGGTTTTTTCATTGAAGTTGCCGGTGCCGATATGGGCGTAACGCACGATGTTGTCCCCTTCACGGCGGGAGATCAAAAACAGCTTGGCGTGAATTTTCAGCCCCGGCACCGAGAAGATCACGTGAACGCCGGCCTCGGTCAGCCGTTTGGCCCAGTGAATATTGGCCTCTTCATCGAAACGCGCCTGCAGCTCCACCACCACGGTGACTTTCTTGCCGTTGTGCGCGGCGTGGATCATCGAGGTGATGATGCGGGAATCTTTCGCCACCCGGTAAATATTGATTTTGATGGCCAGCACGCTGGGGTCGAACGAGGCCTGGCGCAGCAGCTCCAGCACATGCTCGAAGGTATGGTATGGATAATAAAGCAGTACGTCGCGTTCGCGAATGGCGTCGAAGCCATTGCGGAAGTGGCCGAACCACTCGTGGCGCAGGCGCGGCAGCGCTTTGTTGACCAGCGCGGCGCGGCCGACGTTGGGGAACGAAATAAAGTCTTTAAAATTGTGGTAACGGCCGCCGGGGATCACCGAGTCATAAGAGGAGATTCCCAGCTTCTCCTGTAGTATCGCGACCATCGCATCCGGCATATCGCGCTGATAAACAAAGCGCACCGGCTCGGCCGTCAGCCGCTGCTTGAGGCTGGAAGACATCAGTTCCAGCAGGCTGGACTCCATTTCGGTGACCAGATCGTACTCCGCATCGCGCGTCATTTTCATCGAATAGGCGTTGAGCGCGTCGTAATCGAAAAATCCCTTGAAAATGTCATTCAGGCAATAGCGCAGAATGTTATCGATCAGAATCATGGTCTTGCGGCGGCGGGGCGCTTCCGCCGGCAGGTTGACGAAGCGGGGAACCTTGTCCGAGGGAATTTCCAGCAGCGCATAATTGATGCGATCGCCGCGGATGATTTCCACCGCCAGATAGGTGTAGTCATCTTTCAGGAACTGCACCAGATTGGTGTCGTGCAGGATCAGTATCGGGGTAATGTGCTGGCGTAAATGCTGCCTGAAATACTCGCGCAGCCAATCCTGCTGATTCGGGGAGACCTGGCGCTCATTAACCAGGAAAATCTGGTTGCGCGCCATTTCAAGCAATAACTCGTTGTAAAGATTGTCAAAAATTTGATCGGTTTTCAGCACGCGCGCCTGAATCTTGCCTAAAAGGTGGCGTAAATTGCCGTCTAAACCTTGCTCTTCGTTAATCAGGATGCGTCTTTTCAGATCGGCAAAACGGACTTTATAAAACTCATCGAGATTGCTGGAGTAAATGCCAAGAAAGCGCATACGCTCAATCAAGGGGTTGCTTTTATCTGCCGCTTCCTGAAGTACACGCTCATTAAAGGATAACCAACTTAACTCTTTTTCAATATAGAGTTTGTCCTGACTCATTGTCACTCCGGTAAACTATGGTGCTGAAGGTCTATCCAATATCCATCAACATTATGGCGCGTTCATGACGTGAAAATCCAATTCGCGGACGGCGTCGCCATCGTTATATTACGAGCATAAAGGCAACATATGCTACCTGCTTTTCCGGTGGGGACAATGCATGAAATCTCTCTGACGGTGAAAGATCAATGGGAAACACAGGGAACATACGGTATCAGGATCGTCGGCGAGCATTGTTGAATCGTCTGACGCGCCGTATTGTGGCGGGCGGCGGGATACTGGTGCTGATTTTCTTCTATCTGCTTACCCCCTCGTTTTTATGTGATTGATCAAGATAATGGATATTGTTCGCCAATTGTCCGTGCCGGAAGAAAAATTGATGATAAAATGCGCGCACTAACGGTACGGATAAACGGCGGAAAAATGAGATTTAGCACCATGAATGAAGGCGAAATTATTACCGAGCTTTGCCGGAGAATAAAAGATGCTCGAATCCAGCAGCGCTTATCTCAGGTTGATCTCGCCGAACGTGCGGGGTTAGGTATTGCAACCATTAAACGCGCCGAGATGGGCGAGTCGATCACGCTCAGCAGCCTATTGTCCATTTTGCGTGGACTTAATCGTTTGCAACAGTTGGACGGCGTGTTATTTGATGCCGAGGTCGAATCATTTAACGCCCAGGTGCGGGGCGAGAAAAAACATACCCCGCTGCGCATCCGGAAGAAAGCGTCCGCCTTCCCTGAAAAAACCGTTTCCCGACGCCAGGATGTTAAAAAAGCGTCTGTCAGCACGGTCGACTGGTATATCTCCGCCGCCGAAAATAATGTTATCTGGTCATGGCCGGAGAATGAAAAGAAATAGTCGGTTTAATAAGAGAGAGCACCAGTTTATTTATCTGATGTATAAATGAAATCGGTTAATGGCTCGCTGCTCATTAACCGATTTCCGCATTAAAAATAAACGATTACTCCCGCAAAAACGTTATGCGGGATTGCTTGGGAATTAACCGATCGTATTCGGCCATTAACGAGTTTATTCACAGATTACGACTTTAATGGCTAATCCGCCTCGTGATGTTTCGCGATATTTGGCGTTCATATCTTTACCGGTTTCGTACATGGTTTCGATGACCTTATCCAGCGACACCCGCGGTTCGCTGGCGCGGCGCAGCGCCATGCGGGCGGCGTTAATCGCCTTAACGGATGCGATGGCGTTACGTTCAATGCAGGGAACCTGAACCTGACCGGCAACCGGATCGCAGGTCAGCCCCAGATTGTGTTCCATACCAATTTCCGCCGCGATGCAAACCTGCACCGGATTGGCGCCGAGTAATTCGGCCAGGCCCGCCGCCGCCATGGAACAGGCTACGCCGACTTCCCCCTGGCAGCCGACTTCGGCGCCGGAAATGGAGGCATTCATTTTATACAGCAGGCCAATAGCCCCGGAGGCTAAAAAGTAGCGTAAATAGGATTCGGGGGTAACAGGCTGAATGTAGTGATCATAATAGGCCAGTACGGCAGGAATAATACCGCAGGCGCCGTTGGTCGGCGCGGTAACCACCCGTCCGCCCGCCGCGTTTTCTTCTGTGACGGCCATCGCAAACATATTGACCCAGTCCATCGCATCCATGGGGTCGCTGGAGAAGCGATCGTTAATCAATAACAGACGGTGCAGCGCGGATGCGCGGCGCGGCACTCTCAGCGGTCCGGGTAATACCCCTTCGGTATTCATGCCGCGATGAATGCCGTTTTGCATGACTTGCCAGACATCGGCGAAATAGCGTTCGATGGCCTCGCGACCATGCATGGCGATTTCGTTTTTCATGACGATCGCCGACAGGGAAAGGCAATTGTCCCGGCAATGCTGCAATAGTTTTTGGGCGGAAAAAAACGGATAAGGGGCATTTTCCTCCGCCCCGGTGGTTTTACCGAAATTCTCCTGATCGACAACAAAGCCCCCGCCAATGGAATAATAGGTTTTACTGTAAACCGGTTCCTGATGATGGTAGGCGTGGATCGTCATGCCGTTTTCATGCAGCGGCAGGTTTTCCGCTTGAAAAAGGATGGCGGTTTCCAGCGGAAAACTGACTTCATATTGACCGTTCAGCAGCGGTAACCGATGAGTTTCTTTTATCTGCTGGATAAACATCGGAATACGGTCAATGTCAACGCTATCCGGCAGGTTGCCGGCTAGCCCCATAATAATGGCGATATCCGTATGGTGGCCTTTTCCCGTCAGCGACAGGGAACCATATACCTCAACAACGATCCGCGTTACCGATGAAATAAGCGCTTTATCGACCAGATCATCGGTGAACATTTTGCCAGCTTTCATCGGACCCACGGTGTGCGAACTGGAAGGTCCGATACCGATTTTGAAAATTTCAAATACGCTGACCATAACGATTTCCTTTAAAAAACGCCGGTAGTCGAAATAACGCTACCGGCGTGGAAAGAGGCGAATCAGGAGTGGGAATAATCGTACCGCTGGCGATTAACCGAACAGGCTGTAAACGATGGCGGAGATAGCGATCAGCCCCATAACGGTGACGAACAGGTTGCTGATATGGCCGCTGTATTTTTTCATCGCCGGCACTTTCTGAATGGCGTACATCGGCATCAGGAACAGCAGGCAGGCGATAATCGGGCCGCCCAGCGTTTCGATCATCCCCAGAATGCTGGGATTCAGCGTGGCGACGAGCCAGGTTGTCGCCAGCATAAACAACGCGGTAATGCGATTCAGTTTGCCGCTGGAGATGGTTTTCCCCTTACTGCGCAGCGACTTCACAATCATGCCGTTGAAACCTTCGCCGGCTCCCAGATAGTGGCCGAGAAACGATTTGGATATGGCGATGGTGGCGATAACCGGCGCCAGGTAGCCCATCAGCGGATTGTTAAAGTGGTTGGCCAGATAAGACAGGATAGAGATGTTCTGTTCCTTGGCTTCCATCAGTTCGGTCGGAGACAGGCTCAGCACGCAGCTGAACACGAAGAACATCACGGTTATCACCATCATGATATGGCTGTAACCCAGAATGCGGGCGCATTTCCTCTCGGCTTGATCGCCATACTCTTTACGCTTGGCGACCGCAAAGGAGGAGATGATCGGTGAATGGTTGAATGAGAAAACCATTACCGGGATCGCCAGCCATAACGTCGCCAGCAAACCGTTGCCGGTTACGTTATTCGCCAGGGAAACATTCTCGAAAACAGAGGTATTCCAGTGCGGTATTAAATACAGAGCCAGCAACATCAAAACGGCGACAAAAGGATAAACCAGAATACTCATTGCCTTGACAATCATGGTTTCGCCAAAGCGGACAATAAACATTAATCCCAGGATCAATATTAATGACAGCAGCGCTCTTGGCGGAGAAGGCAAATGCAGCTGGTGAGTAATAAAGCTGTCAACCGTATTGGTAATCGCCACGCTGTAAACCAGCAGAATGGGGTAAATTGCGAAAAAATACAGCAAGGTGATTAATTTTCCAGCGCCGACGCCGAAATGTTCTTCAACAACTTCTGTAATATCTTCACCACCTTTTTTACCGGATAATACAAATCGACACAAAGCGCGGTGGGAATAATAGGTCATCGGGAAAGCGATAATAGCCATGATAATTAACGGGATCAGGCCGCCGATACCGGCATTTATCGGCAGAAATAACACGCCGGCGCCAATGGCCGTGCCATATAGGCCGAGCATCCACACCGTATCGCTTTTGCGCCAGCCTGAGGCCTGTTCTAATACCTGGCCGCTATCTTGAATTGTGCTCATGCCGTTTCTCCTAAGTGAACACAGTGTAAAAATACCGTACCGGCAAGTTGCCGTTACAGGGATAATTGTGAATAAGACATATAAAAGCTATGTCGATGGGTAATTCTTTTTTGTGGCTGCATTCTATATTTTACGTGGCGATGAATAATATTGAGGTGATCACATAAATGGATTTAAATAATTTATTTTAATAAATTTTAAAGGGAATTAAAACATCAATTATGATACTTTATTTTTATTTTTTTTAACGGCTCTTTCTTGATGCGCTAATTTATTTTTGATAGATAAAAAACGAGCAAAAATAAAAATTATTAAAAACACGGATAGTGGAAATAATAAACATAATTTCAGCGATGTCACGTTTTCGCTTTTAGCGAACAGCCAGGCATAGCGCGGCGTATGCCTGGCGGCGAATCAGACCGGCAGTTTTTCCTGCGCCCAGCGCAGACCGCTGTGGTAATCATCCGTCAGCATGGCGGCCAGCGATTGCAGGCTTTGCCGCAGCTGAGCGGTATCCTGGGCGGGTAAATTCAGATGGCCGACCTTACGCCCCGGGCGCACCTCTTTTTCATACCAGTGCAAATGAACCAGCGGCAGCGACAGCCAGTCGGTATTGACGTCGGTGCCGATCAGATTGACCATCACCGAGGCGTTGCTTACCACCGGCGCCGGCATCGGCAGATCCAGAATCGCCCGCAGGTGCAGTTCGAACTGGCTGATAGAGGCGCCGTTTTGCGTCCAGTGGCCGCTGTTGTGTACGCGCGGCGCGAGTTCATTAATCAGCAGACGATCGCCGACAATGAAACATTCCATCGCCATCACGCCAACGTAGCCCAGTTCGTCCATGATGGCGGAGAGCATCCGTTCCGCCTGTTGCTGCAACTGCGGCGCCGGCCGGGGCAGGGCGACGCTGGCGCGCAGAATGCCGTCCTGATGCAGATTATGCGTCAGCGGATAAAAAACGCACTCCCCGTGCGCGTTGCGCGCGCCGACCAGCGACACCTCGCCGGAAAAATTGATGCCCTGTTCAACGATGCATGCGCCATAGCAGTCCGCCGGTAACGCGTGCTGCTCGCCGTCCCGCAGGCGCCACTGTCCGCGGCCGTCGTAACCGCCGACGCGGCGTTTAACGATGGCGAGCTCGCCAAGCCGGTTAAAAACCTGCGGCCACTCCTCCTCGGCGGCAAGCAGTTGCCAGGGGGCGGTTGCCAGATTCAGCTCGTCCAGCAGCTGTTTTTGCGTCAGCCTGTCGGCCAGACGCGGGAAAATATCACGGTTGACGAACGCGGTATGCGCCGCCAGCTCACGCGTAAGCGCCGTTTCCGGCCAGCGCTCGATTTCAGCGGTAATGATGCTGTTATGGAAAGGCACCGATTCCGGCTCCGCGTCCAGCCCGACCGGGTAAACCGCGATCCCCAGCGGTTCGCCGGCCTGGCGCAGCATTCTTCCCAACTGACCATCGCCTAATACGCAGACCGGTTTCATGCTTCCTCCCGCGGGTCGGGGTGGGATAACACTTCATCGGTCTGGCTCCGCCGCCAGTCAGCCAGGCGCGCGGCGATGGCGCCGTCATGCAACGCCAGAATCTGCGCCGCCAGCAGCGCGGCATTGGCCGCACCCGCTTTGCCGATGGCCAGGGTGCCGACCGGCACGCCGCGCGGCATCTGAACGATGGAGTAAAGGCTGTCGATGCCGCTCAGCGCGGCGCTCTGCACCGGCACGCCCAATACCGGCACCAGGGTTTTGGCCGCCAGCATGCCCGGCAGGTGAGCCGCCCCGCCCGCGCCGGCGATAATCACCTCGAAACCGTTGCTTGCGGCCTGTTCGGCGAAGCTGAACAGCTTATCCGGCGTTCGATGGGCGGAGACGATTTCCACATGAAAAGGAATCGCCAGCGTAGTGAGGATTTCCGCGGCAAACTGCATGGTGGCCCAGTCACTCTTTGAACCCATGACGATGGCGATTTTAGCCGGGGCAACGTTGGATGACATGCCTGTAAAGCTCCTGTGATGTTACATGGTGGTGGTGCGGCATCCGCCAGATAGTGGGTGCGCTGGCGTTGAGGGCGTAGAGCATATCACGACTGCAAAGTGAGGAAAACGGTTGCGTACGCCCGAAAAACAGCGACGGCGGCCAGCCGCGGGGGTGAAAAGGGGTCAGAAAGGGAAAAAAATCAGTTCGATATCATGCTCCGTCACTTTGATCATCGATCCTTCGTGATGCCAGGCGCCCAGCACCGCGCGCTGCGCGCTGAAATGACCGGCGACGATCTGATGAATGGCCGGACGATGGGTGTGGCCGTGGATCATGACGTTGACCTGATAGTGTTGCAGACGGGCGATAACCTGTTGCGGATTGACATCCATAATCTGCTGCGATTTATACTGGTTGGCGCGCTGACTGGTCGAGCGCATTTTTTCCGCGATGCGCAGGCGCAGGCGTAAAGGCAACAGCAGGAAAAGACGCTGGATCAGCGGATTATGCACCCGGCGGCGAAATTTCTGATAGGCGCGGTCGTCGGTGCACAGCGTGTCGCCATGCAAAATCAGTATTCGCCGGCCGTACAGATCCAGCACGTTTTCCGTCGGCAGCAGCGTTAAGCCGCTGCGCCTGGCGAAGCGCCTGCCGAGCAGAAAGTCCCGGTTGCCGTGCACGAAATAACAGGGAACGCCTTGTTGATGTAATGTCCGCAAGGCGTCGGCGACCGTCGCGTGCAGCGGCTGCGGATCGTCATCGCCGATCCAGGCGTCAAACAGATCGCCCAGAATATAAAGCGCATCCGCATTTACCGCTTCCTGGCGTAAAAAACGCAGAAAACCGGCGGTGATCGCCGGTTGATAAATGTTTAAATGCAGGTCGGCAATAAATAGTGTCGCCATGCTGCGGCGGTTACTCGCTGACGGTAACGCCGGTGATCACCACGTCTTCTTTGGGAACGTCCTGGTGCATGCCGCTGCGGCCGGTTGCCACGCCTTTGATTTTATCCACCACGTCCATACCTTCAGCCACTTCGGCGAATACGCAGTAGCCCCAGCCGTCCGCACGCTCTGAACGGAAGTTCAGGAAGTCGTTGTCAACCACGTTGATAAAGAACTGCGCGGTGGCGGAGTGCGGATCGTTGGTGCGCGCCATTGCCAGCGTGCCGCGGGTATTTTTCAAGCCGTTGTTGGCTTCGTTTTTAATCGCGGCCTGGGTTTCCTTCTGTTGCATGCCGGGAGCGAAACCGCCGCCCTGGATCATAAACCCATTGATAACACGGTGAAAAATGGTGTTGTCGTAAAAACCGCTGCGGCAGTAATTCAGAAAGTTTTCCACGGTAGCCGGCGCTTTGTCGGCGAAAGTGTTAATGACGATATCGCCGTGGTTGGTATGAAACGTGATCATAGTAATAAGCCCTACATAGCCTTGGTAATGAACAACGACGCTCACAAAATGCGGTGAACAATCAAGAGCGCTCTTATAACATAACTGGCTTGCCGAGTCAGTACAGGCTGGCGCATAACCTGGGGGGAGCGCGGTCAATCAGCGCGCGATATCGCGCTTGTCCAAATAAACTGATTTAATATCAAAAAGTTAGTTAAGTTATTTGAATGAGATTTTTATTGCGCCAGATCACTGTTTTTCATAATTTGCTTGTCGTTTGTTTGTCACCCGGATTAGTCTGAGAGCGATTCTTATTACCCTTAAATAACACTAAATCAATAGATAGGTGAATTATGCTGAACAGTATTAATCGAGTATTGGATAAACCCGATTTCGGGAAGTTGTTACTGCGCGTGTCGTTCAGTATCCTGATGCTGTTTCACGGCTGGCACAAGGTCCATAGCGGCATTGGCGGCGTGCAGAAAATGCTGGTGGAAGCGGGTATTCCAACATTCGTCGGTTATGGCGTCTATGTCGGTGAAGTCATCATTCCGATTCTGTTGATTCTGGGCATTTTCACCCGTCCCGCCGCGTTGATTTTTTCCTTCACCATGCTGACCGCCGCGTTTCTGGCGAATCCGAACGATTTATTCGTACTGACTAAAACCGGCGCGTGGATCGCGGAACCGGCGGCGGTATTCTTCTTTGCCGGCCTGGCTATCGCTTTCCTCGGCAGCGGCAGATATTCGGTGGTCTCCAATCCGCGCTGGCGCTGACGGCATTTGCGCCGTCGCCACGGCAGTTTTGTTCCCGGCCCGGATAATTCCGGGCTTTTTTGCGGCGCGCCATCCCTGACCGCCGCCCTGACGGGCCGTCCCGGGGACGACGTCAAAAAACGCTCCCGGCGTTTTTTTAGCGCTATTCCTTAGCGGTTATCCGTTTATTCCTTTGCGTCAGTCTTGCAATAGCGCAGGGTTCAGGTTTCAATACGCCGTCAGGGTTGTAAAGCCCTTGGCAAAATGATGTTACTCACGCTTACAGCGAACGATGATCCACCTATCCTGCGAATACCATGGAATGCCTGATGCTAAAGATTTTTAATACGCTGAGTCGCCAAAAAGAGGAATTCAAACCTATCCACGCTGGTCAAGTCGGGATGTATGTTTGCGGGATCACCGTTTATGACCTGTGTCATATTGGCCACGGGCGTACTTTTGTGGCGTTTGACGTGGTGGCGCGGTATTTACGCTATTTGGGATATTCGCTGAAATACGTGCGCAACGTTACCGATATTGACGATAAAATCATTAAGCGGGCGGCGGAAAATGGTGAAACCTGCGATCAACTCACCACCCGGATGATCGCCGAAATGCACGCCGACTTTGATGCGTTGAATATTTTACGTCCGGATGAAGAGCCGCGCGCCACCCATCATATTGCCGAAATCATCGAACTGGTTGAAACGCTGATTGCCCGACGCCACGCCTATGTGGCAAGCAACGGCGACGTGATGTTTTCCGTCGCCACCGCCCGCGGCTACGGCGCGCTCTCCCGTCAGGATCTGGATCAGCTCCAGGCCGGCGCGCGGGTAGAGATTACGGAAGTTAAGCATAACCCGATGGACTTCGTGTTGTGGAAAAAGTCCAAACCCGGCGAGCCGCACTGGTCTTCGCCGTGGGGCGAAGGGCGCCCCGGCTGGCATATCGAATGTTCGGCGATGAACTGCAAACAGCTGGGCGAACATTTTGATATTCACGGCGGCGGTTCGGATCTGATGTTCCCGCATCATGAAAACGAAATCGCCCAATCCACCAGCGCGCACGACGGCCCGTACGTGAACTATTGGATGCATTCCGGCATGGTGATGGTCGACCGGGAGAAAATGTCGAAATCGCTCAACAACTTCTTCACCGTGCGCGACGTGCTGGCCTATTACGATCCTGAGACCGTGCGCTATTTCCTGATGTCGGGCCACTACCGCAGCCAACTGAACTACAGCGAAGAAAACCTGAAACAGGCGCGTTCCGCGCTGGAGAGGCTGTACACCGCGTTGCGCGGTACGGACGGCAGCGTTGAAGCGCAGGGGGGGGAGATATTCGTCGCCCGTTTCCGTGAGGCGATGGACGATGATTTCAATACTCCGGAAGCCTATTCCGTATTGTTCGATATGGCGCGGGATATTAACCGCCTGAAGACGGAAGACCCGCATGCGGCCAATCAGCTGGCGTCGGAGCTGCGTAAGCTGGCGAAAGTGCTCGGCCTGCTGGAGCAGGACCCGGAAGTGTTCCTGCAAAGCGGCGCGCAGACCGATGACGCCGAAGTCAGGGAGATCGAAGGGCTGATTAAACAGCGTAAGGACGCCCGTCAGGCAAAAGACTGGGCGCTGGCGGACCAGGCGCGCGACCGGCTGAATGAGATGGGCATTATTCTGGAAGACGGGCCGCAGGGAACCATCTGGCGCCGTAAGTAATTCGTTGCCGCTTTAGCAAAATAGAACCCCGCCGAAGCGCTATCGGCGGGGTTTTTTATGCGAACATCCTAGGCGCTGACTTCCACCGCGGCGCCGTCAAACCGCACTTGCTGACCGGCAACGATTTTGCAGCGCTTGCGCGTCTCCGTTTGCCCGTCGACGGTGACCTCTCCCGCGGCAATCGCCACTTTGGCCGCGGCGCCGCTTTCACTCCAGCCCAGCAGTTTCAGTAAATCGCACAGTTCAACGTGCGGGTGATCGTCGAGATGAAAAATTTCCATAATTTCCTGATTTATATGCGTTAAGTATGTATTACCGCGCGGCGTTATCGTGATACTCCTCGCAGGCCTGCAAGGTGTTCTGAATCAAGGTCGCGACCGTCATCGGTCCGACGCCCCCCGGCACCGGGCTGATATATGACGCCTTTTCCCGGGCGCCGTCGTAGTCGACGTCGCCGACCACCCTGCCGCTTTCCAGACGGTTGATGCCGACGTCCAGCACGATGGCGCCGGGTTTGATCCATTCGCCGGGAATAAAGCCGGGTTTACCCACGGCGACCACCAGCAGATCGGCGTTTTCAATATGGTGGCGCAGATTCTTGGTGAAACGGTGAGTCACCGTGGTGGTGCAGCCGGCCAGCAGCAGTTCCAGGCTCATCGGGCGGCCGACGATATTGGAGGCGCCGACGACGACGGCGTTCAGGCCGAAGGTGTCGATATTGTAGCGCTCCAGCAGCGTGATGATTCCACGCGGCGTACAGGCCCGCAGCAGCGGCGCGCGCTGGCAAAGACGCCCGACGTTATACGGATGGAAGCCGTCGACATCCTTATCGGGCGCGATGCGCTCAATCACCTTGGTGTTATCAATGCCTTCCGGCAGCGGAAGCTGAACCAGAATGCCGTCAATGGCGTTGTCCGCGTTAAGCTGGTCGATTAACCCCAGCAATTCGGATTCCGTCGTCGTGGACGGTAAGTCATAAGAACGTGAGATAAAGCCGACTTCTTCGCAGACCTTGCGTTTGCTGGCGACATAAATCTGTGACGCCGGATGCTCTCCAACCAGGATAACCGCCAGACCCGGCGCACGTTTACCCGCGGCCAGGCGCTGTTTTACCTGCGCAGCGACTTCGTCTTTAACCTGCTGCGCAATCGTTTTACCATCAATAATCTTTGCTGCCATCTGAGATGAGATCCATCAATTTTAAATGCGGGGGAAGTGGCGCTATTTTGTCAGAAGCCGCGCGCGCTGTCAGGCATTGTGTAAAGATAATCATAACAATGGCGGCAACTCTGGGCCGCCGCCATGGCGCCATCTACCTTGTCAGCACCAGTTTTCGACGTTGTTGATGCCAGCGCCAGCCGCGTTGACCTCCATCAATCCGTACGCCCCCAAGCCAGCGTTCAGCCGGATAACAGTTCATCCAGTCCAGACGATTGGCCAGCAATGCCCGGCCAACCTCGCTCAGACTCAGGACGCCCGAGGCCGCATCCAGCGACAGCGCGGGTTCCGGCGCCAGCCTCAGCCCGTCGATAATGTCGTCCAGCATGATATCGCCCAGCCAGGGCAAGGGATCATGGTGTTCCGTCAGGGTGTGAAAAAGCTGCTTTGGAGTGTGTGGACGTTCCGCCAGACAGCGCAGCGCCAGTTGTTCAGTCAGGCCCAGTCCATTCTCTATGCCGGGAAACTCCTGGCAATGGCGCAGTAGCGCCTGCGGCATAAAGGGAAGGTCGGCGGCAACCGCTGTCGCCAGCGACAGCAACGTCGAGGGATTATCCGAACGCAACCGTTCCCACACCTGACGGCCCAGACGGCATTGCAGCGGGGTAACGGGCTGACGAGTCTGCCACAGCAGCAGCAAAGCTTCGGTCGGCAACTGGCCGAGGCCGAGAAAACGGCGGCTGCCGGGATAGCGATCGACGGTGACCATTTCGAGCAGCGGAGCAGGGTGCGCGTCGAAATGCGCCAGACAGCGCGCCAGAATCAGCTGATCGTAGCTGTCATGTTCAAACCATAATACGATGCGCCGATAATTTTCGCCGGCGGATAACAGCGTGCGTTCCTCCTGTTCACGCTGTTGCAGAAGTTGTTGCCGGCTGATGCCCATGCGCGAGGTATAGTGGCTGGCAAGAAACGCTACCCGCTGCGGCAGCCAGTCGTCGCTGGCAAGCACTGGACCCTGACAAAAAGGATCGCTATAGGCCAGATAGTCGCCCTGGAATCCGGCCTGCCGCAGCGGCTGCTGAATGTCCGAACCACAGCGGATATGTAAGGTGGAGAGCGCGTGATCCGGCGCGCTGCTCTGGGCGTCGATCACCTTTCTGGCGTGCGTCATCGCTTCCACATGCGCTTTCAATCTGGGCCAGCTTGGCAACCCTAATTCCTGGGCGATGATCCACTGCGCGTCGCTTAGTCGGCCGTACCGTTCCGCCAATTGCGCTGGCGTTAAATCGGGGCGGTAACGGCGAAAGCGGGCAATTGCCTCGGGATGAGATTGCCTGATGGCATCGCGCAGCGCTTTGGCGCGTTTACGCTGTTGCTCAAGATTAATGCGAAAGGGTGAGGATAATACGGAAGATTGGGATGACGTCATGGTTGCGCCCCTTTTCCAAGGTCCGAGTCCGCCGGTCAGACAGAAAAGGGAAAGCCGTATGGCATACCGATTCATCGATCATGGGCGCAGCCCTTCCCGCGGACAAGGTGGCGCTGATCGCGCCTCCAGCACGTTAGCAAAGCGTCATATAACTTTCAATGGTCGTGTGTTGCGCCAGGGCGGTCATCGTTTTCCGTTACCGTCGCTAAAATCCCGCCCGTCCGCCATTGCGGTCAATATTTATACCGCCAGGTTACATTAATCATGCTAATTATTTTTTTGCCTTATTTGTTGCCACAAATAGTCATGTATATAATCACATTCTTTATTTTATCTGATTTTGGTGCGCTTTTTATTCATCCTTTCATTTTTAAAATCACGGCTATACTTTAAATGATTTAATGTATTTACGGTGTTTTACAATACGCCGACAGCATAAAACTGACGGCTTAACAGGAGTTTGGGTATGAGCGTTACGAATGAATTGCACGTGGCAAAAAAAATATCATGGGGGAGCATTATTGGCGGCGTCATCACCGTGTTAGCCGTCTCGTTATTACTCTCTACGCTTGGCACCAGCCTGGGTTTTTCGATTGTTGATCCGCTGTCCGACCATCCGGTTGACGGCGTCGGGAGCACGGTATTGGTTTGGTCCGCCGTTTCCATCATCATCAGCCTGGCGATAGGGGCATTTATTGCCGGTCGACTGGCGGCAATGGATGGTTTGATTCACGGTTTCCTTGTCTGGGCGACGGCGCTTATCGTTGCCGCTATTTTAGGCAGCGCACTGCTGGGCGGCGCGGTAAAGGCGACCGGCAGCGCGTTGGGGTCGGTGGCCTCGCTAACCGGTAACGTTATCTCCGGCGCCGGTTCCGCCGTAGGCGGCGGTTTGCAGGGGATGGCCAATATCGGCGGACAGGCGTTTGATAATCTGAATCTGGACACCGAGCTGCAACCTGAAGCGATGACCAACGAAGTGGCCGCGGCCTTACGTAAAAGCAATATCGCCTCATTGCAGCCGGACTTTATGCAAACGCAGTTGCAGGGCGCCAAAAAGGAAATCGGCGAAGCGGTAAAAGCGCTGGCCATCAACCCCAATAACAGCGATGCCGTTATCCAGACGCTGACCGACAAGCTGAAAAAACGCGGCGAAGCGTTAACGCAAGACGTCGATCGCGACAGCTTGACCAGGGCGCTGGCTGAAAACACCTCAATGTCGCAGGAAGAAGTGAATAAAACCGTTGATAACCTGATTGCCGCCAAGCAGAAAACGGCGCAGTTGGTCGAGCAGCGCCTGAATGACGTTGAAGCCGGTATCGAACAGGCAAAACAGCAGTATGCCGAACTGAAACAGGCCGCCCGTGAAGAGGCCGCCGTCGCCGCTTCCGCCATGGCTCGTGCCGCGTTGTGGTCTTTCTTTGCCTTGCTGATTGGCGCGGTCGTCAGCGCGCTGGCGGGACTGTGGGGCGTTAAAACCTGCAACAGACACTTTGTGCGTTAACCTGGCCGGTCGGTTAAAAACGCCGGCGGGGCGCCGCACCGCCATCAGTTAAACATGTGAGATATCCTCACCACGGGGCAGGTCGGGTAAATGGAGACCGCGCCCCGTGTTTCCCTCCTTACCGGACTTGAATACGCCATCGCGCGATTCGGTATTGTACAAACTAATCTATTATTACATTCACTAGCCTGGATATTGACGAACGTGGCTTCCCCGCCATCAAACCGTCGGTTGCCGCGCGTCTGGCCTGGCTGATTTTTATCGTATCTTCGATGACTCTCTCATTTACGTGGTGGATTTTTTAAGCAATTGTGATGGGATATTTGTAATATTATGAACAAATAGTGCGCAAACCACGTAGCTAAAGGAGGAGAAGGCTCTACCACGATGTTTACTTCAGGAGGCCGATAAATGACCGGAGGTAAAGAAAATGGACATAGAAACCCGGATGATTGAGTTGATTGTTCAGTCTGGAGAAGCGCGTTCCTGCGCGATGGAGGCTTTGCGCTCTTCCCGCAGGAGGGAGTGGGAGCAGGTGGATCAGCTATTGAAGATGGCCGCAACGGCCGTTCGTAAAGCGCAGTCTATCCAGACGGAATTTATTAGCGGCAATGGAAATAAGGAAAAAATCAACCTCGACCTGATTATCGTCCATGCTCAGGATCACCTGATGAATGCGATATTGTGCCGCGAACTGACTGAAGAAATTATTGCGCTTAGAAAAGAGTTATACGCCCCATAGATTAGTAAGGCGGCAAGCGAGCGAATCCCCAGGCGCTGGCTATTCAATGCGTACCGGGCGCGATGATGACGCCTTGGTCAACGCTTTTCTTACGGCGGCGCGCCGACAAGCCGCGAGTTGGAACCTTCCCTGGAGCAAGCCATCGATAAACGGCGCGCCAGCGCAGTTATGCGTTTTGCTCGTCGGCGAAACACCCTCCCTGGTTTTTCACCCATAAATTTAAAGTATGGTCGCCTCGTCACAATATAAATCGCTGTAAAATCGCTGCTGAAACAACCTTTGAACCATTTATGCGGAAATTGATGGAACATTGAAGTTAAAAGCAGCAATGCCGCAGTGATTTTGTTGAGATCGCCGAATTTCCCCGTTTTATCCACCGTATTGACAGCGCATTCTTCCCATGGTCTTTTTGAACCAATTGAGAATTGGGATGAACCAATGAATAAAACCATAGAGATGAAAACGGCTGAGAACGCCAATTACGCGCTGGAGCGATTACGGGAGCTTTTGAGCGAAAGCGCCATTGAACCAAACGGCAAACTACCGACGGAACGGGCGCTTTCGGAGCGTTGGGGCGTCGGCCGGCGGGAAGTCCGGCGCGCGCTGGAAGTGGTTGAGGCAGAGGGGCTTATCTGGCGTAAACAGGGCGCCGGGACTTTCCTCGGACAAAAGCCCGACAATTGGAGCAGTCACGCCGCCAACCTCGTCGAAGGCACCAATTTTATGGAAATCATGGAGGTAAGGCTGCGCATCGAACCGCAGCTGGCGCAACTGGCGGCGTTGCGCGCCAAGCCGAAAGATATCGAACGCATGCGGGCGCTGAGCGAAAAAATTCACCAGCGGACCGACGCCGACTGGCGCGAACTCTGGGATGGCTCGCTGCACCGCCTGATTGCGCAAAGCGCCGGCAACCAGCTTTTTCTGTCGCTGTTCGATGTCGTCAACCGCGTGCGGCAAGATCCGGCCTGGCAGGCGATACGCGAGCGGGCGCGCCGGCAAAACGCCTCCATGGCTGAATCGCGCGCTCACCACAACGAGATTATAGAGGCCATCGCCGCACGTGACCCGGAAAGGGCCGGCGAGGCGATGCGCCAACATCTGCTCAGTCTGGAAGAACGGCTGATCCGTCAGACGTCGCTGGGCTACTTTACGCCGGCGACGGCGGGAGAGGTAGCCGGCTGAGATTTTAGTCTGGCCGGCGATTCGGCCGGCGATAACCGACCAGAGGAATGACGACATGAACCGACTTACCAGACAGACCGGGCTTTTTCTGGCCGGGACGTTGATGGCCGCTACGGCGTTTGCAGCGGAATTGCGCATTGGTTTACAGGATGATGCCGACGTGCTGGATCCCGCGCAGTCCCGAACTTTCGTGGGTCGTATAGTTTACACCAGTCTGTGCGACAAGCTGGTGGATGTGGACAATACCCTGTCGATCATTCCTCAGTTGGCGACCCAATGGGAGTGGGGCGATAACGGCGCCACGCTGACCATGGATCTGCGTCAGGGAGTGGTGTTCCACGATGGAACGCCGTTCAACGCCGAGGCGGCCGTCTATAATATCGACCGTTATATGACGATGCCGGAATCGCGCCGCAAGAGCGAGCTGGCCTCCGTCGCCAAAGTGGAGGCCACCGGCGCATACCAGATCAAGTTTACGTTGAAAAGCCCGGACGCCAGCCTGCTGGCCCAGCTATCCGACCGCGCCGGCATGATGATTTCCCCCGCCGCCGGCAAGAAGCTGGGGGCCAATTTCGGCTCCAACCCGGTGTGCTCCGGCGCTTTTAAATTTGTTCAGCGCGTTCAGCAGGATCGCATCGTGCTGGAAAAATTCGCCGACTACTGGAATGCGCAAAATATCTTCATCGATAAGGTCACTTTCCTGCCGATCCCGGATACCACGGTTCGTCTGGCCAACCTGCAATCCGGCGAGCTCGACCTGGTCGAACGCATCTCGGCGTCCGATGTCGATGCCGTCAAAAAAGATTCGAACCTCGTCTATGGCAAGGTAGTCGGTCCGGGCTATATGGCGCTGTACGTCAATATCGGCAATGGCGCGCGGGCCGATAACCCGTTCGGCAAGGATAAGCGCCTGCGGCAGGCCTTCTCGCTCTCCATCGACCGTGAGGCGATCAACCAGGTGGTATTCGAAGGCACCGCGCTGGCCGGCAACCAGCCGTGGCCGTCGACCAGCCCGTGGTACAACAAAGCGATACCGGTTCCGGCGCGCGACGTAGCGAAGGCCAAGGCGCTGCTGAAAGAGGCCGGTTTTGAGAAGTACGACATCGAGCTTCAGCATGCCAACAACACCACGCAGACCCAGATGATGCAGGTTATTCAGTCAATGGCGGCCGAAGCCGGCTTTAACGTCCGCCTGAAAGCGACCGAATTCGCTACCCTGCTTGCCGAGCAGACGGCGGGAAATTATGTGCTGTCGCGCTCCGACTGGTCCGGGCGTCCCGATCCGGACGGCAATATTCATCAGTTTGTGACCTGTAAAGGCGGCATCAACGACACCAAATATTGCAACCCGCAGGTCGACGCGCTGCTTAACGAAGCCCGCGCATCGACGGACAACGCGGTGCGCAAAGCCAAATACGATGCCGCGACCAAAATTCTGGATGACGATCTGCCGCTGATCTACCTCGGCCATCAGGCTTATCTCTACGCCTACGCCAAAAAAATCGCCGGCTTCGAGCCGTCGGCCGACGGCATGATCCGCCTGACCGGGGTCAAGAAAGGCGACTAGAGCCGTTTCGTCCACACGCCGGGAGCGCCCGACGCGCCTCCCGGGGTATCCGGTTAAGCCTTGCCTGAATGAGGAGTCGCTTGCATGCACATCTACATCGGTAAACGGCTGCTGGTAGCGATACCGACGCTGTTAATTATCTCTATTTTCGTTTTTTCTCTGCAAAAGCTGCTGCCGGGCGATCCGATACTGGCGATGGCGGGAGAAGAGCGCGATCCGGCCGTTATTGAACTCTTGCGCGACAAGTACCGGATGAACGATCCGGTGGTTTATCAATATTTCTACTGGCTTGGCGACGTGGTTCAGGGGGATTTCGGCGTATCGCTGCGCACCAATCAGCCGGTGCTGGAGCTGATTGGCGAAAAACTGCCGGTCACCATCCAGCTTGCGCTGATGTCGATGTTTTTCGCGCTGATTATCGGCGTGCCGATCGGGATTCTGGCGGCGGTTAAACAAAACACGGCGATTGATTATCTCGCCAATATCGTTGCGCTCTCCGGCCTCTCCATTCCCAACTTTTGGCTCGGCATCATGCTGATCCTGCTGATTTCCGTCCATCTGGGCTGGCTGCCGGCATCGGGCTATGAGTCGATATTCGTCGATCCGGCGCGCTCGCTGAAAACCACCATCATGCCCGCTTTCGTGCTCGGCACGGCGCTGGCGGCGACGCTGATGCGCCATACCCGCTCGGCCATGCTCTCGGTGATGAAGTCGGACTATATCCGTACGGCGCGCGCCAAAGGGCTTTCCAACCGCGAGGTGGTGCTCAGCCACTCGTTCCGCAATGCGCTGTCGCCGATCGTCACGCTGACCGCGCTGCTCTTCGGCGAGCTGCTGGCCGGCGCGGTGCTGACCGAACAAATCTTCACCATTCCCGGTTTCGGCAAGCTGATTGTCGATGCGGTGTTCAACCGCGACTACGCGGTGGTGCAGGGCGTGGTGCTTTGCACCGCCGTGGGCTTTATTTTCATGAATCTGCTGGCCGATGTCATCGCCGTTCTGCTTAACCCGCGGATGAGGAGCGCGCTATGAGTCTTTCCGAAACACGGTTGCCCGCGCCGCAGGCCGTACCGGGCAATCGAGCCTGGAAAAAGATGAAGCGCAATCGCAGTTCGATCGCCGGGCTGATCATCATCGTCTTTTTCACCCTGTTGGCCGTTCTGGCTCCCGTGCTGCCTCTGGCCGATCCCTTTGCCACCAGTTGGAGCGCGATTCGCCAGGCGCCCTCCGCGGCGCACTGGCTCGGCACCGACGATATCGGCCGCGACGTGCTTTCCCGTATGGTGTGGGGGGCGCAGACGTCGCTGATGGCCGGCGTCATTTCCGTCGCCATCGCCGTGCTGACCGGGGTGCCGTTCGGCCTGATTTCCGGCTATTTCGGAGGCTGGGTCGATCAGGTAATCTCGCGCGTTACCGAGGCGTTTCTCGCCATGCCTTTTCTGATTATGGCGATAGCGCTGGCGGCGTTTCTTGGCCCGAGTCTTACCAACGCGATGATCGCCATCGGCCTCTCCGCCATGCCGATTTTCGTGCGGCTGACGCGTTCGCAGGTGCTGGCGGTGAAAAACGAGGACTATATCGAAGGCGCCCGCTCCATCGGTCTCGGTCACGGCGATATTCTGCTGCGCTATATCCTGCCGAACATTCTGCCGCCAATCATCGTTCAGTCGACGCTGACGGTGGCCACCGCCATTATCGCGGAAGCCAGCCTCTCCTTTCTCGGTCTGGGCCAACAGGCGCCGGCGCCCAGTTGGGGCTCCATGCTTAACGTCGCCAAGAACTTCCTGACGCAGGCGCCGTGGATGGCCTGGTGGCCGGGCGCGGCGATTTTTCTGGTGGTTATCGGTTTCAATCTCTTGGGCGATGGTCTGCGCGATGCGCTCGACCCGCGCGAAAATTAACATATAGAAGGATATCGTTATGCACGCATTCACCACACGTCCCGAGATCCTCGGCACCTTCGGCGTCGTCGCCTCGACTCACTGGATGGCCTCGGCCGTCGGCATGAGCATACTGGAAAAAGGGGGCAACGCGTTTGACGCCGCCGTGGCGACCGGTTTTGCCTTGCAGGTGTTCGAACCCCACCTGAACGGCCCCGGCGGCGATATGCCCGCCGTTATCTATTCGCGCAAGAAAGATAAGGTGGAAGTCATTTGCGCGCAGGGCACCGCGCCGGCCGGCGCGACCATCGAGCACTATCGCGCCGAAGGGCTGGATTTGATCCCCGGCGACGGCCTGCTCGCCACCGTGATCCCCGGCGCGTTTGACGGCTGGATGCTGATGCTGCGCGATTACGGCACCCTGAGCGTGCGCGAAGTATTGGAGCCGGCGATCCACTATCTGGAGAACGGCCATCCGCTGCTGCCGCGCGTCGCCGCGACCATCAACGATCTGGGCGAATTTTTCCGCCGGGAGTGGCCGACCTCCTATGAAACCTGGCTGCCGGGCGGCGTCGCGCCCACGGCGCTGTCAAACTTCAAAAATCCGGCGCTGGCCGATACCTGGAAACGTATTATCGGCGAAGCCGAAGCCGAAGCCAGACCCGGCCGCGAGGCGGGCATTGACGCCGCGCGGGATGCCTTTTACCGCGGCTTTGTCGCCGACGCGATCGGCGAGTACTTGAAAACGGCGGAGGTGATGGACGCCAGCGGCGCGCGCCACAAGGCCGTGCTGACCGCCGAAGATCTGGCGAACTGGCGCGCCACCGTCGAGGAGCCCGCCACCTATGACTATCACGGCTGGACTATCGCTAAGACCGGGCCGTGGGGGCAAGGACCGGTGCTGCTGCAAGCGCTGGCGCTGCTCAAGGGGGTCGATATCGGCGCGATGGATCCGAGCGGGGCGGATTTCGTTCACACCGTGGTGGAGGCGATGAAACTGGCCTACGCCGATCGCGAAGTCTATTACGGCGATCCCGCCTTTTCGCCGGTGCCGCTCGCGACCTTGCTTTCGGAGGATTATAACCGGGAACGCCGCCGGCTGATTGGCGCGCAAGCGTCGCTGGAATTGCGTCCCGGCCGTTTACCCGGCTTTGAAGCGCAGCACGATCTTACCATGACGATGCTGGACGCCATGAGCGGCAGCGGCGCGGTCTACGAACCGACCATGTCGCACCTCAGCGAAAAACGCGGCGACACGGTTCATATCGACGTGATCGACCGCGAGGGCAATATGGTTTCGGTCACGCCGTCCGGCGGCTGGCTGCAATCCTCTCCGATTATTCCGGGGCTTGGCTTCTGCCTCAACTCCCGCGCCCAGATGTTCTGGCTGAAACCCGGCCTGCCGACCTCGCTGGCGCCCGGCAAACGTCCGCGCACCACGCTGACGCCGTCGCTGGCGCTGTATCAGGGCAAGCCGACGCTGTCATTCGGCACGCCCGGCGGCGATCAGCAGGACCAGTGGCAGCTGTCGTTCTTTCTGCGCTACGCGCATTTCGGCATCAACCTGCAACAGGCCATCGACCTGCCGCTGTTTCATACCGCGCATTTTCCCGGTTCGTTCTATCCGCGTACCCGCCAGCCGGGCAATGTGATGATCGAAAGCAGTATCGGCGAAGCCACGCTGGCGGCGCTGAAGGCGCGCGGCCATGACATTTCCATCGCCGACCCCTGGACGATCGGGCGTTTGACCGCCGCGCGCCGCGATGCCGACGGCCTGCTGCGCGCGGCCGCCACGCCGCGCCTGATGCAGGCATACGCGATCGGCCGCTGATGGATTAGACGACACCGGACGCTTATCGAACCGGCGGGTTTTCCCCTGGTTCGATGCGCCGCCGACAGACGCCTGATAGTGAGGAAAAAGATGACCAGCAATGAGATAAAGCCAGCGCCGGAAACCGTGCTTGCGGTTCGCAATCTCACCGCCGCTTTTCGGGTGGACGGACAATGGAAATCGGTTGTCCGCGATATTTCCTTCGAGGTAAAGGCCGGAGAGACGGTGGCCGTGGTCGGCGAAAGCGGGTCCGGCAAAAGCGTCACCTCGCTTTCCATTATGCGCCTGCTCGATCCCCGCTCAAGCCGCATTGAAGGCGAGATTATCCTCAACGGCAGAGATATCCTCGCCTTGTCGGAAAAGGAGATGCGCGCCGTGCGCGGCAATGAGGCGTCGATGATCTTTCAGGAGCCGATGACGTCGCTAAACCCGGTTTTCACCATCGGCAGGCAGATTTCAGAGGTACTGCGGCGCCATAAAGGCATGGGCAAAACCGAAGCTCGGGCGGAAACCATCCGGCTGCTGGAAAAAGTGCGTATCCCCAACGCGCGGAGCCGTTTCGACGAGTACCCCCATCAGTTTTCCGGCGGCATGCGTCAGCGCGTGATGATCGCCATGGCGCTGGCCTCACGGCCCAAACTGCTGATTGCCGATGAGCCGACCACCGCCCTGGATGTGACGATTCAGGGTCAGATACTGGATCTTATCAAACAGTTGCAGCAAGAGGAGGGCATGGCCGTACTGTTTATTACCCATGATATGGGCGTGGTGGCGGAAATCGCCGACCGCACCCTTGTGATGTTTCGCGGCGATCAGGTGGAGACCGGCGCAACCGGCGATATCTTTCATCATGGGAAACACCCTTACACCCGGGCGCTGCTGGCGGCGGTTCCGAAGCTCGGCTCAATGAAAGGGCACGCATGGCCGCTGCGTTTCCCGCACATCGATATGGCAAGCGGAGCCATCACCGCCGCCAAAGATGTGCCGGATACGGTGGCCGGCGGCCAAACGCCGGTGCTGTCGGTAAAAAACCTGGTAACGCGCTTTGATATTCGCTCCGGTCTGCTGGGCCGCGCCCACGGCGCGGTTCACGCGGTGGAGAACATCTCGTTCGATCTTTTTCAGGGGGAAACGTTATCGCTGGTGGGCGAGTCCGGCTGCGGGAAATCGACCACCGGCCGCTCCATCAGCCGGCTGATTGAACCGCGCGGCGGTGAAGTCATGCTAGACGGGTTCGATGTGCTGAATCTCGATATGATCGGCCTGCGCACCATGCGCCGCAGCGTGCAGATGATCTTCCAGGATCCGTTCTCCAGCCTCAATCCCCGCATGACGATAGGCGCGGCCGTCGCCGAACCGATGATCAAGCACCGGCTGGCGACCCATGGCGAGGCGCGGCAACGGGCCGCCGACCTGCTGGAACGGGTGGGATTATCGCCGGCGATGATGGACCGTTATCCCCACGAATTTTCCGGCGGCCAGCGCCAGCGCGTGGCGATTGCCCGCGCGCTGGCGCTCAAACCGAAGGTGATCATCGCCGATGAGAGCGTTTCCGCGCTTGATGTGTCTATCAAAGCGCAGATATGCAACCTGCTGCTCGATCTGCAAGAGCAGTTCAAGATTGCGTTTCTGTTTATTTCCCATGATATGGCGGTGGTGGAGCGCGTCAGCCACCGGGTGGCGGTGATGTGTCTGGGGGAAATCGTCGAGATCGGCCCGCGCGCGGCGATTTTCGCCAACCCGCGCCATCCCTATACCCAAAAGCTGATTGCCGCCGTACCGGTTCCGGATCCATCGCGGCGCGGTTTTCGCCGCAACGCCGCCATCGATGAATTACGCAGCCCCGTCCGGCCGCTCGGTTATATTCACCCGCCGCGGACTTATACCGAGGTGGGACCCGGACACCTGGTGATGGAGAATTTCGCCTCTGGATGAAAACGAATCCTGGTATGCAGTCAGCGCTAATGTCGTTGATAACGGCATCTCCCGTATCAACAATTACCGTCCGGTTGCGCTCAGAATTTGCCGATAAAAATGTGATGCAGATCACTAAAAATGGCGCTTGAAATTTTTTCCGCCGTCACCATGTTGTCTGGTAGACAAGCGATGCTTGCCTTATATGTTGAACTTTTGAATGTCTGGTAACGTATATTCAGGAGGTTAATTATGGCGCTAAGAACCTTGTCATTATTCCCTGACGTCTCCAATACGCTTTTTTCCGATCGCTTTAACCGCATTGACCGGCTATTCAGTCAGCTAACCGGAGATGCGCCTTTATCAACAACGCCGTCATATGATATCCGCCGTCTGGATGACAGCCGCTATGGCATCACGTTGAGCGTTCCCGGCTGGAAGGAAGACGAGCTGGATATAAAAACGGCGGGCGGGCAGCTGATCGTTTCCGGTAAACGCGAAGAGGAAAATAATGCCGAAGAGGAAAACTGGCTGCATCGGGGGATTAGCCGTACGGATTTCAGCATCAGCTATTCCCTGCCTGAGCATGTGAAAGTGCAGGGGGCGGCTCTGGAAAACGGTCTGCTGACCATTGAGCTCTACCAGGAAATTCCGGAAAGCGAAAAACCGCAAAAGATCGCCATAGACAATCGCGGCAAGGCCATTGAACACCAGGCTTAATGGTCCGCTGACGCCACATCGCGACAGGGCGCAGTTGCCGCGTCCTGTCGTTTTTTTCCGTCACTGAAAATCTTGCCGCCTAGTCCGCCATCATCCATTCATCGGCATCGTTAAACATCTCTTCAACCAGACGATTCAGGATGGCTTTATCCGATTTGCTGGCGTCGGTATTAATCCCGTTCGCCTGCATGGCTTTCGCCGTAACCGCCGCGTCGGGGAATACGCGCCGCACGCGCTTTGCCAGCTCGTTCTCAATAAGGGCGTGAGCATTATTCAGCCCGGCAACATTGCGTTTATCGTATACAAGTTCAACAAACATGAAATACCTCATTATCAACTGTTTGGATATACAGTAAAGGGGTGAGGCGGTTTTGAAAAGAGGCTTGAGACAAAATAATCGCGACGCCGTTTTCTGGCGCATTTTTATCGTACCAATTGCATTACCGGCAGTCTTATTTATACTGTATAAAAAAACAGTATAAGGTGTGGCATGTTGTTAATGAGAGCGATTGAGAGTCTTGAAGAACTGAGTTTGCCATTGTTTAATGACCTCATCCCCGCGGGCTTTCCAAGCCCGGCGCAGGATTATGTCGAACAGCGTATTGACTTAAACAAGGTATGCGTGCGCCATCCCAGCGCGACATATTTTCTGCGTGTGAGCGGGGAGTCGATGGTCGAGGGACATATCAGCGATGGCGACCTGCTGGTCGTTGACAGCTCCCTTGAGGCCAAACATGGGGATATCGTGATTGCGGCGGTTGACGGCGAATTCACCGTGAAGCGGTTACAGACCGCGCCGCGCCTGGCGCTGATGCCGATGAACCCCGCCTATCGGCCCATTTATATCCACTCTGCGGAGAGCCTGGATATCTTTGGGGTGGTCACCTACGTCATACATGCGACACGTTAATGTACGCGCTGGTTGATGTGAATGCGTTTTATGCGAGCTGCGAGACGGTCTTCCGCCCCGACTTGCGCGGCCGGCCGGTCGTTGTGCTCAGCAACAACGATGGCTGCGTGATCGCCCGATCGGCGGAGGCCAAGAAACTGGGTATCAAAATGGCGATGCCTTTTTTCCATATCCGCGACCTTGTTAAGCGTTATGGCGTCGCGGTTTTTTCTTCAAACTATGCGCTCTATGCGGATATGTCTTGCCGCGTGATGACCATACTGGAAGAGATGGCCCCCGCGGTTGAGGTGTACAGTATTGATGAGGCATTTTTAGATTTAACCGGGGTCGGCAACTGTGCGGATTTGACGCAGTTCGGCCACCACGTGCGGGAGCGGGTTTTGCGGGACGCTCATTTGATCGTCGGGATTGGGATAGCGCCGACGAAAACCCTGGCGAAACTGGCGAATTTTGCCGCCAAACAGTGGAGTAAAACGGGTGGGGTGGTCGATCTTTCAAACGTCGATCGCCAGCGAAAACTTTTAAGCCTGATCCCCGTCGAGGAAGTCTGGGGCGTAGGGCGCCGGCTGTCGCGCAAGCTGAGAAGCTCGGGCATAGACAGCGCGTTGCAACTCTCCCAGTGTAGTTCGTCATATATTCGGAAATCGTTCAATGTGGTATTGGAACGCACCGTTCGCGAACTGCGCGGGGAATCCTGCCTGGACGTTGAGGCGTTGACGGCGCAAAAACAGCAGATCGTCAGCTCCCGCTCATTCAGCTCGCGGGTCACTCACTATGACGATATGAGACAGGCGGTCTGTTTATATGCCGAGAGAGCGGCTGAGAAACTACGGCGGGAGCGACAATATTGCAAACAGGTTTCCGTGTTTATCCGAACCAGCCCGCATGCCGACAACGAGACGTTCTATAGCAACCAGTCCATGGGCGTATTATCGATCCCCTCCAACGACACGCGCGATATTGTCCGTGTGGCCGTTGAATCGTTGCAGCGGATATGGCTGCCGAATTGCCGCTATATAAAAGCGGGAGTGATGCTCAACGATTTCTACAGCCGTGGGATCGCACAGCTCAACCTATTTGATAGCCATCAACCCCAGCCGCACAGCGAAGCATTAATGTCGGCGATTGATAAAATTAACCACAGCGGCAACGGAAAGATCTGGTTTGCCGGGCAGGGCGTTTGCCAGTCGTGGGCCATGAAAAGAGAAATGCTCTCCCCGGCATACACCACCCGGCTATCTGATATCCCTGCGGTAAAAATGTGATTATGTAAAGGATGTGTGACGCCTCCCGCAGCAGGGAGGCGTCATTATCGAAAATACGTGGGGAAATTATTTAGTCTCGCGGCGGTAATTATCGAGCATTTACTATTTCAACATGAAATCATATTGTATTCCCGCTTTGATATCCCAGTAGTTCAGACGATCGCCCAGCGCGCTGCCGGGGCGTTTTTCCCGCGCTCTGTCGGCGGCTACATACATATTCAGGCCTTTTAACATACCGTCGGTGAAATTGTACATAACACCGCCGACTACGCCTAAACCGTTTATTTTGATAGTCCTCTGCTGATCCTGATAACCTTTGGTCACAATCGGCGCGATCATCACGCCGAAATTCGGTGTGAAATAGTATTGTGCGCCAACCTGGAATGACAACATACTCTCTTTATTACGGTCGATGCTTAATGCGTCAGGATAGCCTATATCCGTGTAGACGATATAGGGGTTGATATCATGGGTAAGTTTTCCAACAGAGGTGAACAGTTTCATATTTGCAAACGAATAGGTTAGCCGTCCGGAAACCAGAGCCGTCTCGTCATGGTAGCTATTTTGTTTGCTGAGGCCGTTGACCTGGCCGTAAAACCCCATCAGTTCCCATTTCAGCGAACGTTTGCCCTCGAAACGGTGGGTTTTTTCAAATATGGTTTGCACCTGTGTCGAGACATCATCTTGCCAGGACGTGCCGAGTGAATAGCGGCTGTCGCTGTCATGCCAGGATCCCGCCAGGAAGCTTCGGGCTCTGCGCCGGTCGATTTTACCGCTGCTGGAGTTATAGATGCCTTCGTCGCGCAACCCTTTCTCGGCGGCGTCCACATAATAGAAGACGCGCGAACGCCACATAGCCCATAGCTCTACGTTATCGTTCAGTTCGAAATGACCCAGGGCTCCTTCGGAAACGGTTGGCAGCGTTCTTGACGAGTTATCCGCTATCAACGGTATCCGGTAGGGCAGGCTACCGTAGCCGTAATCTGTGCCAAACCTCCCGATCTTTAGTTTAATGCCGTCGGCCGGTTTTAATTTGACTGCGCCTATCGCATAACCGAAGCTGTCATGATCCGCTAAATACCAGCGGGTGCTCCATCGGTCTTTGGCGCCTAATTTATAAACGTAATAGGCGCCAGCGCTCACTCCGATAAAATCGGAGAAGTACTGGGTGTTCATGTCTATCAGCCCGCCTTGTGTCCAGGCGTAAATGTCACGGGATGAGCCAGCGCTGGGTTTATCGGCCCGTCTGAAATCATTCTTCAATCTTATTCTTAATTCGGTTTCGTCATCGTTTATTTGCGCGGAATGAGCGATTACCGGCGAAAATGCGACGGTGACAACTAGCCACTTGATAAATAGATGTTTCATAATTTTTCTGCCCTGGTATTGATTATTTTACAGATATAAAAAACGCTCTTTAATAGCTAAAGCCTGCCAGTCGGATTACGTATTTGGCGCATTCTTCATGTCGCTGAAAACACCGCTATATATTTCCCTGTTTTTCCAGCACTGCTTTATTCGCCGCTTCGGTGGGAGTGGTATTCCACACTCGGTCATATTCGTAGCCAGTGAGCTCCTTGATGACGATGCGGGCATCGGCAGGACAGTCCTCTTTTTTCCCTCCCAATTTCAGGCGGGAAACCTCCTTGACCAGCACTTTGTGCGTTTCGCGGGTCAGCTTAAATTTAAAAGTCATATACATGCTTATCAGGAGCAGACCGCCCGTTCCCGCGATGAGCAACCCGGTGATCGCGTGCAGAGCGCTGACCGGTTGCGTCAACTGGCCTTTTACAAAACCACTTTCCTCCAGAATAAAACCGATCAGCATGATCGCCAGGGCCACCGTACTCTTGCGGGTTAATGTCATCACCCCGGCGAATACTCCCTCGCGCCGCTGTCTTGTAACGACCTCATCGATATCCGGGATGAAGCTGTATATATTCCACGGAATGAAATAGAGACCGGCTCGGCCGAAACCCAAGACCACGAATGCGGCGGAGATCGCCCACATGGATACGGTTACTTCACTCACATACAGAACAATCAGGAATAACAGTACGGCAAAAATGCAGGTATAGGACAGCCGCATGGCGTTGGAGGGTTTTATATTCATCTTGTCCAGCATGAACATGAATATCAGCGTCGAGGGAATGGATATGGATGTCGCGACGGAGAGATAGCCCGAGGCGCTCGCCGCATCCTGGTGTAATGCATAGACTACGTAATAAACGAACACCGCAAAGAAAATATCCAGTGCGGTAAATGACGAGATATAGATGATGATATGTTGGCGAAATGTTCTGATTTTGAACGTCGAGCTCAACTCGAACACCATATTCTTCACATGTTCACCCAAGCTCAATTTAGGTCCGGAATTTATTTTATTGAATTCTTCCGGATTCAGGTCCTTCGATTCCCAGGTGGAAAAGTAGGTTATCAGTACGACAATGAAGAAAATGGTGGAGAACAGTAAGGCCGTATAAGTGTAGGTTAGGGGCGAATCCTTACTGAAATACTGCATCATGACGCCAGGAATGGAAGCCGTCAGAAAAACGCCGATCTGTGAGAAGGTCAGGCGGACGGCAGCCAACCGCGTACGTTCGCCAAATCGGTTGGTCATCTCGGCTGCGAGCGTTTCCCACGGCACCAGCACCATGGCTACCAGTAACTCTACGGCGAGATAGGTGCCGAGATAGTACCAATATCCCATGTCACTGATCCAAATCAGCGTGTAGATATACATCAAAGGTGCCCCAATCAGTAGGAAAAAGCGGCGGCGGCCGAATTTTTTACCTAATCGGGTGCTGCCGAATTTATCCGTTACGTATCCCATTATTGGGCTGAGAAAGGCGTCAATGATGCGGGCGATGGCAAAGATGGAACTCGCCTCAAGCATCGACAGGCCACAGAACGTTGTGTAGAAAAACAGCAGCCAGATGCCGATCAATGCCATCGATCCGCCGCCGAACAGATCTGTTACGCCATAACCGATCGCAGTTTTTATACCTACTCTGCGTTCAGTGGGTTTAGTTGCGTTCATTACATTTATCCTTGAAAGGGAGTAAAGAGATACGGTCTTGGGAATGTGGACAGGTGCCTGGGCAAACGGCCGGTCACGGAGGCATATGAACCCGCGTGATTCAGGATCAAATGAGGAGTAAACAACCCCGCCGAAACCATTTTGCACCCTCGGTACTTCAATTGGTCAACCTAATAACCCGCTAACTCTTCATTTCGATATGCTCTTTCGCATGAAAAGGTCCGTCAAGCGCTGTGAATATTTTCCAACTCGTTAATAGTCAGAGTAAGAAGTTATATTGCACTCAATATTGGTTTGCCACTTTTCTGTATTGGTACTTTTTATACTGAAAGGCTTACTGCCTAACTGCATAATGTTTCGATTCATTGCTGCAACGAGCCCGTTTTACAGGGTCTACAGTAGCCATCTAAAACTAAAAAAACAGAGATATAGATCACAATTGCCTTATTGGTGGATTAATTTGTGTTATTAATGATATTTGGTTAACCAAATTGGCGAAAAAAAATTGCCACCTGGGTTGGGCTGGCTGATGATAAGTGCAGACAAAGACTGATGTGTATGTGTGATTTGGTTATGTTTTTTTTGGTTAACCAATATATTATGTATTCAGGATGACATACTCTTTCCGCGGGGAATCTAATCTCTCTGGCCTTATACGTCCGGAACGTGCTGCAGGATGCCGGATGATCCGACAAAACAATTCAGATGACCATGAGATTGGCCGGCTGAAAGGGTTGGTGCAGCGGGAACGTGCGGTCAAGTACACTTTTCAGCCAATAATCGGCTCGGTTGACAGGTGAGGTCATCGTGAAATTTTCCAACAAACGACAGGAGTTACGATGTATTACTTCAATTTGGACGTCCCATCGCGTCCCGTGGGGCTGCAAACTGCGGTCGATGACGTCATTGACCATGCCATTGCTGAACAGCGGCTGGTCGGCGCGGTGGTGCTGATTGCACAGCATGGCACGTTGCTTTATCGGCGAGCGGCTGGCCTGGCTGATAGAGAACACGGCGCCGCCATGATCGACACGGCCATTTTCCGGCTGGCTTCTATTACTAAGCCTATGGTGAGTACGGCAGCTATGCGGCTGATTGAAGAGGGGCGACTGAATCTTGATGACGATATTACCCGCTGGTTGCCGAATTTCCGACCTCGGTTGGAAGATGGCACTGAAGTCAGGATTCTGGTTCGGCACTTGCTGAGCCATACTTCCGGCCTGCGTTATCGCTACTCTGCTCCTAAAGAGTCGGCTTACCATCGGCTGAATGTTTCTGACGGTGTGGACCAGCCTGGACTGTCCATAGAGGAAAACCTGCGGCGGCTTGCAGCCGCGCCGCTGCTCTATCCGCCGGGAGAAGGATATCGTTATTCACTGGCCCTGGACGTGCTGGGTGCAGTTATGAGTGGCGCAACGGGGGAAAGTCTGCCAGAACTGGTGCGACGTCTGGTCACCGGGCCGTTGGGCATGGATGACACGAGATTCTCCGTCGCCGATCTCGAACGTCTGGTAACCCCTTATGCCGATGGTACACCGGTTCCACAGCCTATTACTGACGGCACATCGGTGCCGTTTGGCGAGGGTACCGTTGTATTCGCCCCCAGCCGTATTCTCGATCCGGCCTCCTATCCGTCCGGCGGCGGCGGTATGGCCGGTACTGCACCAGATTTTCTACAGTTTCTGGAAGCGATACGCAGAGGCGGTTTACCGCTGCTGTCGCCGGAAAGCATCCAGTTCATGACGCGCCTGCAGGTTAGCTCGCAGTATGCGACGCAGGGACCGGGCTGGGGGTTCGGCGTTGGTTGGGCGGTTCTGGACCATCCTGCCGCCGCTGATTCGCCGCAATCAGCCGGCACTATTTCGTGGAGCGGAGTTTACGGTCATACATGGTTTATCGATCGCGCCCGGGGACTGAGCGTTATCGCCTTGACCAATACCACGGGCGAAGGTGTAAACGGGGCTTTTCCCAAAGAACTCCGGGATACGATCTACCGTGAACTGGAGGAAGAGTAACGCCCAGGCCGAGTCGAACCGTTGTTCCCTGTTGATTGCGTGCTGGCGGCGGGATCTGGCGATTTTTTATGGTGGACTATCTATGTCCGCCCCTCTCAAGGGGCGCCGCGGGTTTAATGCCGCTCTTTCTTAAGCGGGCGGCATTAAGCGCAAGGGATGATGATTATGAGAACTCCTTAGTCAATGGCCATGACTCGAACAGATACCCATCGAAGTTGATATCGTCAACGTCCGAGAATTCGAGCAAACGATTTTTCACATTCTCAAGATGCTGCCACATCGCTAATTTGGCCGCTTTGGGATCTTTCTTGATAAGCGCGGAAAGGATCTGTTTATGGTCGGTCAGCCACTCTTTGCGGTAATTATTGTCTGTGAGGTGACTGTGAAGCTGAATCCACATAGGATTATTTTCACGCCATTTCCAGGATTGTTTGAATAATTCCACCATCAGGCTGTTATGCGTGGCTTCAGCAATAGCAAGGTGAAATTGCATGTCGCCACTTTCTTCATCGTCATTCGCCAGTTCATATTCTTCAAGCTGCAATGCCCGGCGCATTTTGATAATGTCTTCCCGGGTGGCCTGCAGTGCCGCAAATTCGGCGATGTTACTTTCAATTAGCTGACGCGCCTGAAGCATTTCAAAAGGACCGGCGTTATTGACTTGATCTTCCGTAGCATTGTCGGTTTCATGGTCTGCGGGATTCCTAAGCAAAAAAATACCCGAACCGCGCTTGATTTCGATCAACCCTTCAATTTCCAACATGATCAACGCCTCCCGCACTACGGTACGGGAAACATTCAGCATTTCAGCAAGCTCGCGTTCCGGCGGTAAGCGCTGTCCGATAACGTACTGCTGCTGTGAAATCATTGAACGGAGAACGCCTCCTACTTCCTGGTAAGGCCGCTGGAGTCCAGGCGGTTGTTGCGTTGTGGTCGGCTGCATTTTCATCTCTGAAGAATTGAAATATCGAATGAAAAAAATGATCGGTGGAATTATGGCATAATTGGTCCGCCAATTACAAAAAAAGCAGCGATAAATGAAAGGCTGAGACAGAGAACGATTCAAAGCCTGTTAAACCAATCGGTTAGCGTCTGGCGTTAAGCGAGCCCCTGCGGGACCGCTTATCGACTGTGCGCCGATAGTGTTGGCTTTGTTATCCCTCACTCTGCTGGCCGTAAAATAGCGTTCGGCGTTGTTGAAGCAGACATTGCGCACCAGCTCGCCCAGCATGGCTTTGTCATGCGGGACTTCGCCGTCTTCCACCTACTGGCCGAGCTGGTTGCACAGGATGCGTCGAAAATATTCGTGGCGAGTGTAGGAGAGGAAACTGCGCGAATCGGTCAGCATTCCCACGAACAGGCTCAGTAGTCCCATACGCGAAAGTTGTTCCAACTGGCGCAGCATGGCATCCTTCTGGTCGTTGATTGTGTCGGCGGCGATCTGGCGGTGGTATTCCAGCGAATCCAGCGGATCGTCCGTGGTGCCCGCCATTCGTATATCGCCGATCTTCGGCGATCTCTTTCGGGTTGAGGTGGCAGTGATAGTCATAAACCGGCATTTTTGCCGCCACATCATGGTGTAGCTCGCGTCCGGTGGCGTTTTTCAGCAGAAAATCGTCGTTCATGAACGATGTCATAACCTATTATCCCTCATGGTTTACAGGGTTTCCACCACCGCACGGGCTCCATTGCTCAGTAGCCGCCGGTAGGCCTCTGTCACGGCGTTGATAAAGTCTTGGTTCTGCGGTAAATCGGAGCCGAAAATGGCGCTGATGGACAACAGCAAGCGCACGCGATCTTCGGGGGTGTCATATTGTTGGTAGATGCGTTGATACTCTCCGAGTAGCGGGTCAATCACGTCTATAGCGTCGCCTTTTTCATCCACGCCTCCGACATAACGCATCCAGCCCGCCACACCCAGAATCAGATGCCGGTAGCTGGCGCCGGTTGCCAGATGGATACGCACCGGATCCAGCAGACGCTGCGGCAGTTTCTGGCTGCCGTCCATCGCGATCTGCCAGGTGCGGTGTCTCAAAGAGGGATTGGTAAAACGTTCGATTAGGAGATGTGCGTATTGATTCAGATCGGTGCCTTCCGGCATGGTCAGCGTCGGAGCCTGCTCGTTTTGCATAAGCGCCATCGTCGCCTTGCGATATGCGGGATTGGTCATGGCGTCGGCGATGGTTTCATAACCGCCCAGATATCCCAGGTATGCCAGAAAGGAGTGGCTGCCGTTGAGCATGCGCAGTTTCATCATTTCAAAAGGTACGACATCGTCGACAAACTGGGCGCCGGCCTTGTCCCAGTCTGGTCGGCCGTTGACGAAATTATCCTCGATGACCCACTGGCGGAATGGTTCGCAGGCTATCGCGCACGGATCAAACACCCCTAATTGAACGGCAATATCCTGCAAAGTTTCCTCTGTGGCCGCCGGCACGATGCGATCGACCATGGTGCAGGGAAAGGTTACCCGTTCTTCGATCCACGCGGCCAGTTCCTCATCGCGGACTCGAGCCAGGCCCAGTACGGCGGCGCGCGCCACATGGCCATTTTCGCGTACGTTGTCGCAGGAGAGTACGGTAAAGGGTTTTTCGCCACGTAATCGGCGAATATTCAGCGCTTCCACGATATAACCGATGGCGGATTTTGGCTGTGCAGGGCGCGTCAGATCGTTTTGAATCAGCGGGTTGTCTAGATCCAGCTCACCGCTGGCGGCGTTGGTACAGTAGCCTTTTTCCGTCACGGTCAATGAGACGATAGCGGTTTCCGAGCGAGCCAGCGCACGCAGGATGCCTTCGCAGCCATCGAATTCCGGATGCAGAGCCTCTTTCATCGACCCAATGATTTTTAGTTCAGTACTCTTCTCGCCGCGTTCCGCTACGGTGTACAGCAGTTCCTGCGCTTTCAGGTTAGCGATCAGCCTGGCGTCGTTGCCCGGCATCAGATTGACTTCGCAGATGCCCCAGTCGCTATCGGAAACTTCAAGTAGATGATGGGTGAACAGCGCCTGATGGGCGCGATGGAACGCACCGCATCCCAGATGGACGATACGTGCCACCAGACGCGATTTATCCCACCGCGGGCGGGCAACGCAAGCCCGGTTATTGGCAAGATTTTTTTCCATAACTGACTCCAGTAAGTCCGCGGCCAGACCGGAACGACAGCGCCGCGGAGAGTGATATTATTCGACAGTGAGAAGGGGATGAGCGCCCGTATGACGCGCCGCGCGCCATGCGGATGGTGATTACCGATCAAAAAAAACGCGGTGGATCGCCAGTTCCACCCCGCGTATTTCCGCCAGCCCTTTCAAGCGGCCAATTGCCGAGTAGCCCGGATTGGTTTTCTTTTTCAGGTCGTCCAGCATCTGGTGACCGTGATCCGGACGCATTGGGATCGATTCCGCATTGCCTTCTGTCACCCGGCGATGCTCTTCTTCGGCAATGGCTTTCACCACTGCGAACATGTCGACATCGCCATACAGATGCGCCGCCTCATGGAAGCTCTTCGGATTATCTTCCCGCTTGGTGGCGCGCAAATGAATAAAGTAAATGCGCGGGCCAAAGCGCTCGACCATTCCTACCAAATCGTTGTCGGCGCGTACGCCGTAGGAGCCGGTGCACATAGTGAAACCGTTCGCCTTGCTGGCTACGGTATCCACCATCCACTGCATATCCTCGGCGGTGGAAACAATGCGCGGTAGGCCGAGGATCGGACGCGGCGGATCGTCCGGATGGACGGCCATGCGGATGCCGGTCTCTTCCGCCACCGGGATGATGCGTTGTAGAAAGTAGGCGAAATTTTCGCGTAGTTTCACCTTATCGATCCCCTGGTAGCACGCCAGCTTCGAGCGGAACTGGTCCAGCGTATAGCCATCTTCGGCGCCGGGCAGACCGGCGATAATATTGCGGGTAAGTTGTGTTTTTTCTTCTTCGGCCATGGTGGAGAAACGCGCCCGCGCCTGTTCAATCTCTTCGGCGTTATAGTCGGCTTCCGCCCCCGGGCGTTGCAGAATATGCAGTTCGAAAACAGCGAGCGCGATTTGATCGAAACGCAGGGCTTTTGAACCGTCCGGCAGGAGATACTCCAGATCGGTACGGGTCCAGTCCAGTATCGGCATAAAGTTGTAGCACACGGTGTAAATGCCGCATGCGGCCAGATTGCGCAGAGTTTGCTGGTAATTTTCGATCCAATGGTCGTGCTGCCCGGTATGGGTTTTAATCTCCTCGTGAATGGGGACGCTTTCCACCACGGACCATTCCAGCCCGGCTGCCTCCACTTCCGTTTTACGTTTACGGATTTCTTCCACTGGCCACACATTTCCGTTCGGGATATGGTGCAGCGCGGTGACTATACCTGTGGCCCCCGCCTGCCTTGCATCGGCCAGGGTAACGGGATCATTGGGACCATACCAGCGCCAGGTCTGCTTCATACTGAATACCTCATGATAATGGTGGTTGCCTTCCTGTTTTGTTCTGGTTACCACGATGTCAATGACAGGAGGAGGTTGAACAATGATTGATTGACCGGTACGAAACGATGTCTCTGTTATATGAGATCTTTTAATGTTGATTTAAGGTCAACCAATTTATTTGTATGTTCGATTATCAGATGTTATTAGTCAACCAAAATAGCCTTGTTCCCTATAAGTTATCTGCAACCATGTTTTTTTTGTGATGGAAATCAAGTTTTATCGTTTTGCTGCGTAGCGCGCTTGAAATACTCCAATCAGTCATACAATCCTTCTTTATTGATCGGCGTATGCGCGTTATTGACACGGATTCGCTTGACGGACTCACCCATCACCAGAACACCGTGCAGCAACAGATTTCCGGAGGACTGAGTGGGGCAGATCAAACGCCGTTGCAGCATGCGAATCGCTTCTTCCCCCAATTCCTCGCGCGGAACATGCAGCGACGTTAGAGGGATGCCGTGTATAGCCGGCATGTTGAAACCATCCACGCTCATTACCGAGATATCCTGCGGCACGCGTATTCCCGCGTCCTGCAACGCGGTTACTGCTCCGTCGGCCATAAAGTCGCCGCCGGCCAGGATGACTGTCGGCAGCGTTTCTGGCGGGGGGCGGCGCAGGAATGCGCTCATGCGATGATAGCTTTCCGCCGTACCGAATCCGTTTACCGCCAGCAGATGGTGTTCTTCCTCAAACGGCAAATTATGTTGTTTCATGGCCTCTTTAATGCCCTGAAGCCGTTGTTCCATGGTGTAACGCCGCAGGCAAAGCAGATTGAGAATGTGATGATGTCCCTGTTCGATCAGGTAGTTAGCGGCCATCTCGCCGAGCAACTGGTGATCTGGCGCCACGCTGGGCAATCGCATCCGGCGATCGCGGCAGTTGATCAGCACACAGGGTTTGCCCAAATCGGCCGCCAACGCATGCACGTAGGCATCATCAATACCAATGAGCAATGCCGCCTCCGTCGTGGGGTCGTTCATTTTTTCCATAAACAGCGCAGCGTCGCTGTCATTCTCTTCCAAACAGCAATAGCGCACCCGCACCTCATGGGGCCGCAGTGCGTTGACCACCCCCTGGATCACCCTGTAGTAAAAGATGTCGGTTCGCGCGTCAAACGCCCGCGACGGCGCGAATAGCGTTATTCCGTTCAGTAACAGCCGTCCGGCCGCTAGTTCGTCCAGTACGCCATACTGGTGCGCGCACGTCAGTACCCGCTGTTTAGCGTTTTCACTGGTATTGGCTTTGCCGGACAACACGCGGGAAACGGTGCTGATTGATAGCCCTGTCTGGAAGGCAATTTCTCTGATTTTTAACTTTCCACTCATTTTGTGATCCAGTTCAAGTTTAAAAATGACAAATTTTTCATGAAAGGAAGATGCTGAAAGTTAAGCGTTTTATTCGTTCTATTCATGCCTTCTTAGTTTGCTATGAAAAAAATTGCAAAAAAGTGCGTATTCCCGCATTTTTAACTCATTTATTATTTATTGGTTAACCAATTTAATTGGCTGGTTTTTTAACTGGCCTTTTATCACAAACCAATTAAAAGACGAAAAATCAACAGTCGGTCATGGCGTCGGTTTCTCCACGCTTAAAAATGGTCACGCAGCAGGACAGCGTGGGCCAAATATAGCGACCGTAGTTCAGCGACTGCAGAAATGGGGATATTACGGCGCATCTCGATATCAATAATGCGGCATGAATCTCAAGCCGATCGCCTTTATCGCCGAGTATCCGATGTATGGATTGTTAGCTGGGGTAAATCGTTTATGAAGACTTTGAAAAACTGGGTACTGAATCAGCATACAGCCGAATTTGTCGAACTGAACGTGGACGGGCGGCACCTGTTTCGTATTTATGTGCTGGAAGAAGATGTGTTTCGCGTACTGATCAAGCGTAAGGGTGAATTGGAACTGGATCGTACCTGGAGCATCGCGCCTGAACGGGATGTGCCTTGGGAAGGGCGTTCGCGCGAAAGCTGCGCTGGATTCAGCCTGCCTGGCATCAAATTGGAACCGTTGGACTGTGGCTTGCGAGTCAGCTCGGCAAAGCTGCGCGTTACCCTGCATCAGCCGCTGTGGCTGGCGTGGGAGTACCGAAACGAGCTGGGCGAGTGGCAGCCTCTGGCCGCCGATCGGCCGACCAGCGCCTATCTGCTCAATGTACATGGTGACGGGGTGGAACATTACCAACGCCGTTATCCTCAGGATAGCTATTACGGGCTGGGTGAAAAAGCGGGTGATCTGAACCGTGCCGGCCGCCGCTTTGAGTTCCGCAACCTGGACGCGATGGGGTACAACGCGGCCTCGACCGATCCTTTGTACAAGCACATTCCCTTTACCATTACTCGTCGCGGCGACGGCGTGAGTTTCGGCCTGTTTTACGACAACCTGAGCACCACTCGGCTGGATTTGGGCAACGAGTTGGACAACTACCATCTGGCCTACCGCCGCTATCACGCTGAAGCGGGCGATCTGGATTACTATCTGTTCCTGGGGCCGCGCGTGCTGGACGTCACCAAAAAGTTCGTGCGCCTGACCGGTAAGACGCTGTTCGGCCCCAAGTGGAGCCTGGGCTATAGCGGTTCCACCATGCACTATACCGACGCGGCCGATGCGCAGCGGCAGTTGATGAAGTTTATCGCGCTGTGCCGCGAGCACGACATTCCGTGCGACTCTTTCCAGCTCTCTTCCGGCTATACCTCAATTAACGACAAACGTTACGTGTTCAACTGGAACTACGAAAAGGTGCCGCAGCCAACGGTAATGACTCAGGCATTTCATGACGCCGGACTTAAACTGGCCGCCAATATCAAACCTTGTCTGTTGCAGGATCATCCGCTGTATCCGCGAGTGGCGGAGCAAAACCTGTTCATTCGCGATTCGGAAACGGATGCGCCGGAACGTTCCTGTTTCTGGGATGACGAAGGGTCGCATCTCGATTTCACCAACCCGGAGACTGTGGTCTGGTGGCAGGACAATGTCACCGCCCAATTGCTGAAAATGGGCATTGATGCAACCTGGAATGATAATAATGAATATGAGGTATGGGATGGGGAAGCGCGTTGCCACGGTTTTGGTAAGGAAATCGCCATCAAGCATATCCGCCCGGTGATGCCGCTGCTGATGATGCGTGCCTCAATGGAAGCCCAGCGGCGCTTTGCGCCGGACAAGCGCCCCTATCTGATTTCCCGTTCCGGCTGTGCGGGCATGCAGCGCTACGTACAAACCTGGAGTGGCGATAACCGCACCAACTGGCAAACCCTGCGTTACAATATCCGCATGGGCGTCGGCATGAGCCTTTCCGGCCTCTACAACGTCGGACATGACGTCGGCGGTTTCTCTGGCGATAAGCCCGACGCCGAGCTGTTTGTGCGCTGGGTGCAGAACGGCGTAATGCACCCGCGTTTCACCATCCATTCCTGGAACGACGATCGTTCCGTCAACGAGCCTTGGATGTATCCGTCCGTCACGCCTGCCGTCCGGGAAGCGATAGCCCTGCGCTATCGTTTGCTGCCCTATTTTTACACCTTGCTATGGCAAGCCAGCCACGACGACGAACCGATGCTGCGTCCGACCTTTCTCGATCATGAGCAGGATCCGGCCACGTTCGCGGAGACGGACGATTTTATGCTGGGGCGGGATTTACTGGTGGCCAGCGTGGTGGAAGCGGGACAGCGTCAGCGCGCGGTTTATCTGCCGCGCAACGCGTCCGGCTGGTATGACTTTTATACCGGAGTCTGGTTCAGCGGCGGACAGACCGTCACGCTGGACGCTCCGCTGGAGCGCTTGCCGCTGTTGGCGCGTGCTGGCGCCATGCTGCCGCTCTCTTCTCGCACGTCGTATGTTGATCATCTGGTCGACGATTGCCGTGACATGTTGCTGTTCCCGCCAATGGGGAAAGGTCGGGACGGCGGGCTATTGTTCGAAGATGACGGCGAGTCTAACGGTTGGCGGCAGGATGATGCGTTGTGGCTCCGCTGGGACATCGCCAGCGATAATCAACGCATCAAAGTGCAATTCCATGTCGAGGGGAAATATCGCCCGGCGTGGAATACGCTCAATATTCACCTGCCCGTAGACGAACGTCGTACGCTGTACGTTAACGGTCTGCCGCAATCCTACTGGTCTTTGGTTTAAGCATGCTCAACCGCGGTGCGGCAGGAAAATCTGCGAGCGCCGCGCGGCTGTTTCCAACCTATAAAAGCGAAATGATATGAAACTACGAACCCGAATCATACTGCTGTGCGGCGCTATGCTGCTGGGGTTATTGGTGTTATCGGCGGTGGCCTTGAATACTCTGTATTCGTCTATGATGAAGGAGCGCATCGGCCAGATCGCCGCACTGGTGGAACTGGCGCATGCGTCCGCGCAAAAAACCTACGAGAGAGAGAAATCCGAGCAGATCTCACACGAGGAAGCGCTGGAGGAGGCTAAACGTGCCATCGGCAGCTTTCATCATGGCAATCGCTATTTTTTCGTGCTGGGCTACAGTGACGACGTAAATTATGTGCACCCCGACCCTAAACGTGTAGGCACCGTCGACGCCAATGGCGGCCGGGAAAACGGGGCTCGCAGCCGTGCGGCGCTGAAGGAACAGACCATCGCGATTAATGTGGGCAAGGGCATGCGCCCCGGTTCTCAGACGCCTGTCGAGAAAATTTATGCCATCACCCGCTTCGAACCCTACGACTGGATCATCGGCACCGGTGATTACATCGATGATATCCAGCAGGTGTTCTGGCGTAACGCGCTCACTCTGCTGTCCATTGTCGCGGCGCTGCTGCTGGTGATTTCTCTGCTGGCGTGGAACATGCTGCGTACGCTGTTGCGTCAATTGGGCGGCGAACCGCAGTACGCCGTTAACGTGGTGAAACAAATCGCCGACGGCAATCTGGTAGTTGAGGTACAGACGCTGCCCGACGATCGGGGCAGCATTCTGCACGCCATCCGCACCATGCGCGATAGCCTCGCCGCGCTGGTGAGCCAGGTGCGCGGCAGCACCGACTCCATCACCTCCGCATCTGAGCAAATCGCCTCCGGCAACGAGGATCTTTCGGCCCGAACCGAGTCGCAGGCCAGCGCGCTGGAACAGACGGCGGCGGCGATGGAGCAATTGACCGCCACCGTACAAAACAATGCGGAGAATGCGCGCCGTACCAATGAACTGGCGCAGTCCGCATCCGACGTGGCAGAGCGCGGCGGTTTGGTGATCAGCCAGGTGGTTGATACCATGGACGCGATCAATACCTCTTCGCGCAAAATGGCGGACATCATCGGCGTGATTGACGGAATAGCCTTCCAGACCAATATTCTGGCGCTTAATGCGGCAGTCGAGGCTGCGCGCGCCGGCGAACAGGGGCGCGGTTTCGCGGTAGTGGCAGGCGAGGTGCGCACGTTGGCGCAGCGATCTGCTGCCGCAGCCAAGGAGATCAGGGGTCTGATCGACAATTCGGTGTTCAAAGTCATCGAGGGAACCAATCTGGTGAAAAACGCCGGCGCCACCATGAGCGAAATCGTCGAGAGCGTGCAGCGCGTCACCGTAATGGTGGCAGCGATCAGTTCTGCCGGTGCTGAACAGAGCTCCGGCATCGAGCAGGTCAATCAGGCTGTGTCGCAGATGGATCAGAGCACGGAACAGAATGCGACGCTGGTGCTGGAAGTCCTTGCCGCGGCGAAATCGCTGAACAATCAGGCCTTGGAGTTGACGCGCACTGTCGATCAGTTCCGCGTTGATGAATCCGCCGATTCTCCGCTCTCTGTGGCACATCAAGCCTGATGCATTAGTCTCTTCCGCAACGCTCTGGATTTTTGGCGGGTTAAGCGCGGAAAGCAATAAATTGTATTCAATTTTCTATTGGTGGCTTATCGGGTTAAGACGAGTGTTTTTATCTCTTTTATATTCTGAATTAATGCTGTTTCTCAGCAAGTTACGAACGCCTTCTACTTATCTATTTACCCAACTGATGAAATCAGACGTTACGTTTGTTCTTTCAAACCAGCTTACGCGTGTTGTTTACGCTATAGCGTCGTCTCAATGTTATCAGGTACGGAAGGCGGTAATTATAGGTTGCCTTAATCTGTGGCAGTCTGTCCTGGAAGCGCGTTTAAAGATTCATAATCAATTTCAGAATCATTCTCTTCAAGTAACTGAGTTAGTGAAAGAAGGGTATTAAATTCATTCAGAAGTATTTCTGCATCAGATTTAAGCGGATTATCAGCCGAATCAAGCGCGGCGTTGATGGCCTTTTTAACGTTCTCAACCATTTCGTTTACACCACCGTTTTTGCCGATGGTCAGTAATAGGGCTCCAAGGAGTAGTGACTGCGCCTCTACTCTGGCTGCAAGAAGCTTGGCTTCCGCATCCATCTTAGAAATCTTGGTGACCATGCTAATAATTACGTTTTTCATAATACCCCCTTTTTTTTTGCCAGCTTAACCTTTTAGTAAAATAAGGGCGAGATTTCTTTGATGAAAAAACAAATCTCCTTTGTGGTTGTTGGGGGCCGCCATGCTCCGTTGTTGGATCTGGTAACATCGTTTGGCGCTTACCTTTTGATTGATGAAGGAAATCATGATGAAAACTGGGCTCATCGCCGTGCACTGGAATGGGCTGCGGCATAGCCGTGCCAGGCTGTGGTAATTGAAGATGACGCACTACCTGTTCCGGGATTTGCTGATCCGGCAACAAAGTCAGACATCAAATTAATGATAGCCAATGCGGTGACTAAATCCCTGTTCCTACTGCGTCGGAACTTCCGGCTGACGCCCTGTTACCGCAAACCAAATTGTCCGGCAGGTCAGTTCAGTGTCCGGCCTGTCTGAGAAGGCTCAACGGCATATTACTATGGGTTCTAATCATTATTATAAATGCTGGTTTTTATAGATCTATATCCTCTAATGGATAATATAGGGTTTGGGGAACCTTGTTAGTCTACAATCTCAATATCAAGGCCGTTTAATAGTGAAGCAGCCTCTGGTAGTGAGAACTTTGCATTTTTTATATCGTTGTGGAAAATGTGAATACTGTAGTTTATCGACTGTGAGAAGTTCGCCCCTGATAGTTTTGTATGATGAAAAACGGTTTCCGATAGATCGCTTAGATTAAAATCTAATTCTTCACAGTTCGCTTCGGTAAAATCTGCTGAATGTATTTTACATTCAATCATTTTTGAATCGGCAAGATAAATACCAAAGAAAATACAATCATTAAGTATACTGCGAACAAAATTAAAGGCTCCAGGTATTTTTATTGAAGGCCAATGTGCTTTCGTCCAATCCACACCAACAATTTTACAGTCGCTGAAAGTCACATCTCTAAAAATTGTTTGAGGGATATGAATGAGACTAATGTTACTGTTTATGAACTCACAGTCATAGAAATTACATTGATTGAAAGTCGTTTCACTAAAATTACAATTTTGGAATATACACCCCTCGAAACGGATGTTATCGAATTCATTATTAATATGAGTGATGTTTTTGAAAAATTCATCAATATAATCATTCGCTGATAATAATTTTTTTGACATGATAATTATCCTGTGTTAGTACTGCGGATTCTTGATTTATAAGAATGCCATGTTTTGTTGATTCTTCAGTCATCTGATTTAATTCGTTTCAATAAATAATTGTTAATGGCAACGCAGGCATGAGGGATAACTTTTTTTCCTGTCGGGCATAATCAAAAGTAAGAACAAGGTTATGCTCTTTACTTTGGATTATTTCAACGCCATCTATCTTTTTCACTGCGCGAGCTGAAAGTGAAAGAGAGCCTTCTTCTGGAATAGTTAACTGGATACAAGTCAATTCTCGAATGCCACAAGGATGAATGAGTGGTTGACGCTTTTCTTCTGCTACATGGTCTGGCCGCCCAGAAAAATCCAAAAAGAACCAGAGTGGTTCATTGGGTGTCGCTATCCCCACCTCAATAGAGTACCCATCTGGCAGATAGCTTGGCTGATAATGCCAGTGGGGGAAAGGGACGGGTTCTCCCTGAATCGTCGGGCGACAGCCTACACCGAACGGAGAATAACGGCGTTGCTGATCCGTTAACCGCTGCACGATATCGAGTGCTGGAGATGTCCTGTTATGCTGTGAGAAAGGCTCTTCAAGATAAATAAACTCAAGGAAAACATTATTGAAGAAAAAACGGCGATTAGCTGTTCCTTGTCCAGGATGTCGATTAGGCGTACCTTCCAATACTCCATTTTGAACTAAAATATCAGCGATTGAAGCATCCGGCGGAGTGCAGATAAAAATATGATCGATTTCCATATGTCTATTACCTGATATTTAAATACGCATTTTTAAATAAATGTTCATTACAACTCGTCAATAGATTCAACCGAATATTTTACCCATTCATCTCGTAAAATACTCATTATTTCCGTATCCCATCTTTCGTTGCCAACTTTCGCAGAGGAGCGTCGAATACCTTCAGTAATAAATCCTACGTGGGTATATATTTTGATGGCTTTTTTATTCCAAGCATAGACGTTAAGTTCCGTTCGCTCTATGTCAGCATAAGAAAATGCTTTTTCTAAAACTTGGCGAATCATTGGAGCTGCCAAACCTCTTCCCTGTCTCTGGGGAGAAATTACAACCCTGCCAATTCTGGCCGTCCCATTCCTCCAGTCAAAATCAAGCTGGCAGTGGCCGCATAACTCTCCTGCATGATCTTCGAGCATCCAGCACAAACGGTTTGGTGGTATAGTCTTTGTTTCAATAAGCATCGCGTTAAATTGTGCTTCATTAAGCGGATAATACAGAGCCGTCCCTCCCCATTGGACAACTTCTTTTTCATTGCAAAACCAATCAGCCAATACTGAAAAATGTTGTTCAGTAAAAGGAATAAGACGGAGTTTATTATTCGAGGAGTTTGTTTTTTTATTCTGGAGAGACGCCGACATGTCCATAACCAATCTATCGCCCCATATATTACTTTGATACGAATGAAAATATCACAAACAAAATAGATTATCAAAACACAATTTAATACAGTATTTCATTACGTCTGTCTTCTAATACGCAGATTGTCGTTCCGTGATAATCGATAGTTTTCATTACAGCACCTGTTAAAACACCTGTAGATATAAATAAAATACGAAAATTAAAGATAACTCCCTACAGGATTCGAACATATAATCTATTGCATTGAATTTAAATGGATAAATTGTGTTCGATAAATTTTATACCAACATTTATACCAACATATTGTTTTGCGTTGAATTTAAGATATTGAGAGAGTAAACCGGCATCGCCTAGGTATTAGTGATCGTCTCTGGTTTGTTCTTCAGGTAGATCGCATTCCGGCATGAAGTCCAGTGTTACATTTTGACCGTTAAACCAGCTATCCCAATTCTCCCGATTTTGAATATTATTTTCTGGTGTATCAGATGTCGATACGGATGAACCTAGATATTTGGCAATCCACTCCATAGCCTGCCTCCATTGATTGATGGGGACGTTAGTTTTGATTTTCCATGCGTTTGGGCAGTGATGTAGTGCCAGCAGAAATGTCACCTGAACCAGGAAATTGTAAGGGTGACCGTATGTATGGCATGAATAGCGATCTATTGTGCGGCGTAAACGGTGCAACACGAATGGTTCACCTGCCAACTGCAAAGCACTACATCCATTAAAAGCAATCACGCCAAGACCAATTAAGCTGTCATCGTACCGTAGAGGCGTATTCCCTGACATTTCGCAGATTGTCAGATTATGGTATCCGGTAGTTTCCGGCTTTTGGCGAATAAGATGGTGGGCTTGTGTGACATCACGACAAAGTAGAAGCCAGTTTTCTTGTAGTGCATCGGTAATATGTTGAACATGGTAAAGCCCACCTTCAACAGAAAGTGACGTATTCATTAAGTAGTTTCCTGAAAAATAAGAGGGAAGGGGAAAAGAACCGTATCGTTTGTGGCTTGTAGAGAATCACCTCGACGCCAACATCCCCGGATAATGTTTTGCGATAATGTCGTTCATCTGATCGATCAGGTCGGGACGTTTAAAGGTAAGATGCCCTGTGCCTTTCTGAAAATAACGAATGCTGAAGAACTCATCTTCGTAAGCCTGTTGATGCGGATTATCGCGGATATGATCCATGAGCCGAATGGTGATATCGGCACGGTTATCGGGAATAGGTTTGCCATCCAGCAGATACAGAATACGCTCCAGATCGGCCAGTTGATCGCGTCGCCAGCCCCAGTTTAAGCCAAAGCCCCAACGGTGATGCTCCACCAGATTGCTGATAATGATTTTCTTGCCAAAGTAACAGGGATGGTTGGTTTTGTAGTCCCATGATAACCCTTTGAACACGTTAATCACCCCGCGCTCGAACACCTCCTGCTTGCTCTGGTGAAGCTGTTCAAAGGTAGTCAGGATATTTTCTTCACTGATCGGCGGCAGTTCGCCCTCGTCCAGATTCTTGTGCCACTGGCTGCGGGCTTCGGCGTCCATCAGCGACAGCATGCCGGACTTGAGCATCAGGTCGCGCCAGATATTGCGATCCAGCGTGCGGGTGATGGCCTGAATCGCCTTGTCCGGCGATTCCGTCAGCCAGCAGTCATAACGATGTCCCTGCTTCAGCGCCCAGTCTTCAACGTTGCCGCCGCCGATGGTGGCCGTAAGCTGGGAAATCGCCTGTAACTGATGAATAAGCTGTTCTATCTGTTGCAGGGCAGCGTCACGCCCGGCGACGATGCGCTCAATGCTGGTCGAGCACATCAGATCGGTGTGTTCGGTTAATACCTCGGGTTCAGTTTGCATAGTTTGTATTCCGTACATAAAAGCAAACGCGCCTGCCGGAAGTGGCAGGCGCATTATGCAACGGGGAAGGGAAGAAGAAAGTTCAGGCAGGCAATTCAGGAAAGCGGCTCGCAATCTTTAGCAGCTTGCATTAACCCCGTGGCGCGTCTGGCACGGAGAATATCCACCGCCGTAATAAACGGCGACTGCTCCAGCCAGGAGAAACCTCGTCTGTCGGTGCGCCCCAACTCATATTTTTCCACCATAAAGTTCAGGGCATCGGACAGCGAGATACCGGCGTCGATATGCTCCTGGATCACTTTTTCTTCACAGAACGGCGTGTCGTTAAGCGTCAGCCCGTAGTGTTTTTCCAGCAGATAGCTCAATAACCGCTGCCAGATGTTAACCGGCGGCAATACGCTATTACCCGGCACGCCGGGTACCGGTATGGAGTTGTCAGACATGATTTTTCCTTATATAGGAGAGATAAAACAGGGGGGAATGTTGGTGAAAAGTATCGTGACGTTACAGCCAGCCGCGTTCGGCAAACGACACCACATCGGTGCCGCCGATCACCAGATGGTCAAGTACCCGCACGTCAAGCTGTGACAGCGCCTCTTTCAGCCTGTCGGTAATATGCCGATCGGCCTGACTGGGTTCGGCGTAGCCGGACGGATGGTTATGCGCCACGATCACTGCGGCGGCATTATGGTGCAATGCCGACTTGAGGATTTCGCGCGGATGCACTTCGGTATTATTGATGGTGCCCAGCGCGGTGATCTCCTTTGCTATCAGGCGATGCTGGTTATCCAGATACAACACCATAAACACTTCACGCTCCAGACCGCTGAGCTCCAGCATCAGCCAGTTTTTGGTGTCGTCTGACGTTCTGAACTGACGCGCATTTTTACGCACGCGCTTTTCCAGCAGGGAGAGCGCCTGACGGATAATGCGCTGTTCTCTGGACGCAACGCGGTCTGCCAATTGACTATATGACATGGATGATTCCTTGATTAGGTGATGGATACAGAGCGAAAAAGCAGGAGAAAAGCCGGATTCAGGATGCCAGTTGCAGCATATTTTCAGCCAGTACCCACAGCGCCCGGTTGAGTTTGATATCGCCATCAATACCTTTTACCGCACGGGTTATGGCGCGTTTGCCTTGCGTCGTCCGGCCTGTTAATCCGCCTTTTATCAAATTTTCCTGAATACGCTGATATGTGGTCCACAGATCATTATGCTCATCCTGCCAGCGTCGGGGAGCCAGAATCTGCGCTTCCGTCACCGGATGATGCTTTTCGCCAAAGCGGTACGTCAATGCCGTTTTTGCCAGCGCCTGCTGCACCGGTGGCGGCAATATCAACGACTGCATGGCGTCACGCTTTTCGTCGATACGCTCAAAGGTATCCAGCACCTCGTAAGCGCCTTCAATTACCCTGCCGGCCACATCGCCTTTATGCGGCACACGAACTTCGCCGAAGGACTCACCGCAAATCAAACCATTCTGACAAACCGATCTGAATAATCCCGGCAACATCTGGTAACTGCTTGAGCCGTCATGACTGTTCAGCAAAATGATTTCCGGCACCTGCTGGCCGGTTATCTGCCCTTCACGGCGCAGACGCAACATGTGCTTGGTGTGCCCGCGTTTTTTCGGATCACGGACACGAGTTTGACAGGCAAAGAATGGCTGAAACCCCTCGTGTTGCAGGTTATTTAGTAACGTAATCGTGGGAATATAAGTGTACCGTTCACTGCGAGATCCGTGCTTGTCCTCACTGAATACACTGGGGACATAGCGGGCCAGTTCATCGTGCGTCAGTGGTCGGTCGCGTCGGATCAAATTTACTGCGCCGAAGCGGGAAGCCAAATGGGGCATAACGTCCTCCTGCCCGTACCGGAAAAATATTCCCGGCACGGAGCGATTAATAAAATGAAAGAGAGTATGGAGAGATAATAAAAATCAGGACGGAAAGATGGCACGTAGAATAAAATCCATCAGAGCGCCGGTCAGGACACTCATCAATAAAAAAGCAGCCTCGCGGGCTGCTTCGATCTCTTCTTCACTACAACAGGCCTGCTGGAAGCGCTCGGTCACAAAACGTTGCGCCTGGATACTGGAGCACCAGGCAACTACATTTCCCAGCGCCGTAACCAGCATTTTTACAAATGCCATAAAACTACTCCTCAACCGGAAATCGTCATCCGGATATCAGATGAATCAGAGTGTTTGGATATATCAGGAAAGGATTTCACTCATTTATCTGGCGCGATTACATACATAAAGGCTATTCGTCAAAAGTGAATGTCCATCCGCCTTTATCGGTTAACACTTCAACCTCCGAGGCAATGCAATTATTGTAAAATGGCACCTTGACGGATTCGCCATAGCGGAGAGTCGCCGGGATAATCGTCTCTTTATTACTAGAGCCAAAGTATTTCAGGTTTCCAATACGGCAGTTACCCCGGTTAACGCTGATATTATTAATGCGGATCGTATCAGTTCTGGCTGTTACAACGACATTAACATAACGGGTTCCCGCCGGATGGATATTGTTATAAGTATCAACTTTTATTGGAGCCGTTGTTGACGACATTGCCTGACTGGCAATCAGCATTAACAGAGGCAGCATCAAACATTTTTTACCTTTCATATATAATCTCCTAATTGAATTAAATAATAAAATCATATTAAAGCGGGCAATGAAATACTGTTTTTACAGCGAGGGCTTATTAATCTATAACAAAGAATAAATAATAATTTTTTGCCATGAAACGAGTGACGCAACAAGATGGAAAACATACAAAAAATCCTATTTAAGCATTCATGTTTCCACTTTCGTTATATATACTTGATTTTTTAATGATTTAGATACATTAACTTATTCCAATAAAATATTATCATAGATAATATTTTTACAACAAAGACATAGCATATCCTTAACCCCTTGATAAGGGATACCACAAACGTCCGCCTGCAATTCAGCTAACATTTCTTTTTTATCGATGCTTTACCATTATATATTCTCGAAATATTAATCGACTTCAAATATTATTATTAACAACTCATCAGGTAATTTATTTTTATTGATTATCAAATCTTTATTAGCGATGTTCCCATAACACGATATTTATCCACGCATGAGTACGATTCTTTAGCTAAGGAATAAAGATATCTATCAAAATGCACAGTTGAAAAACATTTATAAAGCTCAGAACTTGATAAATTCAAATCGGGTAAAATCACATCTTTATTCATTGGGATCTTATCAAGTTCAGTTATTAATTTGGGGATTTTATTTAATTTTTCATTCTTGCACCCATCACTCACCTTAGATAACGACATATTAAAATACTCATTCTTTATTGTGAAATGAATGATCCCCCCCAAGGAAATCTTTGTTTTATTTAATGCATTTAGCCAAGTGCTATTAATATCCTCTCCGATTTTTCTATTAAAATTTTCACTATCAATGTAAAAATTAACATGTATATAGGGGTTGTTATACTCATCTTTTAAGATAACCCAAAAATACCCCAAGACATGGTCTTTATATGTCGATAATGAGCGAATGTTATTGAAAAATATTTTTGAGGTGTTTTTTATTACCATCCACTGGATAAGATGATCATCTATATATTTTCCATCAGTTGCAAATAGCGTAAAACATAGTACACCTGTTTTTTTATATTGAGACCTTATGTCATTGTCATACTGTCTCAGATTGTCGAAAATTCGCATCTTTTTATTAAGGTTCTTTTTTATCACATCCAGGATGTTAGTGTGGTTTATTTCACGAGCGCCATAAATTGTTGAACCTGACAAATCATATTTTAACCTAACAACTCCATCATAAAGGCCATCATAAATACTTTCAATAAAGTCGATTAGATCAAAACTTTTTTCAATAATGAAATCATCGAGGCAAACAAAAAGGCAATATTCTTTTTTTAGTCTTTCAAACTTATTGGAAATAGATTGTGGATCAATGTTCTTATATATCTCTCTTCTCTCTGGAAACAAGAAATTAAAATCACGCAGCATATTAAATTTTTTAATTTTCATAATCCACCCTAAAATATCGAACGCACACTCCAAAATGACACATTTTATGATTAAATAAGACACATTTTAGAATCAAAATGTAACACAACTTATAATAAAATAAAACACATTTTATTAAAAAATCCCTATGAAAAAGAGGCGCATAGACTTGTTCGGTCAGAATAAAATTATGCTTAATTAGATATTTTCCTTGTTCAATGCAAGAAAAAATAAGGCAACTGACTCACTATCAAGAGATTATTAATATTTCATTACGATCGTCCATATACCATTCCACCCACAACTTTATTGGCTAATTATTACAAGCCCCTATGTGAATAGAAAATAGTTCCTATGTTTGATTTTTTGGAAGATGCACGAAATGTGATTGCTTAACCAGGAAGATAATAAAACATCGCCTTTGAATAGGCCTCAATGATATAAGGAATGAATTTTCCATAATTAATTTATGCAATCTAGTAATTATTAAAGATAACTCCAGACTTTAAAGAAAGAGGGATTACCCCATTACATCAGCAATTAAAGCTCACACATGAATACATTAGCTCTTGTTCTTGTTGGATTGGTTAATATAAATAAAGCAGTATTAATAATGGCAATTAATTCACTTTGATGAGACTTTTCTTACATGAAGAATTAACCGCATCATGACAATCTCCGTACATTGTAAGTTAAAAACTTCACCTTGTTAATTTTTACACCTTTGGCGATAAGTATGAACAAATATAACCAGAGGAAATTACCAATGCAAAGCACAGTTCAGGATTATAATGCGTTCTATCTAAAACGCATTGACGAAACTATCAAAAAAGCACTACTGGAACATCACAGAACATTAGCTATACGAGTTGATCTGCGTTTACCTGATTATCCTGCGGATTCTGATGCAGAAGTAATATCACGCTTTACTGATTCCCTTAAAGCAAAAATTCGTGCGTACCTTGAACGTAAACGTCAAGAAGGAAAAAGAATACATCCTTGTACCCTTCGTTATGCCTGGGCAAGGGAATTTGGGCCATTGAATGGTAAAAAGCACTATCACGTATTGCTACTACTGAATAAAGACGTGTGGTTTACCCCCGGCGATTATCAATCAGAATCGTCTTTGGCCGGACTAATTAAACAAGCATGGTGTAGCGCTCTCAGGGTAAGTTACCCGGGAAATGCCACCTTGGTACATTTTCCTGAAAATCCCTGTCTCTGGTTGGATCGTAACAGCATGGATTATAGCAAGCAGCAGGAAGAGGTAATGAAACGTGCCAGTTATTTATGCAAAAACATAACCAAACAATACGGTGATGGCGAACGTTCATTTGGCTGTAGCCAATATTAACAGATTGACCGATATATGGATGGTGTGGAGGAGACCACTACTCCCTGCCATTCGTATTATCGGCCAATTAAATTTTACAATCTTTCTTTATCTCCTGACGGAGTATGTCACCTGCGCGTTTAGCCCATGGTGACCGACTCCTTATTCCAATTGAAATACAGGAGATTGTCATGATGAACACATCAATGAATGTACTTGATGACCGAATGGTTGATATGGCCTTTATTACCCAGTTCACAGGCCTGACGGATAAATGGTTCTACAAGCTAATTCAGGACGGTGCATTTCCTAAACCAATAAAAATGGGCAGAAGCTCGCGCTGGCTAAAAAGCGAAGTAGAGAACTGGGTACTTTTTCGTATTTCTGAATCCCGAAAATAACGACTTCAATATTCATCACCATCTTTATTTTTCCTCACCACGTTACGCGGTACTGATAGCCATCAGTCAATTGTCCGGCTATCCGAATACAGCCAGGCACAGCGATTGCGCTAAATTATTCCCGGCTACGAATCATCTTTACGCGCCTGGAATCAGCAATGCTGAACATACATATACAGTCCCGCCTGTTTCCACAAGCAGACCGTTGTTCCTTTTATCTATTTTAGTTACTGCCTCATCTATCATGGCATTGCCTTTCAACGCCTTACCAGAACAACTAACAACGCATATTCGATCGGAATTGACGATCGATAACAAATAATTGATCTGTAAAAACGATCATAGTTTTCTCGTCCATTCGCCGATATATAAAGATGGTCTACCTGAAAGCTAAAAACGTCATCTGTACTTCTGGATAAACAAACTTATGTCGTCCGTAGCGATGATTGCCGGGAAAGCATAAAAAATCCCAAAAAGCGACACAGAATGTCGCGTGATGGCTGGAGAATGCTGCTCAAGACGTTTCCCTGCTGACATTAAGGAGTTCTATATGAAAGAACTTATCTATTTTGCAACCGGTTTGCTGATTGGTGCCTGGATGATGAAAAACAGCTATGCCACCGATGAATTAAAAAAAGAACTGATACGCGAGCGTACCCGCAACAGCTCTGCGAATACGGCCAAAGCCGCGTGAATATGCGGCAAGTATCATTAATTTATTGAGTATAGCGCTATGTCCGATCCCAAAGACAGACTATTTAGGCACCTGGCGATCTTGCGCCTGATACCTCGCGAACCGAGGTATATTTTGACTACCGAGTTGCTACAAAAACTTAAAGCTCAGAAGTTTGAGATCGATTTACGTACCTTGCAACGAGATCTCGGCGGACGGCTTAGCCTGGATTTCCCCTTGCTTTGTGATGAGAGGACGCGTCCTTTTCGCTGGAGTTTCCGCCAGGACACGCCTCGGTTCGATTTTCCCGTGCTAGATACACCCACTGTACTGGCTTTCTTTTTTGCTGAAAATTATCTGGAAAAGTTGTTGCCACCCAGCGTACTCCGTCTGCTGGAACCTTATTTTTCAATGGCGCGACAGCAATTACAGGGACAGCAAACGCACTGGGCAGAACGCGTGCGCGCATTACCTAATGGCAAAACGTTGTATCCCGCAGAAGTAGATGTAGATATTTGGGAACAGGTTTCCACCGCACTGATGGAAAAGCGCCAGTTACAGATTCTTTATCTTAGCCGTAGTAAAGGCGAGTCCAAAAGCTTACGTGTCCACCCTATCGGATTGGTGGCTCGCCATTCAATAAGTTATCTGGTCGGCACCGTTGATGGTTATAACGATTTACGTCAGTTTGCCCTGCACCGCATCCAACAAGCAGATGCGCTGGACGAGTCAGCCTGTGAACAGGACGGTTTTGATATTGACAGCTATATCGCGTCCGGTGCTTTTGCCTCGCGGCAGAGTGAACGAGAGGTGGAACTGATTGCCGATGTTCATCCGCAGACCGCCTGGCTGCTGCGTGAAACACCACTTAGCTATCAGCAAAGTCTGGAGGCACTGCCGGGCAGCGATTGGTATCGACTGCGTGCTCTCGTACCACTGGATCAGGAAACGCTGTGGTGGATCTTCGGACTGAACGACAACATCCGGGTATATGAGCCTGAGGTTTGGGTGGCGGAGATTAAGAAGAAGATGGAGAAAATGAGACAGATGTATGAAAAACAGGCATACGGTTCATTAGCAAGATAATAAGCAAACGCATCTATTCGAGGTCTTTTATGAAAAACAATGATCACGACACGTTATTTTCCTTCAAGGCCGACGAAAGCCATCATCGTAAGGATGAAATACAGCAGGATAAGTTTCGCACGGCAACTGCGCTGGCAAGTGATGAAGTTGTGCAGCGCTTTGGCAGCGCCAGCGCCGAGTATCTGAAAGGGTATCGCGGCGTCGATAATGAAACAGGCCAACAGTTTGCTAAAGGTCTGGCTGATGTGGCGAAGCACAAAGTTAATCCCGACTATGCAGCACAAAATATAAAGCAGCAGGCGGGTTTCTCCGCAGAAATCGCCGCGACCAGCCGCGATAATGCAGAGGCGATTATCAGCCGTAATCCGACTCGTACCGTTCGCAGCGATGATCTGCCTGAGTATGGCAAAAACCATAACGTCGTGGATCGCGTGCAGATCCTCGATGGCGATATTATCGACGGTTCACAAAGCCAGATGAAATTTGTCGGCGACCGGAATCAACTCTTCAATAAAATCGCAAAAGAAGACGGCAAATTTGCACGCTATCGCGGAGTCAAACTTGAGCTACCGTCAGAACAATTCGAAGGTGCAGAGACGTTTTGCCGTCAGAAATCCCAGGAGCTTCGCAATCAGGCCGATAAAGTTGAAACACTGGGCAAACAGGATGTTGCCGATAAGCTGCGCCGTGAAGCCGATAATTATGATCAGCTCGCCGACAATGTATCTGACAGCGGCCTGACTACCGAACAGGCAATTTATTACCGTGAGCATCCCAAACGGGCTACCGCAATAGATATTGCGCGTACCAGCAACCGTGCCGGTATTGAAGGCGCCAAATACGGTGCTGCGATTGGCGGAGCGATCTCGTTATTAACCAACGTGTTTAACGTGGTTCAGCAGGACAAAACGCTGGGCGATGCAGTACAGGATATTGCCGCCGATACAGCCAAAGCAGCAGCGCTGGGCTACGGTACCGCCTTCGCGGGCTCCGCCATCAAAGCGGCTCTGCAACAATCCGAAAAACAAACATTACGCGCCATTGCAGGCACCAGTGCCCCGGCACTGGCCGTCAATATTTGCTTGTCTCTGGGCAGTTCTATCAAACGCTACGTCAATGACGAAATCAGCGAAGCTGAACTCCTGAACGAAGTCGGAGAAAAAGGCGCGGGCATGCTGTCCAGCGGCATGATGGCTGCGTTTGGGCAGGTCGCTATTCCTATCCCTGTTGTCGGTGCGGTTATCGGCGGCATGATTGGCTACACACTTTCTTCCATGTTCTATCAAAGCGCGTTGGAAGCTACGCGGGGTGCAGCCCTTTCACATGAAAGATTACAACATATCAGTGTCATCCAAACGGTTGCACGTGCTCGCATAGCGAAAGAACAGGCCATGCTGGACGATTTTACCCATCGGGAAATACCGCAATTACGCAGAGAAACAGAACTTCTGTTTAAAGCCGTTGCAAATAGCCCTCATGACATTGATAGCCTGACTTCTGCCATCAATGAATATGCCACGCTGTTAGGCAAAAAATTGCAATTCCAGACGATGTCGGAGTTCGAGGAATTTATGGACTCTGACCGACCTTTAACGCTGTGAGAAAAATCAGGATACTTATGCTTATCAAACTGTTGCCGGATGATGAAAAAGCGCTTCTTCTTGACCTCGCCAGACTGTTGGCGCTTTGCGATAAACCTCTACTGTGGGACGGGAAAACCAAGGATGAACTGACGTCGGATTCCGATCTTAATGCTTTGTCCATTCAGCAAGGCGAGCAGGAAAACGAACTGTTGTCTGAACTGGAACAATCCGTCAAAACCCCCGATCTATCGGTAATCGATATATCTGCGACGTCAATCGCAAGTAAGCTCACGGAAAAACTGAAAGCTTTCCCGCTTACCAAAATAGATGCGGCGGAAAGCCGCGTGCAGGCCGCCACTGCGGTTTTAAAAACGTTACTTGAAGAAAAGCGAGCCGATTTACCTACCATCCCTAAAATTATTCTTTTCCAACTGATTCTTATTGCGCTTCGCGACGGCAATATTTCCAACATTGAATGGTCGCTGCTTAAGGAGATTCAACTGCATTATCAACTACAGGATTTTATCTTTAAGGATCTATTGGATCGCGCTGAAGTATTGAACAATGAAATAAGTAAAACAATTGCCCTCGTTCTTGAATAAAGGAGATATGACATGCCCATTCCAATTATTATCGGCGCCGTTGCCGCAGCAGCAGGTATTTACGGTATCGCTAAAGGCGTTAGCGGCGCTATAGATCAAAGTAACGCTACAGACATTAATGAAAGTGCTCAGAGTATGGTGGACAGCATCAATCAGGAAATTGATAACAGCCGTAAAGCGACAAATAACACTATCGAAGATTATGGTCAGCGCAAATTGCGGGCATTTAACGGCGTGGTTAGCGACTTTATCGAAACCTTCGGCCGCCTGAAGAATGTCAATCTGGTCGAAAGCCCGGAACTGGAAAAACTGAATGCGGGCGATTTTACAACAACGACCCTCACAGGTTTGCAGCAAAACTATCAGATGCTCAAAGATGCCGGCCTGGGCCTTGGCGCTGGCATGAGCAGCGGCGCAGCGCTGGCTTTCGGCGCCTACAACGGCACAATGCTGCTGGCCACGGCCGGCACCGGCACCGCAATATCGACCCTTTCGGGCGTTGCGGCGACCAATGCTACCCTGGCATGGTTAGGCGGCGGCACTCTGGCCGCCGGTGGTTATGGCATGGCGGGCGGCATGATGGTGCTGGGCGGGATTGTCGCCGGTCCGGCGCTGGCTATTTTCGGCCATATTATGGGAAATAAAGGTGAAGAAGCGCTGAACAACGCACGCAGCAACATGGAGCAGGCAAAAACCATTTGCGATCAGGGCAAGCTGATGCTGGAAAAACTCCAGTGCATCGAACAAATCACGGTGTTGGCAAACAAAACCTTCTCCCATACCAGTGGACGCCTGCGCGGTGCTGTGCGTGGAATAAAGGAATCAATTGAAAAACATGGCGAAAACTTCGCATCCTTCCCTCAGGAAAGCAAGGAAACCGTTTTCCTCTCCGTCAAATATGCACAGTTACTTAAAGCCTTGATCGACACGCCTATCCTCGATCAAGACGGTAATCTGGTGTTATCTACGGAAAAGCGCATCCTGGATATTTCAGCTGTTGCCGATGGCAAAAAATCTGCGCTGGACACACCGGCCGCCTGATCCTGACAAAAGGCTCGCGGTAACAGGCGAGCCTGACTTCTGGAAGATATGACGCACTGTAACGAAAACGCCTCTCCCTTTCCCTGCACCCAATGTGGGCTATGCTGCCAACGCGTTAATCTGGCACAGAAAACCCGCTATCTTGACCGGGGAGACGGCACCTGTCGGCATTACGATGCGGCCAGTAAAGGATGCAGCATTTACCACGAGCGTCCGGATATTTGCCGAGTGGACTTGCAATACCGACTCAACTACGCCCGCTTTTACTCGTGGGAAGCGTTTGTTGCATTGAACCTGACGGTTTGCCGGCAATTGAATGACGGAGATATCTAAGCCGCTATAAATAATGTAGCGCTGAATACTATCAGAATGAAAGTTTTCGGATAAAGCGATACAGAATGTCGTCTAAAGGCTGGAATATATCTCATTCAAAATGTCACAACCGACAGAATGGAAAGGAGAACAAAATGGCAGGTTTATTCAAAGTCTCCGCATTCACTGCGCTAATAACGCTGGCCACTATCGGAAATGTCCACGCGATAGAAATCTGGCATACGGATACCGTTTGGGCGGGTCAGGGAGTATGTAGCGCACAATTCACGCTGGATAACGGCGGAGCGTTTGGTGAGCCGGTAGGGAAATTAGAAATCTCTGTTGATGTGCTGGATAAGAGCGGAAAGGTGCAGCAAAAGGATACGTTGAACGTAGAGCCATTTGGTGATTCGGACGCTACCCGCTATCAAACCGCACTACTGGAAGGTGAAAATTACTGTGAAAGTGATTTGACCATCAATATCACCAAAGTGGCTGAAATCGTCGGGAGCGAAAAGAAAATCCTTCCGGTCACTGAATTCACCACGCGGGAATTTAAGCCATATACCGTCTTGGTCGACGGAAAGAAAACAAACCGGTGAATATTAAGGCGATCTATGGTTTCTCTTAATAACAATTATTTAACGATTCTGAACCAGCAGAGTAAAACGACCTCGAAGCTGGGGCAGGCTATCGAGCGACTTTCCTCCGGGTTGCGCATCAACAGCGCGAAAGACAACGCCGCCGGTCAGGCTATCGCCAACCGGATGACCGCGAATTTGAACGCTAACAGTACGATCGCCAAAGGCGTTCAAGATGGCCTCAGCCTGATGCAAACCGCCGAGGGTGGGCTCGATGAAATCAATAATCTGCTGCAAAGGGCGCGTACGCTAGCCGTTCAGGCGGCAAACAGCACGTTATCCGATTCCGACCGGGAGAGCCTGAACAACGAATATCTGCAAATTGTTGACGAAATAGATAACATCGCGTCCACAACAGAGATATTCGGTCAATATCCGCTTGCCTCTGCTGAAACCACCCAACCGGTTAATTTAGGCGACACGGAATCCATTAGTGCAAAATTTCCAGTCGAAGGGCAGACGTATACCTTTACCTCAGGAATAGTTTCTCTGGCCTTTATTCCTGCGGGCGCTAAGAACATTACCATCACCGTGGATGGTCTCGCCGGCCCGGAAGACGATATTCAGTTGTTTACACGTGATGGTACCCATCTGACCGGCACACCAGTAGAGGGCGACGATGCCGATGCCGTCTGGACAGAAAATGGCATCACAAGTACGGCTTCCATGAACGCATCCGTAATAACCGAATCCAATGGTTTCCTGCCTGACGCTGAGTATTCGGCTGATTCTCTGTTGGAAGTGGATGATTACGATACCAGCATCGGCACCCAATTGAGTTACAACGGGATGATCATCACCTATAGCGGTGACGAGGATCGTTTCGAGGATGATACAACCGGTGGGTATAACGACGGTAATATTCCTAGCAGTGAAAATACGATAGAAACGCTGAATATTGATGTTGTGACTGAGGACCTGATTGTCATGGTGGTGGGGTCAGGTATATTCACTGCCAGCGCGAGCTGGGACGAACTGCCGATACCAACGGAAGAAATCGATACGGGAACGCCAACCAGCCAGACCACGACAATTATCGTCAGCGCAAATTATGGCAGCGATGTGCATGCCATCACCATCGACCCGACGCCTGCCGATAGCGAAACGTTAGGATTAACTGGTGCTTCACTGCTTTCCGCTGAAAGCGCGGGAGCAGCAATAACCACATTCGATCAGGCTCTGGAAACGATAAACAGTTATCGCAGTCAATACGGTAGCTTGACGAATCGTTTTGAATTGATAACCTCCCAGCTTTCCCAGGGATTTATTGTTATTTCTGACGCTCGCTCTCGTATTACTGATGCCGATTATGCTGTCGAAGTATCAGAAATGACGAAAGTACAGATCCTGCAACAGACAACCACTTCTATGCTGGCGCAGGCCAATCAGCAATCGGAAATTGTGCTGACGCTATTGCAAGGATAATGGTGAATTGATCTGGTGAAAAAATACGTTACAAGTCATTGAAATAGATTAACCTCCAGCTCAAACATGAGCTAATAAAATTTGTATTTTCATGTAATAATAAAAATTATGAGCATTAATATCTTCAGCGCTTGCCTGTTTACTACCAAAGCTTTTGAGAACATCATGAAATATGATTGCACTGATGCATCCATAACTATTTTTGATGCTGAATACACTATCGATATCAATATGTTAAGTGAAATTATTATCAATTATCCAACTGACTTTATTATTGTACTGAATAATCGCAATCACAGTCCAATTATGATAGCGAAAAGAATCATTATTTTATCCAAGCACACATCTGTCAATATCATTAAAAAAATCATCTATAGCATCTGTTTCTTTAGAGAAATAAAATCAAAGACAATATCGCTATCGCCTCATGAAAAAGTGTTTTTTGATTATTGGCTTGGCGGGGAAACAATAAATTTTATCGCAGAACACATGTCTATCACCCCCAAAACGGCTAATAATATAAAAAATAATATTTATAAAAAATATGGAACAAAAGACTTACTCACATTTTTACTGATATCAAAGGTTTCAAATATGCGAGGCATCAGCAATGCCAAGCATTATAGAATAACCAGCTTCTGTCGGGCGGCCTGATTGAAACTTTTTCCCGCCATCAGCTCAACGTTTTTTGCTCTATTTTTCCGACCACGGCGAGGAGGTATATGAAGCCCACCGCATAACGTGCTGGGCCGTAACGAAAGTGCGCCAACCCGAGCCATGTACACTGTTCCGTTTATCCTGTGGCTGTCGCCCGAATGGCCATCCCCGCCAGTATGCTGCGTATGCGGACCGGAAATACAGCAGAGCCCATCTCATCCATACCAGGGCAGATTTAGCAGGGCTAAGCCATGACTTCTACGAACCGGGGAAAAGCCTGGTCAGTGAGGATTTCAGGCCGACAATCTGCGGGATCGGCAATCCGTATAAGAAGAACAGACTGAAAGATTTTGATGCGTTGCCTTCGGTTATTGATACGCTTAAAACTGAGTAATAAATCATAGCTAACTATTAATAATAAAAAGAAATTATTATCGAAAAAAGTACTTTATTTACTGGTAGTTAACCTATAGCTACCGGCTTCAAATCCCTGTATGCAGTATGTGGTGCAAACCACTTGAACCACACTGATTTTGCGAGCATCATCACAATAATCCCTTTTTTTGCCTATTTTGAATTATGTCATCTGTTCAAGCACTTCAAACGGCGATAACCAATATGTCTATGTGGCGTAAAGGCGACCAGCGTGCGCCACATAAACCATTGTTATTGCTTTATGTGCTTTCAGCCTATCAGAAAGGGCATTCGCGCTTGTTTCACTATGGCGACGAAATTCGTCCGCATATCCTGGCCCTTCTGAACAGCTTTGGGCCACAGCGGCGTGCTCATTATCCGGAGATGCCATTCTGGCGGCTGAGGGGAGATGGTTTCTGGCAGTTGCAGAATGATGAGCGTTGTTTGCTGCAGAAAGGGAGCAGACAACCGCCCAACCGCGAGTTGATTCAGCACGATGTCATGGGGGGATTTGATGAAGCCAGCTATCAGCTATTATGCAAACAGCCGCAACTCATCGATAAACTGGCTCAGCAGATCTTAAGCGAACCTGGAATACAGCATTTATAATTCATTTTTGAATAATAATCAGATAGCTATGATAGCCTAAATTTCTCTCAAAAATGAGATTCTCCGTGCTTGGCAACATATAGAATTTTTCCAGCCCGATACACAGGAAGAAAGAATAGTTTGCAAATATCGCTTAATAAGCTCGGTCAGCATGAGATAACCTAAATCGTGGTAACAAAGGCTAAGAGCCTAGCGAACTGATGACATTGCTCCCTGAAAAGAAAAGTGCAAGCCAAGGTTCGACGTTCAACGATATACAAACGGTGACGAGTCCTACTTTTGCACCAATACCGAATACCGCACGATAGCGTACTTATAGAGGGTGATGGCGGGTCAAGATCACCCGATTTGACTACTACACTATTAGCAAGGAGTTTGCTTTGAGTCAGTCTGACCTCGTTTCAATATTCAAATGCACCCCCTGGTTGGCGAAGTTTCTTACCCGTCGTGGTTTAAAAAAAACGGATGGTCGGCCTTTATATGAATATCATGCAACTAGCGATGAATACGCCGATCTAAAACGGCTTCTGCGAGAAATCGGGCAGCCTGAAAAACTAAAAAATGATAAAGGCTACGCAGCCTGTTTTACACTTTTTTGCTCTGAATGGTACCGCCGAGATTATGGTCGGGACTGTGGATGGAGCTGGGATCCCATTCACACTGCTCTGGGCGTCAGTTTGTCTCCCTCGGAGTTAAGTGTTTTGATGCCAAAAGGATTGGAGGGATTTTGGGAGCGCCCTATTCGGTTTTATGAATCAGAACGCCGTAATTTTCTTGGTTCACTTTTTAGTGAAGGTGGTTTGCCTTTCAAGCTATTGAAACAGTCAGATAGTCGTTTCCAGTCGGTTTTTTCCCGCATTCTTAATCAATATGAACAAGCCACGCTATTTGGACACTCGACGCCGACATTAGTCCAGATGATGGTTGAAAAGTCGTCTCTTCCTCAGGTATTTCAGGAAGATACATCTATAGAATTAATCGCTCGTATGGCAGAGCAATTGATCTCTTTGGTGCAACTTTATGATCTCAGTACCCATGCTGAACCTGTGAAAGAGCTTGATCGCGTGCATCCCAAATGGCGCGACAGTTTCCCAATGCCACTTGACGATGACACGGGTACTCAATTCCTTAATGGCCTGCTGCGTTCTGCATCGGCGGAAAGCCAGCCCCGACTAAAAAGAAATAAGTCACTGGCATGCCTCTTTTTTTGGTCAGAACGAAACCCCGATACATTGCGTACCCATCTTTCTTTGCCGGATGAGATGACCTTTCCACTGTTAAGTGAGCCCTCAACGACCCGCTTTGAACTGGCTGTGTGCGAGGATGGAGAAGATAGGATTAATCTGGGTAGCGCTTACGCTACGCTAGAAAATAGGCATGCCAAAGTGCGGTTGCGTAAAAATGAAGTCCAGTTCGACAGACATCGACCTGCCACCCGTTTGTCACTAGTTGCTCGTGCGGGTGGTGTGATGATCGGCGAGGTCAACATTGCCGGGAGTGAAATCGCCGTCGGTGATGTTCCACTGGTTTTTGCGCGTGAAGAGGACGCATGGTCATTGCAAGGACATGCTTCATGCAGCGTTCGTAGCAGTGATGTTTTAATTATCTTTCCCGAAGGTGGACAACTGGCTGTGGCTGATAGCCATTCGTCTTTGGAAAGTCGTGCTTTCGGCTGTCCCGTATTGATGGCGAAAGGACGTCAGGATGTTCTCATTAAAGGTGAAGAGAACTATCGCATTCGCGTGGGACTGGAGCAGGTTCGCCAGCCTGGTCTGGAATTACAGGGTAAGCGTCTGAGCTGGACGACCTATCCCGACGATGTCTTTCTTGGTGCCCCGCGAGTCATGCAAAAAATGGGTATACCAGCGATTCGCTACAGCCGTTTTTTAAGCGGTAAAGATATTGATGTGTGCGAGCTGCATGACGCCATGGGAACGCATTTCTTATCTATCCGCAATGAGAATAATGAAACGCTGTTACGTCGCAAAATTGGAATATTACCTGCGGATTTTCAGATTGAGATACAGAGCGGTGAACGAGCTAACGAAGGTATGATCGTCATACACACACACCATAACTGCTTGTATGCACTAAAAGATAAAACGCTGGAAGTGGGTCGCAAACGCAATGGGAACAAAACAGAAATAGTGATCAAAGCGGAAGGTGTGCCCCCGGCGGCTGTGCAATTACAGGTGACTCCGAGCTTGATGGAAGCCCCTGTTAGCATTGTTATGCCATTCCCATCCAGTGGTTGCCTTGCTTTTGATGCGGAAGGCCAGCGGCTGGCAAAAAATATCACCATCACCGATTTACTGGGCTCACGGGCGTTCCTTTTTGGCAAAAATGGCGAGCCGACGCGTTTCACACTTGAATTACGCTTGCGTTCAAACAGTGGACAGCAGGCATGGCATGAGTGGCGTTATAACGCCGGTGAACGCCCGCTTGAAATCAATCTTTATAGCCTGAAAGAACATATTGAAAACTTACTTTCCCTCGGTTCGGGGATTGACCAGATTGTGGATATGCGGATCAGCGGCATAGGCGGTAACGGCAACTGGCAAATCCGGCGCTATAAATACAGCCTGGAATACGATCCGGCATTGCAATTACTGCGTTCCAATTCGATTCACAACGCATCAGGGAAAGCGCCTTCACCTGTCATCATGTTGCTGAGCGAGCCAGAACGAAAATCCATCCCTCTGACATCCAGAATGAGCGAGAGTGTTCCGGTAGGAGAATTTGAGCTGGGATCGGTTGTGGGGAAAAATGGCCCCTGGCTGGTTCTGCCAAAACCGGGCGAAGAAACCGCATTCCGACCCTGTTTTATTCGCGGTGAGCAACGACCGGAAACTGAAAGGCAAAGTGTCCTCTCTCTGCAAAAAGCCACCCAACTTTTTAAGCCTGGAGTCGAAGTTAATACGATCTCTCTGGTTCTGGAGCAGATGGCTGACGACCCGGCACACTCAGGATGGCAATTTCTGCGTAGCCTTTATGATCAATTTGGTTACCTGCCGTTGGCAACATTCGAGGTATGGCGTGCACTGTTCCAGTCCCCCCAGGCACTGGCAATGTCGTTGTTTAAATTCGAGATGTCATCTGAATATCTCGCAAGAATTGAAGCTGAATTCCCAGTCTTTTGGGAGTTCTTACCGGTTCAGGAAATCAAAAACGCAGCAGCAAGAATGAAAGCCTTCATGACGAGTAAAGGCGCATCCTCGGAAATGCAGAGTGGTTTCATCAATAAGATGTACCAACGGTTGGGGACGGTTTTTCCAACTTACTCAAGCGAGATATACGAATGGCTCAGCCTGGCCACTTTACCGAGAAGTATTCCGCCGTCGATAATGAAAGACATTATTCAGGGCTGGTATCAGGAGCTCCTTCGCGAGCATGGGGAGTCCCGCTGGCCGGAATATGGCGGCCCACGCCTCTATCACTGGATCCAGTCGCAAGCCGATCCCGTCATTGAGATCTCTCCAGATACGCATTTTCGCTATGCCGTTGCATGGCTGCCAATTTTTGCCGCCGCAGTGGCCAGCGGCAAAACAACCTATACCAGTGTTTTTGGTCATGAACCCGGTGCCGTATTTTTCTTACGTCAGGTCAGAGATTTTGACTCTCGCTGGTTTAACGCTTTGTTTCAGTACTGCTTGCTGCGTAACGTTACGGAAAAATAAAAATGACTACACGCTATTTTTCGACACTCATTGAACAATCACTCTCTCGCTCGACGGAAGCGACGCTCAGTATTCTGAGCATTACCAATCCCCAGCTACGTGAGCATCTTGCACAGCAAATGGCTGCGGAATGTGGGGCAGAAGGTTCATTTCTCGCATCACCGGTTTTCGAACAAACCTTTGGCTGGGAAGAATCTACTTTCACGATGCGCCAACTGGCAACGGAAAAAACGTTGCTGAGTAAAGAAGTGGTGGCATCACTGGATAGTGAAAAAAACGGTCGCTATCGCTTTGGCGCAGGCTGGAAGCCCTTTACCCACCAGTTAGCCAGCTGGAAATCGTTGCTTGAGCAGAAGCATTCTATTGTGGTGACTAGCGGTACCGGCTCCGGTAAGACCGAGTGTTTTATGGTGCCGGTACTGGAGGATATCCACCGCGAATTACGCGCTAACGGCAATAAGCCTCTAGTTGGCGTCCGTGCACTGTTTCTTTACCCACTCAATGCGTTGATTAATTCCCAGCGCGAGCGTCTGGATGCCTGGACGCGCAGTTTCGGGACGGGAATTCGCTATTGCTTGTATAACGGCAACACCAAAGAGAAACATTCGGCAGTTAAAAGCGAACAAGAGAAAAAGCTGAATGAGGTACTTTCGCGGGAGAAGATGCGTGAAGAACCAGCACCTATCCTGGTTACCAATGGCACTATGCTGGAATACATGATGATTCGCCAGGTTGATGCGCCCATTATTCAGCAATCTAAAGCGCAAAAATCATTACGCTGGATTGTGCTGGACGAAGCACACACCTACGTTGGCTCACAGGCTGCCGAACTGGCGTTGCAATTGCGGCGTGTAATGAATGCCTTTGGTGTTACGCCCAGGGACGTCCGGTTTGTCGCGACATCGGCGACCATTGCCGGAAGCGATGCAGAGAAGCAACTGAAAAAATTCTTGTCTGAGCTTTCGGGCGTACCGCAGGATCGGATTGATGTGCTGGGGGGCAAACGCATTGTGCCCGATCTCGACGCGAGCCTGAATCGCTCTGTTTCTCTGGATTTGCTTGAAGCTATTCCCGATGCTGGCGAAAAAGAGGTTAGCCCGGAGCGCTATAGCGCATTAACCCATTCGCCGGAAGCGCGCTACATACGTGAAATGCTGGTCGGTCAGCAGCGGGCAATGAAACTGGATGTGTTGACCGCGCGCCTCAATGAACTCACCAGACAGTGCTATACCCAGCAGGATGTTCTGCACTGGATTGATCTCTGTTCCGGTACACGCCCGAATGAACAGGATCCTGCTTTTCTCAAGGTCAGGGCGCATATTTTTCAGCGCAATACTCAGGGGCTATGGGCCTGTGCCGACAAAAACTGCACGGCAAAACAGGGTTCGGCCCTGGAGAAAAACTGGCCATTTGGCTATGTCTACGTAAACCAGCGGCAGAACTGCTCGTGCGGCAGCCCGGTATTTGAACTGGCATTTTGTAATGAATGCAATGAACCCCATCTGCTGGCACGGGAGAAAAAAGGCAAGCTTGTCCAGTGGGAAAATAAAGGCGGTGACGAGTTCTCCCTACAGGACGATATGCCGGAGGATTTTGAGCCGGTTGCTGAAAAAGTCGAAAAAGAGATTGTCATTAAAACTCCGCACATTATTGCTGCGGAACATAATGAGGCGGCTGGCTACACGCTTCAGCGACTTGATCGTCAAACGCACAGTATCGGTGTTGTCCACGATAACAGCATTTCTCTGGCCATTAACGATATCGATCAGGTCTGTAGCGCCCGGAGTTGCGGTTACCGGGGGGTAAAAGGGATGTCGCCTTTCCGGCGTGCCATTCTGGGTAGCCCGTTTTATGTCACACATATTGTTCCCACGGTGCTTGAATACTGCCCTGATTTTGCCGGGAAAAATGGGAAGGGCGATGGCCAACAAACGCTGCCGGGGCGCGGCAGACGTTTAATTACCTTCACCGATAGCCGCCAGGGCACAGCGCGAATGGCCGTGCGTATGCAGCAAGAAGCCGAACGTAACAGGCTACGTGGTAGCGTGGTTGAAATCCTGTCGTGGTATCAGAAACAGCGATCAACCGGGGATGTTATTGTCGCGGATATCGATCCACAGAAATTCCGCGAACTAGCCGATAAAGCCCACAAAGAAGCGAAAGAGTATCTCGACATGGGCATGCCTGGTGAGGCGGTGGAAGCGGAGGAAAAAGCTCAGCGTTTCGAACAGCGTCTGAAACAGGCGCTGGGCGAGAAAGTGAATGTGCCTCTGGTGTCGCTAAGCTGGCGAGACATGGTTGGCGAGTTACAGAAAACCTTTGATATCAAAGGCCCGATCCTTCGTTACAACAAATACCATAAACCGGAAATCTTTCGCGAGCATGATGGCCCGGTGAAATTATCGGAGATGCTGTTATTTCGCGAGTTTATGCGCCGTCCTAAACGCTCCAACAGCCTTGAAACCCAAGGGCTGGTTAAGATCGGTTATCAGGGCCTTGAGAAGGCGCAGATCGTCCCTGACCACTGGCAGGAAAAGGGGCTTTCACTACAGGACTGGCAGGATTTTCTCAAAATTTCACTCGATTTTTATGTTCGCGAAGGCAGCTATACTCAGTTGGAAGATGACTGGCGGCAGTGGATTGGTAGCCGGTTCGCACCGCGTTCCTTGCGCAGCCCCGAATCAGATGAGCATGACGAATATCAGATCAAACGCTGGCCGCAGATTCGCCATGGCAATGTCTCGCAACGGTTGATCAAGCTTTTGCTGCTGGGCGCCGGGTTGAATGTGAAGAAAACGGCTGATATCGATTTGGTTAATGCCTGGTTGAAAGCGGCCTGGAAGGCGCTATCCGGGAATCTTGCCGTGTTACGTTCGGACGGGAACCGCTTTTACTTACCGCGTGAGCATATGACCTTTTCGCTAGTGACAAAGGCGTATATTTGCCCGGTAACCAATAAATTGCTGGATACGGCTTTCAAAGGCTTAACGCCTTACCTGCCCACGCATATCGATTTTGACAACCTGAGCGATGCACAACGGCTATCGTATAACGCTGAGCCGGTAACGTTGCCGGAAGTCTGGCATTTTGATCGCTCGCAGGATGATTACGATAACGGCATTAGCAAGATCAGACAGCAAATTGCGGCAGACGATCTGGTGCAAAAGCTGCGCTCACAGAACCTGTGGACCAATATTAACGACCGGGCTATCGAGGGCGGCTTTTACTACCGCACAGCGGAACACTCGGCGCAGCAGTCTGCTGAGCGCCTGGAAGAGTATGAAACGATGTTTAAAGAGGGCGGCATTAACGTTCTCAACTGTTCGACCACCATGGAAATGGGCGTGGATATTGGTGGTATCTCTGCCGTGGTGATGAATAACGTGCCGCCCCATCCGGCAAACTATTTACAGCGTGCCGGCCGAGCCGGCCGTAGCAAGGAGTCGCGCGCCATCTCTTTTACTTTGTGTAAAGGCAACCCTCACGATCAGCAGGTTTTTGCTAATACGCTCTGGCCATTCGAAACGACGATCCCAGCACCGATGGTGGCCATGAATTCAGAACGTCTGGTGCAGCGGCATGTTAATTCGTTGCTGCTCTCGGAATTTCTATGCCACGTGATCGGGGAAACGGAAAAAGAGCGGACCAACCTGAACAGCCAGTGGTTCTTTGGCGAGGAGCATGAACAGTCTATCTGTAATCGATTTAAAGTCTGGCTCGACCGCACGACCGCTCCGGTCGATATCGCACTGGAACAGTTAGTTAAAGGCACTGCACTGCATGGCGTCAGCCCCGACAATCTGCGCCGAAATACGCTCAAGGTCATTTCTTTCTTACAGCAGCGCTGGCTGGAGATTTACCACGATCTCTCGCGGCAGGAACGCGGGTCGCAGCCTGATACGCCGTATCGTAAGCGCCTGGAAATGGAGAAAAAACGGCACTGTGGTGAGTATCTGCTGCGTGACCTGGCTGCGAGAACCTTCCTGCCCGGTTATGGTTTCCCTACCGATGTTGTCACCTTTGATAACTTCAACATGGAAGATTACATCCGTGAGAAATCGTTCAGAAGCCGCGATAAGAGCGATCGCGAAGATAACGTTTCGCGCTATAAAGGCTTGCCGTCGCGCAACCTGGGTGTGGCGATCCGCGAGTATGCGCCTGGTGCAGAAATTATTCTCGATGGCCGCGTATTCCGCTCAGCCGGTGTTTCGCTGCACTGGCATAACCTGAACGCGGATACCAACGAGCCCCAACGTCTGGACGTCGCCTGGCGTTGCCATAAATGCGGAACGCTGGGTTATGAAGAGGGGATTGCGGGACAAGGCGATCTGTTCTGCACCAATGCTTCCTGCGGCGAGCGGATTATTTCGGCAAATAAACGCCAGGTGTTGCAGCCGGCGGGCTTTGTAACTGATGCCTACTACCCGGTGACAAACAACATCGAAACGATGAAGTTCATTCCTGTTGTGCCTGCGTGGGTGTTTGTGCAGGCGGAACGCGTGCCGTTACCAAATCCGTTGACCGGGTTTATGGCATCGGGTCCCGATGGCCGAGTATTCCAGCAAAGTATGGGCGAAGGTGGTCACGGTTACGCGCTGTGCATGATTTGTGGCCGTGCGGAATCGATGATTAATGAAAATGATGTGCCAAAATCGATGGAAGCCCACTACCCACCGCGTCCGGGCAAGGGCGATCGTGACAGTCAGAACCATCGCCTGATCTGCCCGGGCTCCACGGCATTGAGGACCAAAGTGACTCTTGGTGCATTGTCACAGACGGATGTGTTTGAGCTTATCCTCAGGCGTCCGCAGAACGGCGAGTATATTCCGGATGGATCCGACGAAGGTCGCAGCATTGCGATGACGCTGGCGGTTGCTTTGCGTCGCGCACTGGCCGGAGTGCTGGGGGTTTCCGCCGCTGAACTGGGGTATGCCATTCGTCCGGTGAAACTGGATAACGATCAGTCTGTACTGGCCATCCAGCTGTATGACGTGATTAGCGGCGGGGCCGGTTTTGCCTCCAGCGCGCCACTGCATATTGAAGCCCTGCTGAGAGGCATGGTGAAACAGCTCGGCTGTAGCCATTGCGATACCGCTTGTAGTGAGTGCCTTCTCGACTCACAAACCCGTCACGATCACGATGTGCTGGATCGTAAAGCGGCGCTGGCCTGGTTGGGTGAGGATTTCACGCACTATATTGGTTTGCCGGAAGAGGAAAAACTGTCGCTGGTGGATGCACAATACTGCCCGGGCAGCATTGAAGATGCGATTCGTTGTGTGATTAATGAAGGTGCCACGTCATTGACGGTGTGGCTCAACGAGCCGATCAGTGAGTGGGATCTGTATGCCAGTGAGTTTCGCAGAGCGATTCTGCGTTATCAGATGATCGACAATCTCCCTGTGACACTGGTGATCCCGGCCGGTATTACCGATGCAGAAGTTTTGGGCGAGCTGGCTCAGTTTGCCGCAACAGGCATGCGGATTTGTTGCAGCAAGGCGGCGTTGACGGTGCCTGTTATCGCGCAATTGCAGCGGCGGGAGAGCGTTATAACGCTGGCGACGCGCGGCACACAGGCGGCCATTCCTGGTTCGGACTGGCATCAGACACAAGAGCTGGTGGTACGTTCACAGGCATTTGCATTGGTGGATCTTGAAGAGGTGGATCTGGCGTGCTGGAACGAATCGACAGTTGATCGGGTAAAAGATATTTCCCTCTCAAATGAGCTGAATGGCCCGATTTCACAATTTGGTCGCCGCTTCTGGGCCGAACTGGAAAAAGCCAATGAAGAGACCGGTACGCTGCTGAAAAACAGCCAGATAACGCGTATCTACTACACTGATCGCTATATTCAAAATCCGGCGGCGCTGGTATTGCTGGGCTCGATCCTCAACCAACTGAAATCGCGGATGAGCGGCCATGCACAGGTTGCCATCAATACGTTATTTAAAGCAAAAGAGAAGCCGGGGTTCAAGGCGGCACATGACTGGGCGAATGAGGATGATTTCCAGGGCTTTGCTGAGCAGTGGTTTACGACGCTAATGGGCAAGCCGGTTGATGTCACCCTGAATTACTCCAACCGCGAGATTCCCCATCACCGTAAGTTGCTGGTGGAGTTTGATAACGGGAAAGCGCTGAAGATCCGTTTCGATCAGGGGATGGGCTACTGGTCAATTAAGTTCCGCCCGGACAGCTATAACTTTATGGACGATGTCGAGGATCAGCTCTACAACATGGCTCGTTCGCTGGAACAAGCCTGGGTCGGTAATAAAGAAGAACGATGGCCAACGGATGTGCTGGTGGAAATTCAGCAGCAGTAAAACGTAGGTTGCCCCGCCGCAAGGCGGGGTTTTCGAGATGTCTTCGTAAATAATGAGTATGAGAGTAGATTGTATTCATTGCACAGCAATTAATATTTTAAAAAAGGAACTTAAACAATGAAGGCCAAAGAAGCCAGGTTACTCAATTTTCTCCAGACCGCACCTCAGTTAGTCATACCAATCTATCAGCGGCTTTATTCCTGGAGCCTTAAGGAATGCGAGCAGTTGTGGGATGATATCATTCGGTGTGGCCGCGACAATAATAATCAAGGGCACTTTATCGGTTCCGTAGTTTATATAGAAAATGGTCTTTATTCAGTAACATCCCAGTCGCCGCTATTGATTATTGATGGTCAGCAACGTGTAACAACCGTATCGTTATTAATTGCGGCGCTCTCCGAGGCTGTGGGCGATCAAGAGTTTATCGAGGGATTTAGCCAAGTTCAGTTACGTGGTTTTTATCTCACCAATCCGTTATTATCAGGCGAGAAACAGTATAAGCTTATTTTATCGCAAGCAGATAATGAAACATTGCGCGCAATAATTGATGGGAAACCCTATCCGGAAAGCTACTCTTTGCGGATTAAAGAAAATTTTGATTTCTTTGCTGAAAAACTGAAGGATAGCTCTTTGCTTGAAATTGTATGTAAGGGGCTGAGTAAGTTAATTGTGGTCGATATATCTCTGCAGCGGGGTAATGATAACCCTCAGCTTATTTTTGAAAGCATGAACTCGACGGGTAAGAAATTGAGTCAGGCTGATTTAATACGCAATTATATTTTGATGGGGCTGGAAAATGAACGCCAAACAAATTTATATAATGACCATTGGCGTAAAATGGAACTTTTGTTCGGCCAGGAAGCTTATTCAGAGCAGTTTGATGCATTTATGCGTCACTATTTGACCGTGAAAACGGGTGTTATTCCTAAGATTGATGATATCTATGAAGCGTTTAAACAATATTTTAGACGTGGAAGCGAAATAGTTGAATCCATTGTTGCTGATATTCATCAATATGCTATCTATTACTGTGCAATTGCCTTGGGTATTGAGAAAAATAAAGGGCTTAAGGAAATATTTCGTAATATTCGTGAGCTTAGAATGGATGTCGCTTATCCGTTAATGTTGGAATTATATGCTGATTATCAGCAACAAATTTTACCTTTAGATGATTTTTCTGAAGCATTGCGCCTGATGGAAAGTTATGTTTTCCGACGTGCAGTTTGTGCCATTCCAGCGAACTCAATGAACAAGACGTTTGCCGGACTGAGCAAAAATTTCGATAAACGCCATTATCTGGAAAGCCTGAAAGCGGCATTTATGTTACTTCCTTCCTATCGTCGGTTCCCGACAGATGAGGAGTTTAAGCGGGAAATGCAGAGTCGCGATCTTTATAATTTCAGGAGTCGTAGCTATTGGTTGCGAAAACTGGAAAATCATAAACATAAAGAACCTATTCCAGTTGACGAATACACTATCGAGCACATTATGCCGCAGTGTGATAATCAGGCTGAAAAAGTCCCAACTGCATGGAAAGCGGCGTTAGGTGAAGAGTGGCAAAGGGTGTGGGAAACCTGGCGTCATACATTGGGGAACCTGACCTTAACCGGTTATAACTCTGAATACAGCAACCGTTCTTTTGCTGAGAAGCGGGATATGGATGGTGGTTTCAAATACAGTCATTTACGAGTCAATGACGGGCTTGCTTCTTTGGACGTATGGAATGAAGAAACTCTATTAGCCAGAGCAAAAAAAATGGCGGAGCAAGCGAGTAATGTCTGGCCAAACCCCAGCCTCTCTGAAGATATTTTTAAACGTTATCAACAGGAGAATAAAGCCAGTATCGTTTATGGATTTGACGACCATCCACATCTGGCAAAAGAGCCTGTTAATTCATTATTTTCCGTATTCCGGACAGCCGTTTTGGATCTTGACCCATGTGTAACTGAAGTTTTCCTGAAGTTGTATGTCGCTTATAAAGCAGAGATCAATTTTGTCGATGTGATCCCGCAAGCTAAGAGGCTGCTGCTTATTTTGAATATTCCGTTTGCTGAAATTAATGATCCCCGAGGGGTATGTCGGGATCTTACGGGGCTGGGGCGCTGGGGGAATGGTGATGTGGAAGTTGGTTTCGAGAATATGGATGATCTCCCCTATATAATGTTCCTGGTCACGCAGTCTTTCGAGCGGCAAATGGATAACTAATGTGGTGGATTTTCGCGGTGATTGAATGGCTAAAGCTTTTTTTTTGGTACGGGCTCTGGTTATAGCCAAATATTATCAGGTGGCTTTTGCCCCGAGGCTTAGCAAGACGTGAGTCCGTAATCAGCTGTATGATGCAACCCCGGTAGGCTCCGGGGTTGTCTGTCATCAGATCTTGCTGTGATGAACGTCATTTTGCGAAAATTACGATCTTCTTTTCTTCCCCGAAACCAACTGTATTGCCTGAGCTAATGTCATGATCGATTCCAATTCTTTCGGGGGCTGCTGCGTGGTCAGCAAAATAGAGCCTCTCTTTACCTGCGCATCCACCTTTGTCCCCATGGTAAAACCCGCCGCTTCTAGCCATAACCCCTTCATAATAATGGCCGCAGTATAAACATGATCCCTGCGACGATCCGCATAACTCATAGTTAAATGACGATACGTTACCGGGCAGGTTTTTTCATTCTCACAAACTGCAATACAATCCATGTCAGTCATAATTACTATTCGCCATTAATAGCGATTGTGATCAGCGGTGCGGGTGTGTTGTTACACATCCGCACCGCGCTAAACAATACCTGTAAAACCAGCGAAAAAATAAAATTCCAGAAAAAAAGACAATAATCGGAACCTTCAGGAATAATAAATAAAACACACCTGAAATATTTAAAAGACGTTTTTTTACCTAAAAATAAAAACGCACGGAGCGATCCGTGCGCGAAATAATAAAGATGAAGCTTATGCTTTTTTACGTGAAGATTTTTTACCGCCGCTGGAAGCGCGCTCGGCTTTGATTTTTTCCAACAACGCAGCAGCGCTATTTTCCCCGCTGATCAGATCCGGATTTTCTTCACGCCACTGGGCGGTCAGATCACCGCGAAACGCCTTCGCCAGGATCGACTGGGTCAGATGATTCACGCAGGAAAGTGCGGTATTTACCTGCTTTTCAATGGTATCGGCGTAAGCGCATAGCTGCTCCACGCGACGCACGATCTCCTGTTGTTCGGGGAGTTGGGGAAGCGGTAATTCTAATGAGGCCAGTTCTTTACTGTTTATGTTATTTACACCGGATGTTGAACGGGCAATATTCACAATTGTTTGTCTTAATTGTGGGCTTTTCAGACAATAAGATACATATTTAGGTACAACTTTTTCTTTATTAAGTCTTATACGGATAAGATATCCTGCAAATAAGTATTTTGTATCGTGCTCTGAAATTACAGCAACTTTACCTACTAAGTCAACACTTCCATTAGAACGGATTAAAAGTAAATCTCCTTCTCTTAGAGCGAGTGAAGATAGTTCTTTGGGGTTGAAGTCAGCATATTTAAGATTGTTATTTATTATATATCCAGAACCGATGTTAGGTATGCGTAAAACAGCGGTGCGGCCATCACTTTCAGAGCATTTTTTAGATGTTCCATAACGAATATCCTCAGAGATATTCCCGAGTTTAGTTAATATTTTCTCTTCAATATTTTTATGGATGAGTTTACCACTAACCGCTGCTGCTAACATCGCCTGACGAAAACGTTTCAGGATTTTCGGGATTTGCTCAAGGCGTGCTTTGGTGCTGTCAACCTGCGCTAACAGCGTATCGAGTTTTTCAGCGATGATTTTTTGTTCTGCAAGTGGTGCGATAAAGAATGGTAAGGTTTTTGCTGAGCTACCTGATATTTCTTTAAACGTTGTGCCTGTGCCCATTTCTTCTGCTAGGTGCTTAATGCTACGCATGTAATAGTAGGCATAATCAGGAGATACATCAGCAGTGAATACAAAACTCTTGAAACCCTGATTCGTAGCAATTTCGTTCGAAGCTACAGCTACATAGCCAATAGGGGCTCTGCTACTGAAAAGTATTGAGCCCATAGGCATTATTTTTGCGGAGCAGGAGTCATAACCAGCCTCTGATAAATCGCGAGCACCACGAGAAATAGATTTATTTTTATATCCGCTCAGGTCTGCTGGTGTCAGCCACGCAATACCCTCACCAGAAGGCGCAAAGTTTTCTACTACCCCTGACTTTGGTGTTCCGCCTGATACTACATTTGCAATATCTCCGATCTCTGTACAAGCCCATCCCTCCGGTAATTTCCCCGCACTCATGCCTTCACCTCACCAAACGCTTCTTCCAGCAACTGACGCTGCGCATCGGCTTCATCGCCTGCGCCCAGCTCGCGCATCAGGGCATCCAGCTCGCCCAGCGCCTGCACCAGTTCGGTCATCGCCTCTGCCGCTAACACATCCGGCTCCGGCAGGCTGTCGGCATCGATACTGTCTTTATCTTTCAGCCAGGAGATATCCAGCGAGTCCGACTTGGCAGTACGGATCCATTCGCGGCTGAACTTGCGCCAGCGGCTGGTGGCCAGATGCTGGTCGGTGTTTTTGTTCTCTTCGCTGTCGGCGATTTCGCTCTCTTCGGCGTTAAAACTCCACTCGCCTTCGGTGCGCGGGCTGAGGCCGTGCGGATCGTCACCAAAAACCTTCTCGAACGGTTGCAGATGCTGATCTCCAAACGGCGTGCGCTTGCCGAAACTTGGCATATTGGTGCGCAGATCGTACACCCACACGTCGTCGGTGCAGTTCTTGTCCTGGTTCGGGTTTGCCGCCGTGCCCTTGGTAAAGAACAGCACGTTGGTTTTCACGCCCTGCGCGTAAAAGATACCGGTCGGCAGACGCAGAATGGTGTGTAGACGGCATTTGTCCATCAGATCGCGGCGGATATCGGTGCCTTTTCCGCCTTCGAACAACACGTTATCCGGCACCACCACCGCCGCGCGACCGCCCGGATGCAGGGTTTCGATAATGTGCTGCATAAAGCACAGCTGTTTGTTGCTGGTCGGGTGAATAAAGGTCCGGGTGATATTGGTGCCCGCCGCGCTGCCAAACGGTGGGTTAGTCGCCACAATATGCGCGGGCGGCAGGTTTTCACCGTCGCTGCCCAGCGTGTTGCCGAGGCGAATCGCACCACCGTGATCGAGATTGCCTTCAATATCGTGCAACAGGCAGTTCATCAGCGCCAGGCGACGAGTGCCGGGCACCAGTTCGAGACCGACAAAGGCACGGCGGATCTGGAAATCCTGGATGTCGGTATTGAGATCCTCTAGATCGTTGGTCTGCGATTTAACGTAGCGATCCGCCTCGATTAAAAAGCCTGCGGTACCGGCCGCCGGATCCTGTACCACTTCGCGCGGCTGCGGTTTTAACAGATGAATAATGGTCTTGATCAGCGGACGCGGTGTGAAGTACTGACCGGCACCGGATTTGGTTTCGTTGGCGTTTTTCTGCAACAGCCCCTCGTACATATCGCCGAAGTCGTCGCGGGATTTCCCCTTGCTGCCGTTATACCAGTCCAGCGCATCCATATAACTGACCAGCTCGGTCAGCTGCTTTGGTTGCTCAATGGTGGTGCTGACGTTGTGGAAGATCGCCTGCACCAGATTTCGCTCGTCCTGGCCTAATTCCACCAGCAGTTTACGGTAGAACTGCAATTGTTCCTGGCCTATACGCGCTTTTAAGTCGTCCCAGCGGTAGCCAGCGGGCAAGTACTCGGCTTCCTGGCCGGTCTCTTTACACATTTTCAGAAACAGCAGTGAAGCCAGTTCGTTGACGTAGTTCTGATAAGAAACGCCGCCGTCACGCAGATTGTCACAGAGTTTCCATAGCTTGGCGACCAAATCGTTATTGTTCATCACAGGTTCCGTGTAAAAGCTGCGGCCCTGAACGGGCCGCAGAAGAAGAAATTGTCGGGGATTCTAACGCGTCAGGCCGGCTTGTCCCAGATGTAATCACTGAATTTCCCCAGCACGCCGTCGAGGTCGTCCTCAAAGACGCGCTGCGACACCGCTTTACCGCCGAAACGGTGAAGGTTGCCGGTTTTAAAGGAATCGTCGTCGAGCACCACTTTATCTTTCAGCGCGGTGGCGAGGCGATCCAGCCATTTCAGCTGTTCGCTGCTCCAGTCGTTCTCGCCTTTGATGCGCTCCAGCGCATGGTCGACGCGCAGATCAAACGGTTTCAGCGCATCGCCGACCGCCGCACGGCGAATATGGCCGACCAGCCGGGCGGCGATATCCTCGTTACGCGTCTCTTTCCACGCGTTGCGCAGGGAAGACTCTTCGAAATACTGGCTGTCAAACCACTCCTGCAACTCAACGAGCCCTTTACGGGTGAGATCGCGCGGGCGGGCAATCACCGCCTGTAAGGCGGGCTGGGCATTGGGGGAGCACTTAACCAACTGATCAAAAGCGTCGAGGAAATCCTCCGCATTATTGTAATCGCCGTAAACCGACTCCACGCCAATCACTTCATCCGGGATATCGAGGAAGATAGGGCGCTCGCGCAGTTCGTTAATGTCGAGTTTGAGTTTCTCCAGCCGCGCAATTAGGCTGGGGAGTTTATTGAACACTTCGGCGCTCCAGTGCGGGCCTTTTTCGCGCAGATGTGAAGCCAGCTTGTTAAAGCTAACGCCTGCGGCATCCAGGCACAGCTCATCCAGACGGCGCACCTGCTTGTCGATCCCGGCGCTACGGTCACGGTTATAGGTCGCCAGGCCAATAATCCGTTGCAGTTTAGCGACCAGTTGCTCGTGGCTGTGTTCGGCAAAGCTGCGGCCATCGGCTTCGGTCACTTTATAGGTTTCCGAGTCGGTGATTTCGTTAACCAGCGTTTGCAGTTCCACGCTCGGGCGCATCACCACCGGGCGCATGGTATCCACGCTTTCCAGCGTGCTGTAGATATCGACGCAGTCGAAAATCTTAAAGTGGATCTTATCCACCGCTGGGCATAAACGGGTGGCGCGGCCTTTCATCTGCTCATAGAGAATGCGGCTTTTCACCTTGCGCAGAAAGACAATATTGCAAATCGATGGGATATCGACGCCAGTGGTCAGCAAATCGACCGTCACCACAATGTTCGGCAGCCGCTCTTTATTAAAGCGGGTGATCAGGGTCTGCACTTTCTTCGCATCTTTATCCGAATCACCGGTGATCTTGATGATCGCGTCATGCTCCAACTGCGGATATTTCTTCTTAAACGCAGTGCGCAGCTCATTCACTACCATATCGGCGTGGCTGTTGGTGACGCAGAACGCCAGCGTTTTTTGCTTGCCGGTGGGATCGAGGTGGTTGGTTAACTCCGCGCAGACCGCCTCGTTGAATTTTGGGATCAACAACTTACGGTTAAAATCTGCGACCTCAAAATCCTGATCGTCGGCCAGCGTGTCGTTGATCATCTCGCCCTGTGGCGTCAGGCGGACAACTTCTTCACCTTCCGACAGATAAACACCGTCCTGCGCATTGCGGGTGGTAATCTTGATTGGCGGATCCTGGTCGATCAGGTAACCGTCGATCACCGCCGTACGATAGGTATAGCGGTAAACCGGCTCGCCAAAGATCTCTACCGTGTGGCGCGCCGGCGTGGCCGTGAGGGCGATTTTCACTGCATCAAAATGATCGAGGATGCGGCGGTAAGCCGATACGTAATCCAGTTGGCTGCGGAACTGTAGCTCGCCTTCGGTCTGCTCTTTATCGAGGATGTAACCACGGTGCGCTTCGTCGACCACAATACAATCGTAGCGGGCCACCGGCATCGCTTCATCGGATTGCAGCGTACGTTTAACCAGCGACTGGACGGTCGCGACGTGAATTTTGGTGCTGTCTTCCGGGAATTTATCCGTCAGCCCTTTGATGTCGAAAATGCTGTTGAAGGTATCGCCGTTGATGCGCGTGTCTTCAAAGGCGCCCAGCGCCTGCTCACCCAGCGAGCGGCGATCAACAAGGAACAGCACGCGTTTAAAGCGCTGGGACTGGATCAGGCGGAACATCATAGCGATAGCGGTACGGGTTTTTCCGGTACCGGTGGCCATTGCCAGCAGGATCTCTTGCTGACCGTTGACGATGGCGTTCTCCACGGCGCGAACGGCATCTTCCTGGTAGTAGCGCAGCCCCAGCTCGCTCATGTTCGGGTTATCGGCAAACCACTGGTTTTGCTTTTGCGGATCGTTGCCCAGCATCGCGAGCAACTCTTCCGGGCGATGCCACTCCGGTAGCGCTTTTGACATATTGCTGGTATGGCGGACATCACGATACCAGATGCCGCTACGGGTTTTCAGTGTTGCGCGGTACTCACGCCCGTTGGTGGAGTAGCAAAAAGGAATTTTATAGCGCTGGCTGCCGCTGGTATCTGCCCAGCTAACTTCATATTCCGGTACCGCCTCGCGCACTTCATCGGGGGGATAATGTTCAAGCAATGTGTCGCGTAGCAGGGCGTTATCAAAGTATTTGCTGTAGCGATAAGACTCGGTCAGCTTGCTGAAGACATCGGTATTACGGCGTTTAGCTTCTACTACCGCGATGGGTTTCAGGCCGACAAATAACACGTAGTCGGCAAAACCCTGTTTCCCGGTTTCATCTTTGCCGGTGGGCCATTCGGCAATCGCTTTGTTAACACCGGGTTCCGGCCGGGTGCCTTTGGAAAAGCGCAGTGTTTTGCTGTCCGCTTCCCAGCCCGCTTTACGTAACTGAGCATCGATCAGAAAACGGCTCTCTTCCTCACTCAAATCCAGAGTGCGTTTGATGGCCTGAACGGTGATCTCTTTATGATAGGCCTTGCGTTCCTGCTCGGTCTGTTTCGCCAGCTCGGCATTTTTTTCCGCCAGTTGCGCTTCCAGTGCGGCGACACGGGCTTTGGATTGCGCTTCGGTTTCCTGCTGCTTACTTTCGAGGATGGCGATATAGCCGTTGAGTGCCACCAGCTTTTGCTGCTGAGCCTGGAATTCGGCCTGGCTTCGTGCTTTTTCTTGCGCCTGTTGTTCCAGTTGCTGTTTTAACGTCAGGACTTCCTGATGGTAGAGATCGCCGCTATGTTCCGGCAACACAAAGACCGGAACCGGGAAGTCATAATCTTTGGTGACCAACCGGTAATACCAGACGGCGAGACGAAAACCGAGGCGCAGACACATTTGCGCATCGTCCATATCGTTATGGTATTCATGAACGGCACGATTGCCGACACGGCGTAATTTATGAAATACCGACAGAATGTTGTCATCAACAAAGGCTATTTTGCCCAATTCACGCAGCAGGTCGTGCTGGTTTTCGCATTGTGGAATATCCAGTAGCAGGCCTAAATGCTTAGCCGTCGCTTCACCGAACATGCGCATTTTAACCAGCGTGGTGTTGGGATCGTCCGGATAATTGTTTTCCGCTGCACAAGCGATAACGTAAATAAAATCGTTAACGCCTTTCAGAAAATCAAAGTTGGATTTGTTCATTGCTGGTGTATCCATTGACATGAGAAGGCAGCCTTATCACTCAATGCTGCAAATGGATGAACGGTAACTTTATGATAAGTGATGAATCCTTGGCAATGACTATTGTCGGTTTCCGCTATGCCGCCGATGAATTGAAAAAAGAACTGGAGTGCTAACTCGCCTGCAACAAGCACCAGTCTGTGCTGTAGGAGCTTTCCAGACATAGCCAGCGGAGGGTTTTGGGCGCGCGCTGTTGGCCCGCTTGATTGAGATGCAGTCAGGCGCTATTTTCAAACTTCCCTGCCTCTGCCGTTTATTTTCCCCAAAATCAAACGGACTCACCACTCTCTCTCGGTTCGTATAAAAAAAATCCGCCGACCATTGCAGCATCAGTCGCCGTTTGTCCTTGTGGATATAAGCGGCCCGGACGCTGTTTCGCTCTTGGTGACCCATCTGGCGTTCGACCGTATCCTTCGACCACAACTCGACTCAATTAGCGAGCTACAGACCATCGTGTGAAAGCCGGGATAACTCTGATCAATTATTTTCGCGTTCCCATCGCCACAACCTTCCTTGCATCCTCATGCTCCAAGCTATCAATAAAATCCCCATACCACTGCAACATGCCTCTCCGCTGTTCCAAATACTGCGCATGGTTATACGTTCCACGAATGGTGTTCTTATCCACATGAGCAAGCTGTAACTCGATCCAGGCGGTGTTATACCCTTGTTCGTGTAGTATGGTGCTCATGGTGTGGCGAAAGCCGTGGCCTGTCGCTTTCCCATGATAACCAATTCGTTTCAGTACTTGGTTGATGCTGGCTTCACTCATCGGTTTGGTGATGTCGTTACGGCCAGGGAAAACCAGATTGTAGCGTCCGGTAACAGCATAGAGTTGTTGCAGAGCATCGATCACCTGATCGGATAGGGGGACGAGGTGAGGGCGGCGCATTTTCATCCGTTCCTTTGGTACTTCCCAGATCCGTTTGTCAAAATCAAACTCTTTCCATTCTGACTGCCGTAATTCAATGGTACGAACGCCGGTCAGCATCAGTATGCGGGTTGCCAGTTGCGTGATTTTACTACCGGAGTAAGACGATAGGGCACGCAGGAAATCCGGTAATTCATCAGTCAGCAGGTGAGGGAAGTGTTCTGCCTTGGGCGGGGTTAACGCGCTGGCGAGTTCCGAGACCGGATTGTTTTCCGCTCTGCCGGTAACGATGGCGTAGCGAAATACCTGACTACAGGCCTGTCGGATCTTGCGTAGCTTATCGAGCACGCCGCGTTTTTCCAGTTTGCGCAGTGTAGTCAGCATTTCCAGCGGTTTGATCTCGGCTACAGGACGTTTACCGATATCAGGGAAGATATCGTTTTCAAACGCTTCCATCAGATCGTCAGCGTAGCCTTTAGACCAGTTCGGTCGTTTGTATTCATGCCACTCCAGTGCGACGGCCTTGAAGTTGTTTTCAATACCGGTTTGACGAGCCTGTTTTTCCAGCTTTTTTTGTTCACCGGGATCGATGCCATTGGCGATCTGCTTTCTGGCCTCATCCTTGCGCTGACGGGCCTCGGATAATGTGACTTGAGGATAAACGCCCAGTGCCAGCATGCGCTGTTTACCATCAAAGCGATATTGCAGACGCCAGTACTTTGAACCGTTAGGATGCACCATTAAATGCATTCCTTCCCCATCAGTGAGTTTGTAGGGTTTATCTGTGGGTTTTGAACTTCTCACCTTTACATCGGTAAGCGCCATATGCTGCCCTCCGTTGCTGGTTGTTGGTATAAGAATTCATTGAACGGGCTTGTACCATCAGATGTACCAACAAAGATTACTTGATGTACATTGATGTTGATAGAGTTCAGTAGAGTGAAAATAGCCGAATTAAGGCTAATTAGCTGAATTTTAGGCATAAAAAAAGACGTCGGTTGACGTCTGTTTACTTCGAAATGGTACGCCCTACAGGATTCGAACCTGTGACCTACGGCTTAGAAGGCCGTTGCTCTATCCAGCTGAGCTAAGGGCGCATACAGGCAGGGTTGCTGCGTAATGCGGTTTGGATTATACGGAGCGGGTAGGTTGAGTCAATGGCTTTTCTGCTTGTTGCTCAGATGGTAAGCAAAAGCAGATCGTTTAGTCGTCTGTCTGCGGGAACGGTTGTCTTCAGGCAGTCCGGACAGATATCGCTTTTGTTGCGAAACGATGCCTATGCCGATGGGCTGCCGGATGAATACGCTGCTGGGGCGGTGGACGCGGATTAACCCGGTTGCAGCACAATTCTTTTGAGGGTATAAGCGGCGATCTTTTCCTCGCTGTAGAGCAGCGGAACGTATTCGCCATTCGACCAGGCGCGCGCCAAATCCCGGTAATGGGGAGAGCGCGGATCGCCGGACTGGCCGGGCGCGTTGATACAGACCGAGTTGTCCCAGTCGCCGACATCAATCACCAGGCGCACCGAAGCGCCCGCGGTCACCATAAAATCGTTAATGCGGTAACTGGCCAGCATCGGCGTCGAGCGACTGCCGCCCAGCGGCAGCGGACCGGTGTTCCATTGTCGATCGGCTCCATGCCGGGTGCGGCTAACCGCATGTTCGAACAGCGTTTGGTGCAGCCGCCCCCATCGCCATTGCCGCGCCTCGGGGCCCATATGCCGGCGGCATTCGTTCCAGGCGGCGCTCAGGCTGTCCTGCATCAGCCGGTTTCGCGCCCGTTCGGCATTGTCGCCGAAACGCCCGTCCGGGGTTTCAATCAGTTGCAATAGGCTGTCCAGATCGCCTGGCTGTAGCAGTACCCGTAACTTGGGATCCGGCGCCAGACGGGCAAACAGCGCCGGACGCAGATGTTTCATCCACCAGACTTCAAACAGTGCCGCCGGGGCGCTGTCGGCGTCGATCTTATAATCCCAGTCTGCCAGCAGTTGGGTCGCCTGCCGCAGCGGCGCGCTGGGACGTTCGATCTGCGCCAGAAGTCGGCACAGCCGCTGTGCCGGCAGCGAAAAAGTATCGTTTTGCAGCGCCTGGGCGGCCGCTATCGAATGCGCGCGATCGTCGGCCAGCACCTGCTTGATGCGCGCCGCCCGGCTGCCTTCAGCCCATTCGTGGCCGATGGACGGGGCGTCGGCGTCGCGGTCGGCGGGGATATTCATTTCATTGGCGGTGGCGAAGAAGCCAGCGGACGGGTTGATGCTGCGCGGCAGCCGATCGGCCGGGAGATAACCGTCCCACTCGTAGCGCCCATCGCCCGGTACGGGCAGCAGACCGTGCCAATTGCGCCTGACCGGCGTAAATCCGGCGGTAAACCAGCCAATATTGCCCGCCGCATCGGCGCAAACGTGATTCACCGACGGCGTTCCCCATGACGCCAGCGCCGCGCCGAATGCCTCAACGCTGGCGGCGCGCATGGCGGACAGGCTGCCGAGATAGGCGGCGGCCCCCGGCGACAGCCACACCGAGCGCAGGGCGATGGCGCGCTGGCGGACCGGATCTTCAAATAATATCGGACCATGACGGGTGAACGCGAGGGGCAGGGTCTGCGGCGTATGGCCTTTGACGGCAAAGCTTTCTTCCACGCGTTCGATCTGCTCCCAACCGTCCTGATAACGGTAGCGATCCGCATCGCCCGGCCGGGTCTGATAGACGTACACATCTTCCTGATCGGCGCCGAAAATGGTCAGGCCGAAGGCGGTTTGGCCATTATGCCCGAGAGAAATGCCGGGCGCGCTGGGTTCGCCGGCGCCGATGGCGTTAAATCCCGGCGCATGCAGATGCACCAGATAGCGCAAGGACGGCGCCGCATGGGCGCGGTGGGGATCGCTCGCCAGCAGCGGCCGGCCGCTGGCGGTGCGGCTGCCGTGGACTACCCAATTGTTGGAGCCTTCTTCGCTGACGGCCCGGACAATATCGCCCAGATCGGTGACTTCGCTCCATGTCCAGGCCTGATCCAGGGCGGCGTCCAGCCGGTCATCGGCAAAGCTTACCGGGGCGGTGGCCAGTTTGAACAGCTTCAGCGACTCAAGAGGAATATCCGCCGCCGACAGCCCGTCCGCCAGTTGGGGATTCACCGGCGGCGCGATGCCTGCGCGCAGTAAGTCGGTGGCGGCATCGCTGCGCGCCAGCACGTTCGCGCGCAAAATCTCCGAGGCGCCGTTGCGCGTCAGCGCGTGGGTGCGGATGCGCACCACGTCCTCCGGCAGCCAGCGCGCCGGTTGGGTGCCGAACAGGGCAAACTCCGGCGGCAGCCGCTCCGGTTGGCGTTCACACAGGGCAATCCAGGCGTTGATGCCGGCAACGAAAGCGGTACAGATCTCCCGGGCATCTTCGGCATAGGCGCGCCACTCCGCCTCCATATCGCCGCGAAACAGAAAATGGCGGGCGGCATGATCCTGCGCCAGATAGCCGGGGCCGAAATCGGCGGCCAGCAGACCGAGGCCGCGTTTGCGCCACAGATCCAACTGCCAGAGGCGATCGCGCGCGGCGTTAACGCCCTGGGCAAAAAACAGATCCTGTTGATTGTCGGCCCGAATATGGCTGATGCCCCAGCGGTCGATGCGCAGTTCGCAGGCCGCTTTCAGCCCCGGCAGTGACAGCGTTTCAGTGTCGATAACGTGATTCATGGCAATTTCCTCAGGCATGATGACAGGCGACGCGGGCGCCGTCCGCCCGTGGCGTCAGCTCGGGGCGCTGCCGGGCGCAGAGCTCGGTGGCCATCGGGCAGCGGGTATGAAAAGCGCAGCCCGATGGAATGCGGGCCGGACTCGGCAGTTCGCCGCTCAGGATAACATTCGCCCTGTTGCGCTGTAGGTCGGGATCGGCCTGCGGCACCGCCGCCATCAGCGCCTGGCTGTAAGGGTGTTTGGGGTCGGCGAAAAAGGTATCGCGCCGGGCGATTTCGACGAAGCGGCCGAGATACATCACCACCACCCGATCGCAGATATGGCGTACCACCGCCAGATCGTGCGAAATGAACAAATAGGCGACGCCGGTCCGTCGCTGTAACGCGACCAGCAGATTGAGGATCTGCGCGCGCACGGAGACATCCAGCGCCGACACCGGCTCATCGCAAATCACCAGCGCCGGTTCCAGCGCCAGCGCCCGGGCGATCACCACCCGCTGACGCTGGCCGCCGGAAAACTGATGCGGATAGCGATCGGCATGCTCCGGCCGCATGCCCACCTGTATCAGCAGCTTTTCCACCTGGGCGCGTAATGCGCCGCCGCGCGCCAGACCACAGGCCAGCAAGGGTTCGCCAATCGCCGCGCCAATGGTGGCGCGCGGATCGAGGGAAAGCGCCGGATCCTGAAAAATCATCTGTACCTGACGGCGTATCGCCTTCAGCGCTTTGGGCGTCGCGCCGACCACCTGTTCGCCGCCGATCAGCACGCTGCCGGCTACCGGTTTTTGCAGGCCGACCAGCGTATTGGCCAACGTGGATTTGCCGCAGCCGGATTCCCCTACCAGCGCCACGGTTTCGCCGGCGGCGATATCCAGATCGACGCCGTTAACCGCCCGCACCACCGGCGCGGGCTTGCCGAACAGGTTGTTCCGGCGGCCGAAATGCACTTCCACATCCCGTACTTGCAGGATCTTTTCGCCGTCGCTCATCGTGCCACCCCGCTGATTTCCGTTATCCGCTCAATATGCCAGCAGGCGGAGCGATGGCCCTCGCCGCAGTCAAACAGCGGCGGCCGTTCATCCCGGCAGATTGACGTCGCCAGCGGGCAACGATCGACGAAACGGCAGCCTTGAATAAATTGCTCCGTCGTCGGCACGCTGCCTTCGATCGTGGCCAGCAGGGACTTGGGCACATCGTCGAGGCGCGGAACGCTGGCCAGCAGCAACGCGGTATAGGGGTGCGCCGGCGAGCGAAAGAGGGCATGCACCGGCGCGATCTCGGCAATACGGCCGGCATACATCACCGCGACATGGTCCGCCATATCCGCCACCACGCCCATATCATGGGTAATCAGGACGATCGAGGTTCCCCGTTCGGCCACCAGCCGCTTCATCAGATCCAGGATCTGCGCCTGTATGGTCACGTCCAGCGCGGTGGTCGGTTCGTCCGCCACCAGCACCCGTGGGTCGCAGATGAGCGCGATGGAGATCATAATGCGCTGACACATGCCGCCCGACAGTTCGAAAGGATACTGATGCAGACGGCGCTCGGGATCGGCGATGCCGACCGCCTCCAACATCTGTCGCGCCCGATCCAGCGCCGCCTGTCGCGAGACGCTGTGATGGACGCGGTAGGCGGCGGCGATCTGTTCCCCCACCGTGGTCAACGGATCCAGGCAGGCGCCCGGCTCCTGAAAGATAATGGAAATATCCTTGCCGCGCGCGCGGCGCAACCGGCGTTCGGGCAGGGCGGCCAAATCCGTCTGCGCCAGCATGATGCGCCCGGCGATGCGGCGCGCCGCCGGCGGCAAAAGGCAGAGCATGGCATAGGCGCTCAGTGATTTGCCGCAGCCGGATTCCCCCACCAGCGCCATTACCTGACCGGGGGCGACGGCAAAGGACACATCATCCAGCACCCTCGACCCGCCGATATCAATCGACAAATTCTCTACCCGCAGCAGCGGCTCGCTAAGCGTCATATCTGTTCCTCAGCCGTCGCTTTGGCCCTGACCGGCCGTCGGCCGGGGGCGCTGATAGGTGCCGATGGAGTTGCCGCCGTCCACGCTGAGCACCGCCCCGGTGATAAAACCGGCGCGCTCGGAACACAGATAGCCAATGGCCGCCGGGGCGTCTTCCGGTCCGCTGGCTCGCCCCAGCGGGATGCGCGCCAGCATCGCCTCGACATAATCCGCAGACAACCGGCTGACTTCGCTGCCCGGCGCAAAGCCCGGCTCGACCACGTTAACGCGGATGCCATACTCGGCCAATTCCAGCGCGAAGCCTTTGGATAACCGCTCCAGCGCGCTTTTGGACGTACAGTAGGGCGCCGAATTTTGGTTCATCTTGCGCGCGGCGCCGGAGGAAATGTTGACAATACTGCCTTGCCGTCCGGCGTCGATCATTAGCCGGGCCATTTCCCGCGTCAGCACGAACGGCGCGCGCAGATTGACATCGAATACGCGATCCCAATCGGCCAGATCCATCTCCAGCAGAGCGAAGCGCGTATAAATGCCGGCGTTATTGATCACAATATCCGGGGCGCCCCAGGACTGACGCACCAGAGCCGCCAGATCCAACAGCGAGCGGTCATCGGTCAGTTCGGTGGTATGGCGTAACGTGGTCGCCGCATCCAACCCCAGCTCGCGCACCGTGGCCTCAAGCGCCTCGGCGCGGTTATCGCTCAGACAGAGATGGGCGCCCTCGCGGGCGAACCAGGCGGCAATCCAGCGACCGAAAATACCGGCGGCGCCGGTGATCACCACTTTTTTATTGGCAAATTCCATGGTTGGCCTCAACGCAGACGGGAACGGGGATCGAGCTGGTCGCGCAGCCAGTCGCCCAGCACGTTAACGGAAAAAACCAGCAGGAACAGGCAGGCGCCGGGAAACGCGACGATCCACCAGGCGCGCTCGATATATTGCCGGCCGACGCTCATGATCGAACCCCAACTGGACGCCGGCGGCTGGATGCCCAGTCCGAGAAACGACAGACCGGCTTCCATCAGGATCATCAGGCCGAATTCCGCGGTGGCGACAATCAGCAGCGGACCGGCGATATTCGGTAAAATATGGCGCAGCAGAATACGCGCCGCGCCGGCGCCGGCCAGTTCGGACGCCTTGATAAACGGCAGATTGGCGATCTGTAGCGTCTGGGCATAGGCGACGCGGGTATAGCGCGGCCAGCGGGTCAACGCCAGTACCAGCACCAGCTTGAGAAAGCCCGGCCCCAGCACCGCCACGGTCAAGACCGCCAGCAGGATCGCCGGGATAGACATCATGATATCCACCAGACGCATGATCAGCGTTTCGACCGCGCCGCGAAACCAGCCGGCCATCATACCGAGCGTCACCCCGACCAGCGTCGAAACCGTGACCGACAGCGCCGCCACGCTCAGCGAGACGCCGGCGCCGTACAGGGTGCGCGATAGCAGATCGCGGCCCAGATCGTCGGTGCCGAACCAGAATGTTATCCCTCTGGCTTCAAAGCCCGGCGGCTTCAGCCGCGCCAGCAGGTTCTGCCGCGCCGGATCCAGCGGAGCTATCCAGGGGGCGAAAATCGCCAGCAGCACGATAACCGTCAGGAGCAGCGCGACGATCAGCACGGAAAGCGGCACTTTTCGTCTGCGCCGCCCGACCGCCGGGAATACGGATTGCATAGTACGGCTCCTCAGCGCGCCAGCCGGATGCGCGGATCGACCAGCGCATACACCAGATCGGCGAGAATACTGGTCATCACATAAACAAAGGAAATCAGCAGCACAATGACCTGAACCACCAGAAAATCCCGCGACTGAATGGATTGGATCGCCAACTGGCCGATGCCGGGCCAGGCGAAAACCGTTTCGATAATCACCGCGCCGGCCAGCAGATTGCCGATTTCCAGCGCGGCGATGGTGATCACCGGAATGGCGGCGTTGCGCAGCACATGACGCCGGACGATGACGGCGCGAGACAGCCCGCGGGCCAGCGCGGCCCGGACATACTCTTTGCCCAGTTCGTCAAGCACCGCGATACGCGTCATGCGGGCGAAGGTCGACATCGAAATCGCGCCGAGCGCGATAGCGGGCATGATCAGCGCGGCCCACTCCTGCGAGCCGGAGGTCGGCAGCCAGCGCAGCGTGACGGCGAAAACGAAAATCAACAAAATGCCCGACAGAAAGGTGGGTACGCTTTGTCCGGTGACCACGATGGCGGTCAATAGCCGCTCCAGCCAACCGCCGCGCCGTACCGCCATCAGAATGCCGATCGGAATGCCGACGCCGATGGCCACCAGCAGCGCGCCGGCCGCCAGCATTAAGGTGTAGGGCAGTCTGGAGGCGACGATGTCCAGCGCCGGCACGCGCTGCACCACGGAAATGCCGAAATCAAGATGGGCCAGATCCTTGAGATAGGCCAGATACTGCACTCCCAGCGGCCGGTCAAAGCCAAGCTGATGGCGCAGGGCGGCTATCATTTCCGCGGACGCATCCTGCGGCACCAGCAGCAGGGTGGGATCGCCCGACAGGTGCATAATCATAAACACGATGGTCAGCACCCCAAGGATGGCGATAGCGGCATGCAACAGCCGTCCGGCGACGTATCTCAACACGGCGAGCCCCTCCGGCTAGGGCTTCCAGCGCATATCTGTCACGAACATCGCTTCGTTGGCGCTCGGCCGCCAGTCAAGATGTTTACTGGCGCCGTATACCACATAGGACTGATACAGCCCGATGCCGGGCACATCGTCACGCAGGATCTGATAGGCCTGGCGATATTTTTCCAGCCGCTGCTGAACATCGAGGATTGAGCGGGCGCCGTCCACCAGCGCATCAAAGTCGGGATTATGGTATTTGGCCCACAGGCTGCCGCTGCGAAACAGCGGGAAGATCACGCCGTCCGCATCCTGACAGGCGCAGGACCAGGCGCCTAGCGCCAGACCGCCGGCATTGCCCGCTTCGCCCTGACGGCGTTTAAGGAAGGTTGGCTGATCGCTGGACTGAATTTCCACTTTAAGCCCGACATCGTTAATCATCTGCTGGATGGCTTCGACCATGGCGCGGCTGTAAACCGGCGAGGTCAGGAAGGTGACGACGGCCCCTTCGGCGTTGGCGGCTTTGACCAGCTCGCGCGCCTTATCCGGATCGAACGGATAGCCCTGCACCCGATCGGTATAGCCGAAGACCGGCGGCGCGCCGAGCACGTTCACCGGCGCGCCGTAGCCTTCCAGCAACGCATCGATCAGCGCCTGACGGTCGATGGCGTAGGCGATCGCCTGACGGACGCGGACATCGCGGGTCGGCCCCGCCTCGGCGTTGATAAACAGATAGCCGATACGTTCGGTGGGAGCCGATAGCACCTGCGTATCGGCGTTGGCTTTCACCGCTTGCGCCTGATCCGGCGGCAGATCGCGGATCAGATCCGCTTTGCCGGTCTGTAGGTCGGCGATACGGGTCGCCACATCGGGCACCGCCCGGAATACCACTCGCGGGAACGGCGGCGTCACCCGCCAGTAGCGCTCGTTAGCCTGAAGTTCAATCTGTACGCCCTTTTGCCAGTTAACCAGGCGATAGGGGCCGCTGCCCAGAGGCTGCTGATTGAACTGTTGATCGCCGACCTTTTCCACATAGGCCTGCGGGACGATGGACAGCTTGACCAACTGCGCCAGCAGCGCCGGGTAAGGCGATTTGGTGGTTATCCGAACCCGGTTGGGGGCGATGACTTCGGCGCCGTCGATCTGATCGAACTGCGATAGCTGCGGGCTTTTCAGCGCCGGGTTGGTAATACGCTTGATGCTGTAGACCACGTCGGCGGCGCTGAGCTTGCTGCCGTCCTGAAAGCTGACATCGTCGCGGATGTCGAAATCGAGGGTCGTATCGTTGACATACGTCCAGGCGCTGGCGATCTGCGGTACGATCTTGCCCTCGGCGTCGCGGGTCAGCAAGTTATCGAATATATTGCGATAAACGCTATAACTGTCGGTATTCCACTGTAGATGGGGATCGAGCGTCGCCGCATCGCTCGGTAAATCAATGGTCAGGGTCTCTTTCGCCGGCTGAGCGGCGGCCAGCGTCGCCGCCAGCGCCAGGGCGGTCGCGGCGGCCCATCTTATTATCATCGACATGTTCGTTACTCTCTTCAGACCAGAAACAGGGTTATATTCGCCGGCATCGCCGGAGGATTACCGCGGCGTGTTGCGCGCCAGGCCGGCGCCGACGGCGCAGAACGCCGCCAGTTCCTCGTGGGTGGTAAACCAGACGTCGCTCTTGGACTGCGCCAGCCGGATGATCTCCTCCAGCAGGAACAAGCGCGAGCGGTGCCCGGAATGGTGGGGATGGAGGGTCAACTGAAACAGGCCGCCTTCCTGATAGGCCATCTCCAATTCACGCTGAAAAATGCCCAGCACCATAAGGGGATCGCCATAGGGCCGGGCGGCGCTCATCCGATCCATGGCGAAATAGGGCGCGTCGTCGCGGATCCACTCCACCGGAATTTCGACGATGCCGGTCGGCAGACCATCCTCCAACAGTTCATAGGGCTCGTCGTCCGCCATCAGCGACGAGTCGTAAAGCAGCGCCATTTCGCGGGCGATGCCCAGCGTGGCCGGACTGAAATCCCAGGAGGCGGTACGCATGCCCACCGGCCGGCGGCCTGATAAGCGCTCCAGCACATCGGCGGCCCGCAGCGCCAGGTCACGTTCGGCGACGGCGTCGAGGCTGGAGTTAGACTCATGAATCCAACTGTGCATACCTATTTCATGACCCGCCGCCGCGACGGCGCGCACTTCGTCGGCGTTGATCAGCGCCGATACCGCCGGCACAAAAAAGGATGCCGGCACGCCGTATTTTTCCAGCAGGCGCAGGATGCGCGGCATGCCGGCGCGCGCGCCGTACTGTCCCTGACTCAGACGTCCCGCCGACAGCCCGCCGTTACGCAACTCAAACGTCTCATGATCGGCATCAAAAGAGAGGGCGACGGCCATGCGCGCGCCATCTTTCCAGACGGCGGGCTTCAACGACCGACCGGCGCGGACGCGATCCACCCGCTGTCGCCATCGTTCATCGGGCCACAGCCACGGCTTATCGTCCGCCAGATCCCCTCCCGACTGATGCATGTTATGTTTCCTTGTTGTTTCGAATGTTTTATAAAAAAGTGTAATAACGGCGTTATGTATTAAGGAAATGGAATAACAAGATAATTAATATAACCATATGAACTGTTTGGCGGTCAAGTAGTGACCGATATGCGAAAAGGTCGATTTTTTTAAGCCTTATCGGGCAAGGGAAAAGGTCGCCGCGCTATCCAACCGCGTTAAGCCACCGGGGAAAAACGAGGCTGTCGTCGCTTGCGACGAGCGGGATTATTTCCACCGATTTCGATGTTTGCTTTACGTTATAGGGTGAATAGCTGTAAAACTGAAATTCATCTTTTTCTGCTGCGTTTATGCGGTCATTCTTTGTAAGTTATATAGGGACGGATTCGTTAGAATCCGCCGTTGATACACGCATTGCTGGTAAAATCCAACCACTCTGGCGAATGGTGGCCGTTTTGAACATCCACTATTTCTGTTGAATTTGGGAACCTTTCAATTTATGCGTACTTTGTTATCTGCGTTATTGCGTATTTTTCTGTTGGCAATGTTGGTATCGCCCGTCGGGTATGCGACGGCGGCAGACCCGGATCCTCAGTCGTCACCAGATGAAGCCCCGGTGAAAATAAATGTCGATGCCGAACTGGTGAAGCTGCAAAAGCAGCTGGACGGCATTAAGCAGCAGGTTTCAGGCGCCAACAGCGACAGTAAATTCGGCGCCTTGAACGATACCACGCAGCTACTGGTCGGCAGCGCCGACGATCTGTCCGCGGCCGTCGCGCCGCTGCGCGCGCAGTTACAGGCGCAACTGGATGTGTTGGGGCCTGCGCCTGAGGCGGGTTCTTCCATCAACGAAACCAACGAAGTCACTCGCAAGCGCAACAGTCTGAACGCGCAAAAGGCGAAGGTGGATGCGCAGATTGAGCAAATTCAGGCGCTGCGCGCCAGCGCGGCGAATCTTTCGGCGCAGATTGTTACGCTGCGGCGTAATGCGTTGAAAACCCAGCTGGCATTGAATTCCGGTAGTATTTTGGGTGCGCGTTTCTGGTCCCCTCTGATAACGCCTCAGGCGGAAGATCAGCGCAAGCTGAGCGCGTTTCAGCAGCAGCTAAGCGATGCGTTTATGGTTTCGTGGGGACCCGATTGGCGTTATGGTTCCGCTTTTTATCTGTTGGTCGCGGCGGTGCTGGTTAGCGCGGGGCGTCGCTATATGGAGAAGTACCTGACCTGGGCCGGGATTAATCTACTGCCGGAAGGGCGGTTGAGACGCAGTTTTCTGGCGACGGCCAGCGTTATCTCCACGGTGCTGACCATCGGCATCGCCGCAAATTTACTCGACTTCACCTTTACCCGTCACGGCGAGGCGTCTGAACGGGTGGCGGCATTTCTGGATGCGCTGGCGCAACTGTCCATCTTTTGTTCGATGATTGCGGGACTGGGGCGCGCATTTCTCTCGAATCATCGGCCTTCCTGGAGGTTGCCGGCGATCTCCAACCCGGTAGCCAAGGCCATGAGGCCTTTCCCGGTGGTCGCGGCGTTGTTTATTCTGGCGTTTGGTATTATTGAACAGGTTACGGCTACCGTGGGAACGTCGGTGTCGGCCACCATTATGGTTAATGGTTTATCCGCACTGTTTCTGGCTCTCACCGCCGGCACCATCACGCTGAAAAGCGATCAGATTCGCCGCCAGATGGTACATTCCGGCACTCAACCGGAAGCGCGTTCCACGCTGGCCGGGTTGATTCACCTGGCTGTACTGGTGACTTCACTCTCCGTGCTGATTTCGCTGGTGATTGGTTATATTTCGCTGGCCAGGTTCCTGACCTATGAACTGGTGTGGATCGGCATGGTTTTTTCATGCCTCTACCTGTTCTCGACATTTATTACCGATATCTGCGAAAGCGTCTTTTCTCCCAACAATATCAGCGGGAGACGCATTAAAAACTCCCTCAATCTCGACGACCGGCATCTGGCGCAGGCCACGGCGCTGCTTTCCGCCAGCGGAAAGGTTTTTTTGATTCTGATGGCCGCGGTCGCGTTACTGAACGGTACTTTCGGCACCACCACCCCGCTGGAGCTGGTGCAAAAGGCCGTCGAACTATGGGGCGGTAAGGGGCTGGAAACGTTAAGCATTGTACCGGCCCATTTGGTGAATGCGGTGCTTTTCCTGGTTATCGGGGTCTATGTCTTACGCTCGTCAAAGCGCTGGCTGGAAGATGAGTTTCTTCCCAAGACCATGATGGATCGCGGCATCCGGGCGTCGCTGGTGACGTTGTTCAGCAATATCGGTTATATCCTGATCATTCTGCTGACGCTGGCGACGCTGGGTATTCAGTGGAATAAGCTGGCATGGATCGTCAGCGCGCTGTCGGTGGGTATCGGTTTCGGCCTGCAGGAGATCGTAAAAAACTTTATTTCCGGTTTGATTCTGCTCACCGAACGGCCGGTCAAGGTCGGCGATCTGGTGAATATCAGCGGCGTGGAAGGGGATATCCGGCGCATTAACGTTCGGGCGACGGAGATTCAGTTGGGCGACCGTTCGACGGTGATTGTGCCCAATTCCCAGTTTATTTCGCAGAACGTGCGCAACATTACCATGGGGAATGCGCTTGGGGTGGCGACGCTGGCGCTGACGTTCCCGCTGGATATCGATCCCGAGGAAGTCAGAGCCATTCTGCTGGACGCTTACACGGAACATGAATCGATTCTGGACGCGCCCGCGCCATCCGTTACCTTCAGTCAGTTAACGCCGACGGGCATGGTGTTGAGCGTAACGGGCTATGTCAACAGCCCGCGCCTGGTGGCCGGGGCGAAGAGCGATTTGCTGTTTGATATTATCCGCCGCTTGCGGGCGTCCAATATTCCTTTGGCGGTGCCGCAGAGAATGGTGTTGGAAAACCCCGGCGCCGATTTGCACGATGCTATTGAAGAGAAAGCGTAAAAATAAAAGGCTCCCGAGTTGATGGCGGGAGCCTTTTTAGCGCAGCGGACGGTCTGTTATTTAACCTGCTGCTTCACCATCTCAATATAGATTTCCCGCAGGCGGCGGGTTACCGGGCCGGGTTTGCCGTCGCCGATGGTTTTGCCGTCAAGCTTGACCACCGGTAAAACGAAGGTGGTGGCGGAACTGATAAAGATTTCACTGGCGTGATAGGCCTCTTCCGGGGTAAAGAGCCGCTCTTCCAGTTTGATTTGAGCATCCTCCGCCAGTTTCAACAGCGAGTGACGGGTAATACCGTGCAGAATGTCGTTGCTTAACGGACGGGTCACCACGGTATTATCGTGCAGGACGATATAGCAGTTGCAAGAGCTGCCTTCGGTCACAAATCCGTTTTCCACCAAAAAGGCATCATCGGCATGCTGGGTATGGGCGTACTCTTTCGCCAGACAAGCGGCCAACAGGCTGACCGTTTTGATATCGCGGCGGTGCCAGCGGATGTCAGGGCTGGTGACGACATGCAGACCGGTATCCGCCTTCGGGTTTTCCAGCACGGCGCGCGCCTGGGTGAACAGCACCAGCGTCGGTTTTACCTCGGCTGAAGGAAAGTTGAAGTCGCGATCGCCGGCGTTGCCGCGGCTTAGCTGTAAATAGATCGCGCCTTCTTCCATGCCGTTTTTTTCGATCAGGGCGTAATGAATATCTTTCAGTTCGGCGGGGCTGACGGGCAGCGTAAGCGACAGCTCACGGCAGGAGCGTTGCAGACGAGCCAGGTGACCGTCAAACTCGGCCAGTTTACCATTTACCACCGCGGTCACTTCATACACGGCATCGGCAAAAAGGAAACCGCGGTCGAATACCGACACTTTGGCCTCGCTTTCCTGCACATATTGCCCATCAACATAAACAAGACGTTGCATTACAACACTCCTTAAAATAGTCGTTCAATGCAGCTTAACGTATTTTAGCCCCACAGCGTCGCTTCTGACGGGTGTATTTTACTGCCGTCATAATCAAGGCCGTTGGCCCGGTCGCGCTGTAATAGCAAAGGACCGTCCAGATCGACCACCTGCGCGCCCTGGGCCACGATAAAGGCCGGCGCCATCGACAGCGAGGTGCTCACCATACAGCCGACCATGATTTGCAAGCCTCGCTCCAGCGCTCCGGCGCGCAGGCGCAGCGCTTCGGTCAGGCCGCCGCTTTTGTCCAGCTTGATATTGATCATCTCATAGCATCCGGCGATCGCCTCCAGCGAGTGGCTGTCATGACAGGACTCATCGGCGCATATCGGGATCGGGTGCGGCAGTTCGGCCAATACGCCGTCTTTCCCGGCGGGCAGCGGCTGTTCGATCATCGTCACGCCCAGCGCGGCCAGTTCCGGCACCAGTTTCAGGTAGAGCTCGGCATCCCAGCCTTCGTTGGCGTCGACGATCAGGCGCGCGGAGGGCGCGCCGTTGCGCACCGCGGCCACTCTGGCCAAATCGTCTTTATCGGCCAGTTTCAGCTTGAGCAGCGGGCGGTTGGCGTTTTGCCGCGCGGCCTGTCGCATCTTCTCCGGCGTATCCAGCGACAGGGTGTATGCCGTTTCCAGTACGCCCGGCGCCGGCAGATTCAGGCGCTGCCAGATCCGCTGATGGTGCTGTTTGCATTCCAGATCCCAGAAGGCGCAGTCGAGCGCGTTGCGCGCCGCGCCCGCCGACAGCCGGGTTTGCAGCTGTTCGCGATCCAGACCGTGGCGGATATCGTCATTCAGCGCGGCGATTTGCGCCATCACGCTTTCAATGGATTCGCCGTAGCGCGCGTAGGGAACGCACTCGCCGTAGCCGGTAACCTCGCCGGAACGGAGAGCGACCACCACCACGTCGGCCTGACTTTTACTGCCGCGCGAAATGGTGAATGTCCCCTGTAGCGGCCAGCTTTCATGGAAGAGTTCGAGTTCGATCATAGACTGGCCAATTGGTCGACGATGCGTCCTACGCCCTGGCGGAACGGATCCACCACGGGCAAGCCGAATTTTTTCTCCAGTTCGGCCATCAGCCGTAATGCGTCCGCTTCGCTGAGCGCCGCCGTATTGACGGAGATGCCGACAAAACGCGCTTTAGGATTGGTGAGATGGGCGGCCGATAAATTCAAGGCCATACAATCGGCGATGTCGGGAATAGGGTAGTCTACGCCGCGCATGGTTTTGCGGGTGGGCTCGTGACACAGCACCAGCGCATCGGGCTGCGCGCCGTGAATAATCCCGATGGTTACGCCGGCAAAAGAGGGGTGAAACAGCGAACCCTGGCCTTCGACAACGTCCCAGTGATCTTCATCATTCGCCGGCGCGATGGTTTCGACGGCGCCGGCGATAAAGTCGGATACCACGGCATCGATACTGACGCCCGAGCCGCTAATCAGGATGCCGGTTTGGCCGGTGGCGCGGAAGGTCGCTTTGCCGCCGCGGGATAAAATTTCTTTTTCGATTGCCAGCGCGGTGTACATTTTGCCGCAGGAGCAGTCGGTGCCGACGGGCAGCAGGCGTTTACCGGCGCGTTTGCGTCCGTTGGCGACCGGGAAGGTTTGCGACGGGTGACGCACATCGAACAGGGAACGACCCAGTTTGGCGGCCAGTTCGCGGAGTTCCGCTACGTCGGCCAGGCGGTTATGCAGGCCGGCGGCCAGATCCATACCGCTTTTCAGCGCTTCGCTCAATACGGCGATCCATTGTTCTGAAATGATTCCGCCGCGGTTGGCGACGCCGATGACCAGCGTTTGCGCCCCGGCCGCGCGGGCGGCGCTGATATCCATATCGGGCAAACCGCAATCGGCGTGACAGCCGTCCATACGGTATTGACCGACGCAATATTCCGGGTGCCATTGCTTAATCCCGATAGCAACCTTTGCTGCCAGCTGATCGTGCGCGTCACCCAGGAATAATAAATAAGGTTTTCTGATATCCATTATTCATCCTCGTAAGTACCAGAACATAAGTCATTAATAAAACGGTTGCGAAAAAGTTTTATTGGGCGCAAACAGGCTCTTGCTGATTGATAATAACCGTGGGTGGATAATTGTCAATAACAACCATTATTAAGTGATAACGGCTGATTTTTTGCTTTTTTCATGAAATTAAATGCAGTTTTTTGCTTTTTTTGTAATATTAAATTTTGTTGTGAGGTTTTATTTTCCAATATTGTGGTTTTTTATAAAAACCAAAAGAATTCTCGCAAGAGGAAATATTTTATTGGATTGATATTCTTGTACTTTTTGTTTTTTCGTCATTTTCGCCTGGATGCGCTAATTTGGTGAGCTGGTTTATAATGGGGCCCCAAAATAAAGCATTAGGTTTTTTTTAAATTTGTTAATTGATACGGTTTTTTTAAATTACCAATATCAATAATTCTGATGTTGTTACGGTGCGTCAGAAAAATAATTAATATCACAGGTTTTAAATATAGAAAAGTAATGGCGCGATATGACAAGCGCCGCCGGCCATTTTCGCCGGCTAATTGATACTCGGTTGCCGACCGTGGGGTTAAACACGGCCGTCGCCAACGCATCTGCAGCTTGAAGTATGACGGGTATATCAGTTACGCCGCGCGGTATAACCCGCCGCGACTTTATCGGGCGCGCAATCAACCACCGTTTGATCGTCGGCGCCGCAGTCTTCAACAAAGGTCAAGGCGGCAAATTCGTCGATGACCAGTTTCGGATAGGTGGGGCCGGCGTCGCGGTATTGACGCATCAGATCCAGATGGTCGTTCTGGAAACAAACCGTTTTTTCCGGGTGTTGGGCAATCCATTGCGGGAAGAATATCACGCCGTGTATCGACCGCTCGGCGAAATTGATGGCAACGCTGACGGCGGTGCCGGTGGGTTCATCCCAGGATATTTTACACACCTCGTCGGCCAGCCTGACGAGATGGACTTCCTGATCCCGTACCCAGCGCCCGCCCACCATGCCGCTGTGAATGCGGTAATCCATGGTGCGGGCGTTTTTGATATACATCTCATACTGCCAGCCGTTATCGTAGGTGTAGATAAGGTGTTTGCCAATAAAACGGGTCAGGGTTTCAGGCTTGGTGGATTCGAAAGCATCACTCATATTAAACGTCCTCTTGTGTTGATTAAGGAATGAATCACAGCGTACTCCGCTACTAATTAGAGGAATATCAGAGTATTCATGCGTTAATAACTATAGCAGCCAGACTAATATCCGTGTCTGTGGCTCGAAGGCAGGCGGATTGACGCCGGCCGGTATGGCATCCCCCGCGATTGCAGGGGAATCTATGGCTTTGCCGGATTAGCCGTTGCCCATCGCGTTGAGCTGCTCATCCACAAACGCCCGAACCTCGTCGCCGTAGGGCGCGCGCATCGGGAGATTGGAATGACCCGCCGCGCTCTGGATAAATATCGGGCGGGCATGGCTAAAGCGTTTGAAACCTTCTATGCCGTGGTAGGCGCCGGTTCCCGACGCGCCTACGCCGCCGAAGGGGATATCATGGACCAGAACATGGGATATGGCGTCGTTGATCACCAGCGCGCCGGAGAGGGTATGGTTGCGCAGCCGGTCGATTTCCGCCTGGTCGTGACCGAAGTAATAGGCGGCCAGCGGGCGCGGCCGGCGATTGACGGCGTCAATGCATTCGTCATAGCTGGAATAGCCTTGTACCGGCAGCACCGGGCCGAAGATCTCTTCCTGCATCGCGCGCGCCGTATCGGGCACATTGACCAGCAGCGTGGGCGCCATTTTATGTAGCGCCTCGCTGTTCAGATTTTCATTGGCCGGGTTAAGCTCGAAGACTTCCGCCCCCAGGCCGGCCGCCTCCCTGACCAGCTCGTGCAGCCGGTTGAATGCTTTCGCATTGATGATGGCGGTGTAGTCCGGGTTGTCTTTGAGCGTCGGATAGGATGAGGCGATAAACGCCTGCGCGTGCGCGATGAACTCCCCGATTTTATGCCGGGGCACCAGAACGTAATCCGGTGAAATACAGATCTGGCCGGCATTAAAAGTTTTCGCCGTCAGGATCCGTTCGACGGCCAGACGCAGATCGCTGCTTTCAGAGATGATGACCGGCGATTTGCCGCCCAGCTCCAGCGTAACCGGCGTGAGATTCTCCGCCGCGGCGGCCATAATCTGCCTGCCGGTCGCGGTGCTGCCGGTAAACACCAGATGATCGAACGGCTGCGCGGAGAAAAATGCTCCGGCGTTGTGACCCTGCACCGTCGAGATCTCTTCCGGGGAAAAGTGTTCGGCGATAAGCCGGCACAGCAAACCGGAACCGTTCGGCGTGGTGCTGGACGGCTTGAGCACCGCGATGTTTCCCGCGGCGATAACGTCCGCCAGCGGCCCAAAGGTCAGAACCAGCGGGAAATTCCACGGGCTGATAATGCCGACGACGCCCAGCGGTCGATAATCGATAGAGACCTGGGTATCAGGGAAAGGAGCGCTGCGGGTTTCGCTCTCCATCCAGGCGGATAAATGGTCGTAGGCGTGTTGCAGCGCGGCGACCGAACCCAGGATATCGGAAATCAGGGTATTCACCGGGCTTCTGAAACCAAAGTCCTTACTGTAAGCCGCCGCGAAATCCTCTTTGTTCTCCTTTAGCAGGCGAATGGCGCGCCGCAGGCGGTCCTGCCGTTGCTCGGCGGTGGGGGTCGAACTGAGATGGCGCTTTTTGAGCGACGTCAGTAACCGGGTGAAATCCTCATAAGATGCCGGGCGGTTATTGACGATGAGCGCCGCCGGTGATGTTTGATTTGCCATGATGAGCGCCTCTTATCAATTATTCAGGGTTATTCGCAATAATAAAGGCGCCGGTTTGTCCGGCGTCTCTTTACCAGCCTGTCGCTCTATATCGTCAAAACGATACGGAAACGGGCTTCGTTGCGCATCATTTTCGCGTATCCTTCCGCCGCCTGTTCCAGGCTTATCGTCTCGATTTTGGCGCGGATATTTTGCAGCAGGCTGAAGTTGAGCATGGTTTCGGATTCGCTCGGCGAACCGGTGACCACGCCTTTAACCGAACGTTCGCCGGCCAACAGCTCGCCCACGTTGATGCTGATGGGATCGTTCCCTACGCCGACGATAACCAGGCTGCCGTGAGGATTCAGACCGCGCAGCAGCGGCCCGAACGTGGCCGGGTTCGACGCCGTGGCGATTATCACGTCCGCGCCGCCCAAGGCGATAAGCGCCTCCGCGGGATCGTCGGCCTGGCTATCAATATAGTGATGCGCGCCAAGCTCGAGGGCGAGCCGCTGTTTTTCGCTCCCGCGGGCAATGGCGACGGTGCGTAAGCCCATGCCGCGCGCATATTGAATGCCAAGATGACCCAGCCCGCCGATCCCCTGGATCGCCGCGGTCTGACCCGCTTTCACGCCCGACTTGCGCAGCGCGTTAAAGGTGGTGATGCCCGCGCACAGCAGCGGGGCCGCGCTGATCGAGTCCAGATCGTCGGGAATGGCGATAAGACCGTGTTGGTTGGCGAGCATGGCTTCGGCGTATCCGCCGTCGCGATGAACGCCGGTGACTTGCTGATTGGCGCAGTTGATAAAGTCGCCGCGCCGGCAGGATGCGCACTGGCCGCAGCGTCCGGCGAGATAGCCGACGCCGACGCGCTGTCCGACGCGCCAGCGCGGGTCGATGCCTTCGCCGCATTGCGTAATCCGGCCGATGACCTCATGTCCCGGCACCCGGGGGTAGGTTAAGCCGGCAAAACCATAATCCACCGTAAAGGCGTCGGTGTGGCAGATGCCGCAGGCTTCGATGGCGAGCAATACCTCGCCGGCGCCCGGAGTAGGCAGCGGGCGTTCGACCAGTTCAAGTACGCCGTTGCCCGTTGCCTGTACTGCGCGATACTTAGCGTTCATAGGCTGTGATCCTTCTTTGATCTTGTCTCGGTGGTAGCATGATTTGCACCCCGGTTCCCAATAAAATAGGGATAACGTAATAAATAAACCCGCGGGTTAGTCGCGGTGCCCAATAGGAGATCCGATAATGCCAATGCCGCAAACAACGCTTGAACAATGGTCGGTACTGCGCACCGTGGTCGAATCCGGCAGTTTCGCCAGGGCGGCGGAACAGCTCAACCGCAGCCAATCTTCGGTTAGCTATGCGGTTAACCGCCTGCAGGAGCGGCTGGGGGTGGCGCTGTTGCAGATTGACGGCCGCAAGGCGCGGCTGACCGAGGCCGGGCGCACGCTGCTGGCGGACGCCACGCCGCTGATCGAGGATATGGTTCTGCTGGAAGTGCGCGGCCGTTCGCTGCTGGCGGGACACGAAGCGCAGGTGCGGCTGCTGGTGGACTGTATCTTCCCGCGCCCGTTGCTGTTTAAGGCGTTGACCGCCTTTCAGCAGCAATATCCGACGGTGCAGATAGATCTGCGGGAACTGGTGCGTCAGGCGGCGCCCGATCCGGCGACGCTGGCGTACGATCTGGCCATCAGTATGTGGGATATCACCAGCCGCAATGCCCGAAAAATGTTTGACGTCGAGCTGGTTGCCGTCGCCCATCACGCGCATGCGCTGCATCAGCGGGGGACCAGCCTGACGCAGGCTACGCTGTCGCGTTATCCGGTGGTATTCATTCAACATCACGATAGCAGCCCGGCCATTCATCATGCCTCCTCGATGACCAACCGCCAATGGCGGGTGAATACGGTGGAAGCGGCCATCAGCGCGGTGAACAGCGGTTTGTGTTATGGCTGGCTGCCTCGCCATTTGATTGAAACCGAACTGGAGGAGGGGCATCTGGCGGTGTTGCCGCTGCAAAGCGGCGCGTCGCGCCAGATCCCGCTGTGCCTGAGCTACTCCAGTCGGGAGCGGGCCGGCATCGCCACCCAGGCGCTGGCCGAACTGCTGCTGGCAGGCAGCGGGTAACGCGGTACTGACGGCGGGCGGCATCGCGTGTATGCGCTTTGTCGCCGGCATGGCGGAATCGGTGGATTGGAATAGGTCTGTCATCTCAATTTACCCGCTGTGGTATAGGGTGAAAACATCCTATTCCGCCGGTAAAGAGATTAAAAACGGAAATTTTAGCCAGAAACCCATCGAAAAATCAGATTAATTAACATAAAAGAAGCGTGATTTTCGCCACGGATTAACTTTCGGTAACATATCATCGGCGGCCGGAAAAACGGCGGGAAAGGGGGAAAATATGTGCAAAAACCGTTGATTATACGCGACGGGGCGATCGGGCGAAAATGCGTGAACGGTCATCGTTTCGCGGTTGGATTTCTCGGCGTCGACAAGCGCTAAACGGGGCGGGCAGCCTTTTATCGGCCTCTGGCGGATATCGTAAAATGTGACGGAGTTATCTGTATCTCCGCGCCGGAAAAAATTTATCGGGCGCCGCTCGACAGATTACTCGATCTGGGATAGCTTAATTGCGGGCTCGCAGGTCGGGCCCCAGCGTCGCTCGGACGGTCCGGGCGCTCACGTTACTTCGAGGATATTATGGCTGATTCCCATTCTCCGCGCCGTTTTACGCGCATCGATCGTCTCCCCCCTTATGTATTCAATATCACTTCCGAGTTGAAAATGGCTGCCCGCCGGCGCGGCGAGGACATTATCGATTTCAGCATGGGCAACCCCGACGGCCCGACGCCGCCGCATATCGTGGAAAAGCTCTGTACGGTTGCTCAACGTGAGGATACCCACGGCTACTCAACGTCCAGAGGGATCCCGCGTCTGCGCCGGGCGATTTCGCGCTGGTATGCCGATCGCTATCAGGTGGAGATCGACCCCGAAAGCGAAGCCATCGTCACCATCGGTTCCAAAGAGGGGCTGGCGCATCTGATGCTGGCGACGCTGGATCACGGCGATACCGTGCTGGTGCCGAATCCAAGCTACCCGATTCACATTTATGGCGCGGTAATCGCCGGGGCGCAGGTCCGCTCGGTGCCGCTGGTTGACGGCGTGGATTTCTTCAACGAGCTGGAACGGGCGATCCGCGAAAGTATCCCTACACCGAAGATGATGATCCTGGGGTTTCCGTCCAACCCGACTGCGCAGTGCGTCGAGCTGGATTTCTTCGAACGGGTTGTCGCGCTGGCGAAACAGTACGGCGTGCTGGTGGTTCACGACTTGGCCTACGCCGATATCGTCTATGACGGCTGGAAAGCGCCGTCGATTATGCAGGTGCCCGGCGCCAAGGATATTGCGGTCGAGTTTTTCACCCTGTCGAAAAGCTACAATATGGCCGGCTGGCGCATCGGTTTTATGGTGGGAAATCCGGAACTGGTCAACGCGCTGGCGCGCATCAAGAGCTATCACGATTACGGCACCTTTACCCCGCTTCAGGTGGCGGCGATTGCGGCGCTGGAAGGCGACCAGCAGTGCGTGCTGGATATCGCCGAGCAGTATCGCCAGCGGCGCAATGTGCTGGTGCGCGGCCTGCATGAAGCGGGCTGGATGGTGGACGAACCCAAAGCCTCGATGTATGTCTGGGCGAAAATTCCCCAGGCTTATGCGCATTTGGGGTCGCTGGAGTTCGCCAAGCGTCTGCTGTCCGACGCGAAGGTGTGCGTGTCGCCGGGGATCGGATTTGGTGATTATGGCGATACGCATGTGCGCTTCGCGCTGATTGAAAATCAGGATCGTATCCGCCAGGCCGTGCGCGGCATCAAGGCGATGTTCCGTGCCGATGGGATATTGCCGCCGTCGGGTAAAGTTCCCTCAGGGAAGGCCGCATCGGTCTGAGCGGCGGGCTCTCCGGTCGTTCCGGCCGGAGAGCCCGCGTTAATTACGTCTATCGGTGAACCGTCGTCATTTACCCCTTTATGCCGCCGGAGGTCAGACCGTTGACCAGCCAGCGCTGCGCCAACAGAAATACGACGGTGATCGGAATGGCGGAGAGTACCGCCGCCGCCGCGAAGTCGCCCCATAGGTAATTTTGCGGGTTGAGATACTGCTGCATACCGACCGCAAGGGTATAGCTGTTGACGTCGCGCAGCAGCAATGAGGCTATCGGCACTTCAGTAACCGCGGCGATAAATGACAAAATAAACACCACCGCCAGGATCGGCACCGACAGCGGCAGCAACACCAGACGAAACGCTTGCCACGGCGTGGCGCCGTCCAGCGCCGCCGCCTCTTCCAGTGAACCGTCGATGGTTTCGAAATAGCCTTTAATCGTCCAGACGTGCAGCGCGATGCCGCCCAGATAAGCGAAAATCACGCCGCCGTGGGTATTCAGGCCGATAAAAGGCACATACTGCCCCAGGCGGTCAAACAGAACGTATAACGCCACCAGCGACAGAACGGCCGGAAACATCTGGAAAATCAGCATACTTTTCAGCAGGGTGGCCTTGCCGGGAAAGCGCATCCGGGCGAACGCGTAAGCGCACGTGGTGGAGAGCGACACGATACCCACGGCGGTAATGGCGGCGATTTTCACCGAGTTCCACAGCCATAGCAGCACCGGGAACGGTGGCGGAATGATCCGTCCATCCCCCTGTTGTACGCTGAACCCCAGTGCGAGCCGCCAGTGCTCCCAGGAAATCTGTTCCGGGATCAGGCTGCCGGTGGCGAAATTACCGCTGCGCAGCGATATGGCGATCACCATCAACAGCGGAAACATAATGGCGGAGACAAACAGCAGCAACAGCAGGTGCGTGATGAACAGCCGCAGTTTTTGCGATTGGGGTTGAACCATTGCCATGCGTTGCGCTCCTTAATCAAACTTCATACGAGTGGCTTTTAGATTGATAATCGCTATTGCGCCCACCAGCAGGAAGATCAGCGTGGCGATGGCGGCAGCCAGACCAAAGTCCTGACCTCCGCCTCCTTCAAAAGCAATGCGATAGGTGTAACTGACCAGCAGGTCGGTGTAACCGGCCGGCGTGGTGGTGCCCAGACGGTCGGGGCCGCCGTTGGTCAACAGCTGAATCAGCACGAAGTTGTTAAAATTGAAAGCGAAACTGGCGATCATCAACGGCGTCAGCGGCTTGATTAACAAAGGAAAGGTGATGCGGAAGAAGTTCTGTAAGGGGCCGGCGCCGTCCATCGCCGAGGCTTCGTACAGATCGTCAGGAATGGCTTTTAACAACCCCATACACAGGATCATCATATACGGATAGCCCAGCCAGGTGTTGACGATCAGAATCATCGCTCTGGCGGTGGTCGGGTCGCTAAACCAGGACGGACTGATGCCGAACAGCGCGTTGAGCATCATGTTGATTTCGCCAAAGCTCTGATTGAATAACCCTTTAAAGATTAGTATGGAAATAAATGAAGGCACGGCGTAGGGCAAGATCAGCAGTACGCGATAAACGGCTTTGCCTTTCAGCGCTTCCCACTGCACCAGACAGGCCAGTACCATACCGACCGCCACGGTCAGGATCACGGTTAGCACGGAAAAGATCACCGTCCAGACAAAGATAGCGAAAAACGGTTTACGGATCCCTTCATCGGTAAATACGCGGATAAAATTATCCCAACCGACGGTGACGCTATAGCCGGGACTGAGACGTTCCTCTCCCCAATGACCATCGGCGGTCACCGCCTGATAAAAACCGATCTCGTCATTCGGGCGATAGGTCGCGCCGCTCTGATTATTCGTCAGCGTACCGTCAGCGCTCAGGGTATAGAGCGGGCGCGTGCTGGAAAACTGGCGCAGGGAACTCATCACCAGCTGCGTATGGTTCGGCAGTTCGGCGGTAAGCCGGCTTAACGCCTGACGATTTTGCGTGATAACGCGCAACGCGGCGCGTTCGCCGTCCGGTAGCGTATCCGCCGGCGCCATGTTCAGGTGCCGCTCAGCGCCCAGACTGAACGGCGGCGAGAGAAAATGTTGGCCGCTCGCGCCGTCGGTCAGCGCCAACCGCCAGCGGTCGTCGATCGGATAAAGGCCGAAATTAAATGTATTGCCGGTCTGATACTGTCTTTCCAGCAACACCTGCTGAGCGCGGTCGTAGCTGAGTTGATTGATGCTGCTGTAGTTGGTAAACGCGATGGTGATGGTATAGATGAGCGGGAAAAGCACAAATAGTCCCATTCCCGCCATGCCCGGATAAACATATCGCCAGGCATAAGCATGACGGTTGGCGAAAATGTACAAGCCAACGCCGCTCAGGAGCAGCGTTATGATGGCAAACAGATATTCTCCCCGGACGTACATCAATACGACAAGGTAGCCGACCAGGGTTCCAAGCAACATGAGGACGGCCCATTTCAATCCTTCGCTTTGCCGCCAGCGACGTTTCTTTATCACATCCATAGGGGGGATTCCTCATACAACCAATACCGATCTCCCTCTCCGGCGAGGAGAGGGAAGCGCAAGGAATATTATTTGGCGATACGGCTATGCGCATCTTGCAATGCCGCATCAACGGACTGACGCCCGCTCAGCGCGTTGAGCACCGCGGTACGCATGGCATACCAGAAAGCGGACATCTGCGGAATATTCGGCATGATCTCTCCGTTCTGGGCGTTGGCCATCGTGGCGGCGATGCGCGGATCTTTCTCCAGTTTCTCCTGGAAGGATTTCAGCGCGACGGCGCCCAATGGCTTATCCTGATTCACGCTATCCAACCCCTCGTCGGTGATCAGATAGTTCTCCAGAAATTCTTTGGCGAGTTCTTTGTTCGGACTGGCGGCGTTGATGCCGGCGCTCAGTACGCCGACAAATGCTTTGGAGGGGTTGCCCTTGAACGTAGGCAGCAGCGTAACGCCATAGTCGATCTTGCTATTATTGATGTTGGACCAGGACCAGGGGCCGTTGATGGTCATGGCGACGTCGCCTTTGTTGAAGGCCGCTTCCGCGACGGAGTAGTCGGCATCGGCGCTGATATGTTTGTTTTTCACCAGATCGTTCAGAAAACTCAGTCCCGCTTTGGCGCCGGCGTTGTTGACGCCGACATTTTTCACATCGTATTTGCCGGCGGCGAGTTTAAAGGCGTAACCTCCGTCCGCGGCGATTAACGGCCATGTGAAGTAGGGTTCTTGCAGATTGAACATCAGGGCGCGTTTGCCTTGCGCTTTTAATGTGTTATCCAACGCGGGAATTTCTTCCCAGGTTTTGGGCGGTTCGGGGAGCAGGTTTTTATTGTAAATCAGCGACAGCGCCTCTACCGAGATCGGATAGGCGATCAGCTTGCCGTTGTAACGCACCGCGTCCCAGGTGAACGGATAGAGTTTATCCTGAAAAGCCCGATCGGGCGTGATTTCCGCCAGCAGGCCGGACTGGGCGTAGCCGCCGAAACGGTCGTGCGCCCAGAAAATGATGTCCGGGCCATCGCCGGTGGCCGCTACCTGCGGGTATTTTTCTTCTAATTTGTCCGGGTGCTCTACGGTGACTTTAATGCCGGTTTCCTGTTCGAACTTTTTACCCACATCAGCCAGGCCGTTATAGCCTTTATCACCGTTAATCCAGATAACCAGCTTACCTTCTTCAATTTTGGCCAACGCTGAAGCGGAAAACATCATGGTGCTCAGTGCGGATAACGCGATGATGCCCGCGCCTGTTGTTAGTTTCATAGGTTGTTCCGTCCTTTTCGTGAGGAGCCAGAGGTGCAGATATAAAGTCAAAGCGCTTTATAGCGAGCAGTCTGCGCATTTGGCCGGCGCGCGGCATCCTCCCCGGCTCTACGCCCGCCCGGGGCTGAATGTGATTCATTTCTCATAATTGCTGATTTTGCGGCGCAGAGCACATAAAGCCCCCCGGATTTTGCCGTCATGATCACGAAAATTCCTCTCGCATGCGCGTTGCTTACGGTCAAATCCTTTGCTCCGTCCTCCCGTCACCTCCCCTGTAAAAAGTCAAACGCCGGAGGATTTGAGCCTCCCGCAGATCCGGTATAACCGAAGCCATCCTGATTCTTCCGCCGTTTGGCGGGCTGTATGGCAGTAAATAGGGAGAAGTGATGGCGAACGTGCAACTGCGTAATGTGATGAAAGCCTGGGGCGACGTGGTGGTGGCGAAGTCGATTGATCTTGAGATCCGGGACGGGGAGTTCGTGGTGTTCGTCGGGCCGTCAGGCTGCGGTAAATCAACGCTGCTGCGTATGATTGCCGGATTGGAAACCATTACCAGCGGCGATTTACTGATTGACGGCAGGCGAATGAACGATATTCCGCCGGCGGAACGCGGCGTGGGGATGGTGTTTCAATCCTATGCGCTTTATCCGCATCTGTCGGTTGCGGATAACATGTCGTTCGGCCTGAAACTGGCGGGCGTCAAAAAAGAGCAGATTAACCAGCGGGTGACGCAGGTGGCGGAGATGTTGCAACTGGCGCATCTGTCGGCGCGTTTGCCTAAAGCGTTATCCGGCGGACAGCGCCAGCGGGTGGCGATCGGCCGCACGCTGGTGGCGGAACCGCGCGTGTTTCTGCTTGACGAACCGCTCTCTAACCTGGATGCGGCACTACGAGTGCAGATGCGCATCGAAATCTCCCGACTGCACAAGCGCTTGCAACGCACCATGATTTACGTCACCCACGATCAGGTGGAAGCCATGACGCTGGCCAATAAAATCGTGGTGTTGAACGCCGGCCGCGTCGCGCAGGTGGGCAAACCGCTGGAGCTTTATCACTACCCGATTGACCGTTTCGTCGCGGGATTTATCGGTTCGCCAAAGATGAACTTCCTGCCGGTCAAAGTGATCGCCACGGCCATTGATCAGGTGCAGGTGGCGTTGCCGAATCATCAGCCGATCTGGCTGCCGGTGGATAGCCACGGCGTTCAGGCAGGCTCCAATATGTCGCTCGGCATCCGGCCGGAGCACCTGCTGCCGGGCGATGTCGCCGACGTTACCCTTCAGGGCGAAGTGCAGGTGGTGGAACAACTCGGCCACGAAACCCAGATCCACATTCAAATCCCCGCCATACGTCAAAACCTGGTTTATCGCCAGAACGACGTGGTGTTGGCAAAGGAAGGCGCCACATTCGTCATCGGTCTGCAACCCGAGCGCTGCCATCTGTTCCGTGAGGACGGCAGCGCTTGTCGCCGGTTGCATCAGGAGCCTGGCGTTTAGGCGCACAACCCAACATAAAAAAACAACATTTTCAGGAGAGAACATTAATGATAACTCTGCGCAAATTACCTATTGCAGCGGCCGTGGCGGCGGGAGTGATATCGTCCCAGGCTCTGGCAGTGGACTTTACCGGCTACGCTCGTTCCGGAATCGGCTGGACCGGCAGCGGCGGCGAACAGCAATGTTTTCAGGCAACCGGCGCTCAAAGCAAATACCGTTTGGGCAATGAGTGTGAAACGTATGCGGAACTGAAATTAGGCCAGGAAGTGTGGAAAGAGGGCGACAAGAGCTTCTATCTCGATACCAACGTGGCGTATTCGGTGGCGCAGGCGGATGACTGGGAATCGATTTCTCCCGCGTTTCGCGAAATGAACGTAAAAGGAATCAACCTGATCGACAGTTTGCCAGGCGCGACAATCTGGGCGGGCAAACGCTTCTACCAGCGTCATGACGTCCACATGATTGACTTCTACTACTGGGATATTTCCGGCCCGGGAGCGGGGATTGAAAATATCGATCTGGGCTTCGGCAAACTGTCGCTGGCAGCGACGCGGAATACCGAAAGCGGCGGTTCCGTAGGGTGGATTCGCGGGGAACGCGATGAGATCGCCACATCGAACGATGTGTTCGATGTGCGTCTGTCGGGGCTGGAAACCAATCCCGGCGGCGTGCTTGAACTCGGCGTAAACTATGGGCGCGCCAATGCCCGCGACGGCTATTCGCTGGACAAAGACGCGTCGAAAGACGGCGTAATGCTGACGGCGGAACACGTGCAGGGCATGCTGGGCGGGTTCAATAAATTTGTCGTTCAGTATGCCACTGACTCGATGACCTCATGGAATGTCGGCCACAGCGAGGGCGCCAGCATCAACAATGACGGCAGCATGCTGCGTATTCTCGATCATGGCGCGATCCAGATGGGCGAAGACTGGGAAATGATGTATGTCGCCATGTATCAGGACACCGATCTGGACAACCAAAACGGTTCGACCTGGTATACCGTCGGCGTGCGGCCGATGTACAAATGGACGCCCATTATGAGCACGTTGCTGGAGGTGGGCTACGATAACGTGAAGTCGCAGCGCACCGGCGAACGCAATAACCAATACAAGGTAACGCTGGCGCAGCAGTGGCAGGCGGGCAGCAGCATTTGGTCGCGTCCGGCTATTCGCGTGTTCGCCACCTATGCCAATTGGGACGAAAAATGGGGGACCGATGGCGGAATCGCCTACAGCGATACGGCAACGACCACTTATAGCCGCGGCGACGACGACGAAGTCACGTTCGGCGTACAGTTTGAAGCCTGGTGGTAAAGGTAAAACGCGTTTTGTGCGTTAGCCTTGTCCGGGAACGGCGCGTTCCCGGACAAGATCTCATCCGTTCAGGCGCTATTTCGTACTCCACATTGAGGTTCTGATATGAAAACGAAACACTCTTTCGTCGCGATCTGCCTCGGCGCCGCGCTGTTGCTGAGTATGGCGCCGATAAGCCGAGCGGCGGAAGCGCTTGTGCCGCAAGATGTTTCTTCCGCCCCCGTCTTTTCGGCAGTCGCGTTGCGACAGCTTCAGTGGACGCCGGTAGGGCAGGGAGAAAAAAGCGTTACGCGTCTTGCCACCGACGGGCAACGTCTGCCTGCCGGGGAGATCGCCGGCCCGGTCGCGGCGTATCGCATACCGGCTAATGTGGGGGATGTGACCGTGACGTTGAGCAGCGATGTCCATCACCGCCAGGTGTTCGCGCCGAATGTGCTGGTGTTCGATGGGTCTATGAAACCTTCGGCTTTTTTCCCCAGCCGCCATTTCGCCTATCAGGGGCCGGGGGTAATGGCGCTGGAGCGGCTGCAAGGCGAACTGAAATTAACGCCGGCGCCGGGGCAACAGTTTATCTATCTGCTGGTGTTCACTACCCGGCAGGATTTGCAGCAAACCACGACGTTGCTCGATCCGGCGAAAGCTTACGCGAAAGGAACCGGCAACGCGGTGCCGGATATTGCGGACCCGATTGCACGGCACACCCCTGAGGGTTCGCTGACGCTGGCGGTGAAAACCTCTGCCGATGCCAGCGTGCTGGTCGGGCCGCTGTTCGGGGCGTCCCGCCCGGAACCGGTGGTGGTCGGCGGTTCGACGGCCGCGGGCGACGTCGCTCCGCCGCTTTCGCCGGCGCCGGTGTTATCCGATACGGAAGACTATTTTAACCAGGCGATCCGGCAGGCCGTCGCCAGGGGCGAAATCGATAAGGCGCTGACGCTGTTGAATGAAGCGGAACGTTTAGGGGGGGCTTCCGCCCGAAAGGTGTTTATCGACAGCGTGGGCGACAGGAAATAATTCGAGTCGCGCGTTGAAAAAATGCAAGGTAAGGTGGCGCGGGTTGCCTTGCGTATTACCCTCATCATCCGCTCCGGCGGCCTGAACCGGCCGCGTTCTCCGCTCGGGAGCCCGTTGTGTCGCGGGCTCCCTTTTATACTTATACGCCGTAACCCATCATTTTCATCAGTCGCCAGGCATGCTGCACGGCTTCCTGACGATGCGAGATTCCCAGCTTCTGATAGAGATTACGAATATGCGTTTTGATGGTGGTCGCCGCGACAGCCAACTCGTCGGCAATCTGATCGTTACTATAGCCGGAATAAATCAGCCCCAGCACCTGCCATTCCCGCTGGGTCAGCGGGCTGGTGCGGATCATTTCCGGCACTTCCGGGTGAGTGAGCAGACGGTTGACGAAATCTTCGTCAAAATGGGCAAACTTGTGGCGATGGTGCTGATTGATTTCGCGCAGGATACGCTGGGCACGCGACTGTTCCTGCTCCGGCAGGGTATTGAGCTGGATTAACAGGCGAAGTTGCTGAGCCATGGATTCGCCTTCGATGACAAAGTGACTGACAAAACCGGTGCGGTTAGCCAGCGCCAGCGCTTCCATTAGTACGCGCTGCGCCGGGCTTTTACGGCCATCCTGCCAGTAAAGTTGGTTCAATAGCAGCAGATTTTGATTGATATCGCTGATTAGAGACAGGCGGCGCGCATTGTCGTTCAGTTCTTCCAACACCACCTCCGCCGCATCAAATTCGCCCAGCAGAATTTGCGTGCGGGCGATATTGCGCCACTGGCTTTGCAGAAAATGGTTATGGGCGAATGCTGGTTTAGGCGTCTGGCGTAGCCAATTGGCGGCCGGCGTTTTATCGCCGGCCATTTGCCAGTAGATCGCCCGCACATTGTTCGCGTTGGATACCCAGTCGCTGTGATAGTGGCCATTGCTGAGGAGATTTTCCAGACGATTAAGGTGGGTGCGGGCGTTATCCAAATCGCCGCGCGCCAGCGAACACTGAACGATCAGCGCCAGGCATTGCAACTGTTGTCGCGGGTGACTGGCGGCAAGCAAGTCCATGCCCTGACGCGCCATCCTTTCCGCTTCATCCAGTCTTGACCAGGCCCACAGCAGTTGGGCGCGAACGCGCAACAGAAATTCATGCAGCGGCAACTGCCCGAGGTGCTGTTCGCGGATAAGCTGGAATCCGCGTTCCTGCGTTTCCCATGCCATTTGCGGAAATCCTTGAGAGAAGAGAATTTCGCTTTGCTGGATCATGCTCCATAACGCGTAATGCCAGACGCTATAACGGCGGGCATCCTGTTCTATCTGCCGCATCAACGTCAGCGCTTGAGGTAGATCCCCTTTGCAGTGCAGGACCTCTCCCCGCACCGAGGTGGCGACGATGCGGCTGTAATAGCTGGCGTAAGGCAGCATGTCGAGCGCCGCGCCGGCAAGGCGCTCGGCTTCTTCCGTATCGCCGTCGCTGATCGCCACCTGTGCGCGCAGGGCGCTGAATTCAGCGCGCAGAATATCGTCCATTTCGTCGGTCATTTCCTGTTCGGCGCGGGTCAGCAGCGAGTTCACCTCGCCGTAGCGGTGCTGTCGCTGAATCAGCCACGCCTTCAACAGGATCAGCTTGGGGTTCTCCAGCAGATTCTCCCAGGACAGCGTTTGCAGCGATCTTTCAAATAAAGCCAGTTCGCTGTGATCGAACAGGCTCCAGGCGTGTTGCAGCAGAATATCGCGCAACAAGTCGGTATCGCCGGCGGCCATGGCGTGGTGGATGGCTTCGCCGGGAAAGCCCAGCGTCATCCAACCCTGCGCGGCGGCATGGTGAATATCTGTAAGCTCCTCGGCGAGTTCCCACTGGCAGCGCTGGCGCAGGAAGTTGCCGAACAGGGGATGATAGCTGAACCATTCGCCGGTATCGTCCATGCGTTGCAGGAATAATCCCTGACGTTCAATTTCCTCAAGACGCAATCGACCGTGGGCTTCGCCGGTAACGCAGGCGATCAGATCGTCGTTCATCGAGCGCAGCAGGGAACTGCGCAGCAAAAAACGGCGGATGTCGATATCGACGTTATCCAGCACCTCATCCGCAAGATAATCGGAGAGATGTTGCGAACTGATGCCGGAAAGACGGCGGGAGGAGGAGTGGGCGGAATTGCTGTCCTGACGCGCCGACAGGGCGATTAATTGCAGCGCGGTGGCCCAGCCCGCCACGTTGTCGCACAGATGGCGGCTTTCTTCGTCGGCGAGAGGCGATGCCAGACGACGATCGAAAAACAGCTTCGCTTCCGAATGGGTGAAGGCCAGTTGCTGACTGTCGATTTCCAGCAGTTGATCGCGCACGCGCAGATTGGCGAGCCCCAACTGCGGCAGATTGCGTGACAGCACCACCAGCGTCAGGTTTTCCGGCTGGTGACTGAGGAAAAAGCGCATGGCCTTATGGATCGCCGGATTGGTAATCAGGTGGTAATCGTCAATCACCAGCAGCGTGGGGGCGTGCCAGGTCGCCAACTCGATGAACAACTGGGCGAACAGGGTGCTGAGACTGGCGTATTGACACTGTTGCGCCATGACTTCGCTACTGACGAAGTGGCCCGATGTGGCCTGCTGTAATGCGGCTACCAGATAGTTGGCGAACCGCTCAGGTTGATTGTCGCCTTCATCCAGCGAATACCAGCCCAGCGCCTGTTTGTCGCAGGCCCATTGCGAAACCAGCGTGGTTTTGCCGTACCCCGCCGGACCGGTAATGAGCGCCAGACGGTAGTTGCCGACGTCGCCCAGACGGGACGTCAGCCGGTCGCGGAGCACCGTGTCTTTCAAATGCGCCGGACGGCTTAATTTAGAGGGAATCAACATAGGAAATCATCACTATTAGTGTACGTAATTCTACGTTTCAAATTGTGTCGTGAATGATGCGATAAGGTCGAACAGTTTGTCGCCGATTGCAAGTCAGATAGGGGACTTCCCGGAAAATCCTCCTGTATCCGCCGGACCTGATCACATTTTTCTCTCCTACCTGCGACTCCTCCTCAGCTAATCCATTAGCGGGAGGAGGCGTTGCTTTCAGGCGCTAGGCACACTGGTGGAAATCCTATTTTATCCACGGCCATTACAGGACTTTGCGAATCTATGTCACAACCTACTTTTAATCAGTCTCAGTTTCAGGCTGCACTGACGCGTCAGTTGCAGCGCTTAGGACCTCTTGCCGCGCAGGAGATGACGCGGCGTCAGTGGTGGCTGGCGCTTAGCGGCGCACTGGCGGAAATGCTGGCATCGCTGCCTGCCGCGCCGCCGCGAAAGGCGCCGCCGCGCCATGTGAATTACCTTTCGATGGAGTTCCTGATCGGGCGGCTAACCGGCAATAACCTGATCAACCTGGGGTGGTATCAGGCGGTGGGCGAGGAACTGAAATCCTACAACGTCAACCTGAGCGATTTGCTGGAGGAGGAAACCGATCCGGCATTGGGCAATGGCGGGTTGGGGCGTCTGGCCGCCTGTTTTCTGGATTCAATGGCGACGGTGGAACAGCCAGCGATAGGTTACGGTCTGAATTATCAATATGGCCTGTTCCGTCAGTCTTTTCAGGCGGGAGAGCAGGTTGAGCGACCGGATGACTGGCGACGCGACAGCTACCCCTGGTTCCGCCACAACGAGGCGTTGGATGTGCAGGTGGGCATCGGCGGGAAGGTGGTCACGCGCAACGGCAAAGCGCACTGGACGCCGGGATTCGTCATTCAGGGCGAGGCCTGGGATCTGCCGGTGCTCGGCTACCGTAACGGAGTGGCGCAGCCGCTGCGTCTGTGGCAGGCGCGGCACGCTCAGCCTTTCGATCTGGAGAAGTTTAATGACGGCGCGTTTCTGCGCGCGGAAAAACAGGGCATTGATGCCGAGAAACTGACCAAGGTGCTTTACCCGAACGACAACCATACCGCCGGTAAAAAGCTGCGTCTGATGCAGCAGTATTTTCAGTGCGCCTGCTCTGTCGCCGATATTTTACGCCGTCATCACCGGGCGGGACGTCCGCTCGCGGCGCTGCCGGATTACGAAGTGATCCAGCTAAACGATACCCATCCCGCTATCGCCATCCCGGAGCTATTGCGAGTCCTGCTGGACGAACATCAGCTGGATTGGGATCAAGCCTGGAACATCGCCAGCCGTACCTTCGCGTATACCAACCACACGCTGATGCCGGAAGCGTTGGAGTGCTGGAGCGGGCGTCTGGTGCGCGCCCTGCTGCCGCGCCACTGGCAGATTATTAACGCGATTAACGAGCGTTTTAAACAACAGGTGGTGCAAACCTGGCCGGACGATGAGGCGGTGTGGGAGAAACTGGCGGTGGTCTACGGCGATCGGCTGCGCATGGCGAACCTGTGCGTGGTAAGCGGTTTTGCGGTGAACGGCGTGGCGGCGCTGCACTCGGATCTGGTGGTGAAAGATCTGTTCCCGGAATATCACCAACTGTGGCCAACCAAATTCCATAACGTTACCAACGGTATTACGCCGCGCCGCTGGATCAGACAATGTAATCCGGAACTCGCGGCGCTGCTTGATAACACGCTGCGCAAAGAGTGGGCCAACGATCTGGAGGCGTTGATCGGTCTGGAGAACTATGCCGATGATGCGACGTTCCGTAACGCCTACCGCGCCATCAAATTGCGCAACAAACAGCGGCTGGCGGCGTTCGTCAAGGCGCGCACCGGCATCGACATCAATCCGCAGGCGCTGTTCGACGTGCAGATCAAGCGCCTGCACGAGTACAAGCGTCAACACCTTAACCTGCTGCATATTCTGGCGCTGTATCAGGATATTTGCCGTCACCCGCGGGTTGAGCGCGTGCCGCGCGTCTTCCTGTTTGGCGCAAAGGCGGCGCCGGGCTATTACCTGGCGAAGAACATTATCTATGCCATTAATCAGGTGGCGGGCAAGGTCAATAACGATCCGCGTGTGGGCGACAGGCTGAAAGTGGTTTTTCTGCCTGACTATTGCGTATCGGTGGCGGAGCGGCTTATTCCGGCTGCGGATGTGTCCGAGCAGATATCCACCGCCGGCAAGGAAGCCTCCGGCACCGGCAACATGAAGCTGGCGCTGAACGGCGCGCTGACGGTGGGAACGCTGGACGGGGCGAACGTGGAGATTGCCGAACAGGTGGGCGCTGAAAATATCTTTATCTTTGGGCACACGGTGGACGAGGTTAAAGCCCTTAAAACGGCGGGCTATGATCCGGCGGCATGGCGTAAAAAAGATAACACGCTGAATACGGTGCTGAAAGCGCTGGAAGAGGGGGAGTTCAGCGACGGCGATAAACAGGCTTTTGCGCCGATGTTGCAGAGTCTGGGAACGAAGGGCGGCGATCCCTATCTGGTGCTGGCGGACTTTCGCGCCTATCTGGACGTGCAACGGCGAGTGGATGCGCTGTATCGCGATGAGGAGGCCTGGACGCGCGCGGCGATTCTGAACACGGCGCGCTGCGGTATGTTCAGTTCCGATCGTTCCATTCGCGATTATCAGCAACGTATCTGGCAGACGCCACGCTAAGGATCGGGTATGGAAAACGGCAGAGTGAATCGTGCCGCGCGGGCGGCGGGAATTGCGGCGGACTACATCAATGCGCGTGGAGAAAGGCAGGCTATTCCGTCCGGCATCAAACAGCGTCTGCTGCGCGCGATGAATCATGGCGTTTCGCCCCGGATCGCGGCGCGTCCGTTACCGGCGGTTCGGGTGTTTACCCGCGGGAACGCCGTGACCTTGCCGCTGGTGGGAAGCGGCGTCTTCGCCTGGATCTTTACCACGGAAAGCGGAAAAACATACCAGGGAGAGGCGATGGCCGGGGCGGAACTCACGCTGCCGGTGAATCAGGAGGAGGGGTATCACTCGCTAACTCTGACGCAGGGCGAACAGCGCTGGCGCTGCCGGGTGATTATCGCGCCGCCGCGCTGTTACGAAGAGGATGCGCTATTGGCGGGCCGCAAACTCTGGGGAGTTTGCGTTCAGCTTTATACGCTCCGCTCCGATGACAATTGGGGCATCGGCGATTTTGGCGATCTGCGGCGTATGTTGGCGGCCGTGGCGCAACGGGGAGGCGCGTTTATCGGACTCAATCCCATTCACGCGCTTTATCCCGCCGTCCCGGAAAACGCCAGCCCGTACAGCCCGTCGTCGCGCCGCTGGCTGAATGTCATCTATATCGATGTCAATGCGGTGGCGGATTTCCGGCTAAGCGCTGAAGCGCAAGACTGGTGGCGGTCACCACATACGCAGCAGGCGTTGCGCGCCGTACGTGATGCCAAATGGGTGGATTACAGCGCGGTGACCCGGCTGAAAATGACGGCGTTGCGTATGGCGTGGCAACGGTTTGCGCGGCGGGCAAAGGATGACCAACAGGTTGCGGCGTTCGCGGATTTTGTGACGGCGGGCGGGGAAAGTCTTTACCACCAGGCTGCGTTCGATGCGCTGCATGCGCAGCAGATAAAAACCGACGCCGCCCGTTGGGGCTGGCCGGTCTGGGATGCCGCCTATCGCGATGTGATGAGCGCGGAGGTGGCGGCTTTCTGTAGAGAACGGGCGGATGATGTCTCGTTTTATCTCTGGCTTCAGTGGTTGGCGCATGACCAACTGGCGTCCTGTTGGGAAGACTGCCGGAGATACGGTATGCCTGTCGGACTGTATCGCGATCTGGCCGTCGGCGTGGCGTCCGGCGGATCGGAAACCTGGTCCGATGGCGAGCTGTATTGTCTGCAGGCGTCGGTGGGTGCGCCGCCCGATATTCTGGGACCGCTGGGGCAGGATTGGGGGCTGCCGCCGATCAATCCGCATGTCATGATGCAACGGGCCTATGAGCCCTATATCGATCTGCTGCGCGCCAACATGAGATATTGCGGCGCATTACGTATCGATCATGTGATGTCGATGATGCGGTTGTGGTGGATCCCCAAGGGGGAAACGGCGGACCGAGGCGCCTATGTTCACTATCCGATGGAGGATCTGCTGGCTATTTTGGCGCTGGAAAGCCAGCGTCATCGTTGTATGGTCATCGGAGAGGATTTGGGCACGGTGCCGCAGGCTATCGTGGGAAAGCTGCATGAAAAAGGAGTTTACTCTTACAAGGTGCTCTATTTTGAGCATGACAAGGCGATGCGTTTCCTTCCACCGCACAAGTGGCCGGCGCAGGCGATGGCTGTCGTCAGCACGCACGATTTACCCACGCTGCGCGGCTACTGGGAAAGCGGTGATTTAACGTTGGGTAAAGCGTTGGGGCTATACCCTGACGACGTTCTGTTGCGGACGCTTTACGCCGAACGGAAACGCGCCAGACAAGGGTTGCTGAACAGCCTGCGTCGCCATGGCTACCTGCCCGCGCCAACGACGTGCGAAACGCAGGACGGTAAGATGAATATGCGGATTAACCGTGGAGCGCAGCGTTATGTCGCCGATAGCGGCAGTGCGTTGCTGGGACTGCAACCGGAAGAGTGGTTGGATATGGCTGAGCCGGTCAATGTTCCCGGCACCAGCGATCAATACAAAAACTGGCGGCGTAAGCTGTCGGTTTCGTTGGAGGCGATGTTTGCCGACGATCAGATCAATCAACTGCTGTATGAGATCGGCCGGCGGCGGGCCGGGACATAATAAATGGCGTAGCGGGAAGAGGGAAAACAGCAGTTACCTGATTCACGCTTTCGCACCGATGGTTGACGCGCGGCGGCGGTGGATTATTTTCATAGGAATAACGGCCTTGCTCGAACAGGATTCTCCTTGCAGGGCATGCTGCATGGCGGAAAACGCGTGTTCGACCCAGGCATCCTCATTTTGGCGCATTGACCAGATGTTATTTGGCAGAAAACCCAGCATGGCGTGTTCATCAAAGGTGCCGATATTTATTTCTGACGGAATATGCCCATAGCGCTCGCGCAATATGCTCAATATCCCTTCAAGCACGGGCAGAGAGGAGGCGATAAATGCGTGCGGAGCATCGTTGTGGCGAGTGAGGAATTCACGCATCATCCGCTCGCCGTCTTCACGACGGTTGTGACTGGCTTCCAAGATCCAGCCCTGACTTTCCGGGAGTAATCCTTGTTGCCTCATGACCTGCTGATAACCGCGCAATCGTTCTTTTATGGCCGGCTGCTGGGCGTCGCCGGCCATAAAAAATAGCGAAGTGGAACAACGGCTAGACAGCATTGCCTCGGTCAATTGAACGGCGCCCTGAAAGTTATCGCTCATGACCAGAGGAACATCACAAGTGCCGAAGTCACGATCGAGTAACACCAGCGGTCGGTTTATCAGTTTCAGATGATGGTTTTGCGTTTGCAGGGTTGTAGGGACAACAAATAAACCGTCAATATTACGCTGTAGTAAGGATTCAACCAGTTTGTTCTCATATAGCGCGTCGCTATAAGTACAGCTGATCATTAATTGATAACCCGCCTCACGGCAGCGTATTTCCAGTTTTTCCGCCAGCGTGGAAAAAAATAGGTTGGAGAGGCGGGGAATGAGCAGCCCCAGCGTGTCGGTTTTATTAAGCTTGAGACTGCGTGCGGTATGGTTAACGACGTAGCCATGCTCCGAGACGTAGCTGTTGATGCGATCCTGCGTCTTCGCGCTGATGCGGTACTGTTCGGCCTTACCGTTCAGCACCAGCCGTACGGTGGTGATGGAAAGATTCAATGCATTGGCTATCTGCTCGACCGTTTTTGCCATAAAACAGGATATCCATAAAGAAAATGAAAGTTTCCCAGTTTAGCGCATTAACTAATTTGACGCAGCATGGTATGGATAAGCCATGTTTCAGATCATGAAAGTAAATGATTCCCCAAAAGAACAATAGATCACCATGAGCCAGTCCAAATTGTTCGATTCGATCAATTGCCAAGTTCAATAATCACAGTGAGAAGAAAAATATCTCTGCCGTATGGAAAAAAATTCATACGGCAGAGAAAACTAAATAAGCATTTCCGCCATCTGCTCAGCCAGTTCCACATCTTTTTCCGGCGGCAAACCGCTGATGCCGACAGCGCCAATTACGCGGTCTTCCCAGACCACCGGCACACCGCCTGGCATGGCGATAAGCTGCGGATCGTTGAATATTTGCAGTTGCAAACGATGATCCTGTACTTCATCGTAAATACGCGCAGTACTACGACGAAACATCAACGCCGTATAGGCCTTACGCTGCGCCAGCAAGCGGGGCAGCGCCGGGCAGGCCGCATGGGCTCCAAAAGCAATAAGTTCGCTCCGTAGCCCCACGACAGCGATCGCCAGTCCTTGAGTCGATGGATTATTGACGGTTGTCTGCAGAAAAAGGGCGACTCTCCGACTGACGGCCACATCATCGAGCGCATGGCGAATGATGATACTTTCTGTTTGCTCAGGCATGGGCTATATACTCCTGAACTGTCCGATAGAGAACATCAAGCTCCTGTTTCTGAATGGCGGAAAGTACTGCGAAAGGCTCTCTGATAGGACCGAGGTCCGTAAGCCCGATTCCTGCCATATATTTGGCCGACTGGAAAACGCCTCGGGCGATCATCTGTTCGATAATCCGGTTAATCTGTTGCTGAAGTTGTCGTGCCTTTTCCATATCTCCTTGGTGATAATAGCGGCGTAGAGCAATAAACAGTTCCGGCTGTATATTGACCGTCGTGCCCACTGTCGCGGTTGCTCCGGCAACGAGGCTAGAAAGGAATATTTCATCAAAGCCATTGAAAAACACTTTATCCGGATATTTATCGGTCATTCTCTCAAGCGAATAGAGATTGTGCGAAGTATGTTTAACGCCTAATACCTGTTCTTCGCTGAGAAGCGCCTGTGCCATTTCAGGATCCAGCTCCACTCCCGTAAACTGCGGAATGTTATAAATAATAATAGGAATGGAAATTGCGGACATGACACGCCGGTAATAAGCGATAATTTCCTGTTTACTGAATTTATAATAGTAGGGAGGAACAAGGGAAACCGCATTGGCACCATCCTGTTCTGCATTTTTAGCAAGTTCAACGGCATCGGCCGTGCGGATCGTGCCAACGTGCGCAATGACAGGAACTTTTCCCCGGACCCTCCCGACAATCGTAGCCAGGATACGTTTCCGCTCATCCAGATTAAGAAGGGGGCCTTCTCCCGAAGACCCGCAGCAATAAAATCCCTCAATGCCACGCGATAACTGTTTTTCAACCAACAGCGCGAGCGCTTCCTCGTTGACTGATTCATCCGCATGCATTGGCGTAACGATTGCGGAAATAATGCCACGAAATGATTGCCAGCGATCTACTACCATGCTGTCCATCCTCCATCCATAACAACATTGGATCCGGTCATATAAATGGATGCATCAGAGAGTAAAAAGACGATCGCTCCGTTATATTCACTGGCCTGAGCCATGCGTCCGATGGGAATACGCGCCGTATAGTTTTTCTGGAAACGAGGATCCTGATCGTCACGATGAACCCCGGAAATGGTAAGCGTGTTGACGCGGATTCCATCTCGTCCCCAGTAGGTGGCACAATAACGAGTAAAATTATAGATACCTGATTTCGCCGCAGAATAGGCTACCGGTTTGATAAATGGAATCCCCGTATCCTCTTTCTTATAAGCATAAATATCTTGCACAGGGGATACGATACCGTAAATAGAGCCAATATTGATTATCGACCCGCCTTTACCCGCTTTTTTCATCCGGGCACCAACCTGTTGCGTCATCAGGAAGGTCCCAACCAGATTGACTTCCACCACTTCCCGAAAAACTTCTTCCGGGAAAGTTTCAAACGGACCAGATACTTCGGGTGGCGCGCTGGGCTGAGTATCAATCCCGGCATTATTCACCAGACCATCCGGCGTACCCCATTTTTTCTCGATGGCATCAATGGCATGATTAATATTATCTTTATCGGTAATATCAACCTTATAACAGGAAAGGCGTTCAGAATCTTTAATCGTACCCAACACCCGCGAAACGCGTTCTTCAGCGATATTGCTAGCAAAAACGGCAACTCTGGCACCGCGCTCATGGAGTGTCCGGACATATTGGGTGCCCAATTGCCCTAATCCGCCAGTCACGATAATAATTTTATCTTTTACCGAAAATAAACTGTCTTCCATCTTTGAGCTCCTCATACCGATTCGGGGCTTAGATCTGGTGAGACCGCAGGTAATCGCGATCGAGGATTATGCCGTGACCAGGAAGATCGCTGGGCACATAATGACCATCGACTTCTTCACCGGCCGAAGCGATGATGCGTAAGTCTTTCCAGCGTCCGCCGTCCGTCATTTCCGCATAGGAAATATTCGGTACGGCAGCCAGTAAACTGGCGCTGAGTTCCATGACAAAATGCGGCGTCATCGGTAAATTATGCGCACGGGCGACTGCCGCAATGTCCAGATATCCGGTGATACCACCGACACGACCCAGATCGGCCTGAATATAATCAGCACAGCCGCTTTCGATATATTGAGTAAACTGATTAACGTTATAGACATTCTCACCCAGCGCGATCGGAGTATTGCTACGTTCACGCAGTTTGAGATGGCCGACTATGTCATCGGAAGGCAACGGTTCCTCGATCCAGAGTAAATTCAGTGGATCAAACAACTTGAAAGCTCGCAACGCTTGAGGGAAATTCCAGCCCTGATTGGCATCGACAGCCAGAGGGAAACCGGGGACCGCCTCCTGAATTTTCCGCAGTCGTTCAACGTCTTCTTCCAGATCCGGCTTACCCACTTTCACTTTCGCCGCTTTATAACCGATGCCTTTCCAGCGCCGAACCTGCTCTACGACTTCCTCAACGGAGAGATGCAGGTTGATACCGCTGCCGTAGAGCGGTACGCGGTCGCGCACTCGGCCGAGAATATCCACGATCGGTGCGTTTAACGTTTTTCCCAGCAGATCCCAGTAGGCGATATCGAGGGCTGCCAACGCATGGGTCGTGACCCCCGCGCCCCCGACGTCATGAATATACTTGTAGGAGCGATGCCAGAGACCGCGCGGCGAAAGCGGCTGGCCGATGACATCCGGAATAATCTCTTTAATCAGCGCGGAGATGGTCGAACCACACCAGCCTGACGTATGGCTGAATCCGGTGCCAACCAAGCCGTTTGAACCATAGACATCGACAATTGAAACTTCAATATCGGTAACATGGTGGATCTGGTCGCCCCAGGGTCCTTCAGGCAGCGGCACACGGGCAGTCATTAGCTCAATATTTTCAATGATGGGCATTTGAGTACGGGTCATAGTCGTTCCTTTTTCTCAGTTAAACGTATGCATGGAAGGATGCATACGTTGGTTGAATTGAAATTATTTAGTCACTTGCACATGTTCCTGATTATCGCCGGCAGCATGACCAAAGACTTCCGGCAGCAGGAAAGTAGCCGCCAGGAAGGCGAAGAAAGGTGCGATAGCGATAATGGCGGAAGCAATGGGCACGCCTAACACTTCGAAAAGAGGCGGGAAAACCAATGTGGTGACAAAAGCCGTAATCTTCACAATGGTGTAACCGATCCCGGAAGCGACACCACGATATTTGGGTTTGGCAACCAGGGAGATAACGGTCATACCGCTTTCAGAATCCCAGTAGTGCCCCCATAGCATCAGCGCCGCCCCGCTGGTGATTAGTAGATAATTCAGGGTATAAACCCCGTAAGCAGCGATCAGGATCCCAATAACGACAAACAGGAAACCGTACTGGCTCAATCCTCTGTGACCTAATTTCGGCAACAACAGGGGACCGACCAATGCTGAAATCGCTGCAATACAATTCACAAACAGTAGGGCAAGGTTATTTTGGATCTGACCTGAGATACCGATGGTAGCCAAAATTAATGGCAGGTAGAACGAAAATGCATAATTCTCAAAGGATTGCACGGCACATGAGATCCAGCCAAACACCGTTGTTCGGCGTGAGAAACGTTGACTGAACAAATCATGCAGCGCCTCTTTCACCGTCGGCGACTCCAGTTTGATATTTTCGTCAGGCAGTATGTCGTCCAGCAGACGGCCATCCTGTTCGCCATAGTATTCTTTCGCCGCTTTTTTCGCTTCGATGAAACGTCCCCGTTCGACAAACCAGGCCGGAGTTTCAGGTAATTCCCGACGCAGTAACAGCAATATAAAGGCAGGAATAGCGGGGAAGGCCAACACGATGCGCCAGATATAATCGTTATGCACACCAATGGCAATTAAACTGGTGACGAGGATAATGGCTGCGATAATGCCGATCGCAAACATGAATTGCCAACGGTTCGCCATGACTTCTCGTTTGCCTTTCGGCATGACTTCCATAATGTAGGTAAAACCGTTTGCAACATCCGCTCCGACCGGGATTCCGGCGAAACAACGAATAATCGCCAACCAATACATGTTAGGTGCGATTCCTTGTAAAATGGCACAAATAGCAAATGCGATCATCGAGCCAAGGAATATTTTCCGTCTTCCCACTTTATCAGTCAGCCATCCGCCCAACAGGGCGCCAATAACAGCCCCCATCTGCGTCCCGGCGGCGGTGAAACCGAGCAACCAACTGCTGGGTTCATAAATATCTTTCAAGGCAAACAGAATGAAAGCCATAGAATAGATATCCCAGGACTCAATCAGGAGAGCGGTAATCATCAGCCAGCCAGCTTTGGTGGATCCCGGTGCTTCCTGAAGATCAAGTCGTCTTTTTGCCGTCTGGAGCAGCGTTTCAATATTTTGCTGTTGGTACATAAAGCCTCTCACTTACCCGATTAGCGAAAATGCCTGCGCACTTTCACATGTTGTTATTGATATGCCGGCAGCAATCATTTAATGGAATGACTATTTGCTGGCTGTATTTTGGGTTACATGAATTTGTAGGGCAGCTTGCCTGCACTTTATTTCCCTGGTGAGGCAGACCTAACTTCATTTATTTATTAATTTCTTCTTTCTCTATAAAAGCAGTACCGCATCGCCCGCGGCATACACCCGGATATTCTGCGTCAGCGCCTGAGCGACAAAGGCTTTGAGCACTTCGGGCAACGCGGCTTCTTCCACGTAAGCGACGGTGAGATGGTTGCTCTGATGCCCGGCCATCAGGTCGTCACGGGTGACGCCGTCCAGCACCGCATTCAGCAGCGGCCATTCGTAGTTGGTGGCGCGGCGGCGGCGTTCGAACTCCGCTTCCGGCAATTCGACGCCGGTTCCCGTGCCGATATGCATCACCACCTGAACGCCCTCGTAGTGGGCGCGCGCCCAGATGAAGCGCCCCGCCTTGCCCTGACCGGTGATGGTCGAACCGCCGTAGGGGAAGAACATCGGCGGCTGGCGGTAGCCGGTGGCGCCGGCGATGCCGCCCCGGAGATGGGCGAACGGCACCGCGCCGGAAATCTCCAAGTCCCAGTAGAAGGTGCCCTGATATTCGCTGCCCCAGCGGATGTCGTGCAGCGTGGTTTCCGCCGGCATTCCCAGCGCCTCCAGCAGCCGCGCCAGCATCACCTGCGGGATGGCGCTGCCCATGTCGACTTCGTTAACACAAGGAATGGCGCGATCGGGCCAGATAATCTCGCCGTTTTCATCGGGGATGGGGAAGCGCTCCGCATTTCCTATAGCGCCTTCGGCAAAATCGGAGGCGGCGCAGCAATCTTTTAGCCCTTGCTGGTATTGAACGCCGACGGCGCTTAAACCAAAACGTTTCACAAAACGCGCCATAGCGATCATCATGGCGCACTGTTCCAGCACTTGTTCCCGGGTTAAATGCTGACGACCATCATCACCAAACTGGAATTGCATTCCTCGCTGTTGATACCATTGCAGGCAATCTTCTCGTAACGAAAGAGGGACTTTCGCCATCTCAACCAGCAGGGCCGATTGCGACAGCGACTCAACCGGGATACCTGTATTGATCATTGCCTGTTGCGGGAAGACGCCGTTAATCATCCCCATACAAAACGGATCAAACAGCCCGACAATCGCCTTGTGTTGCAGAATATATTGGCCGACCTGACGACCGATTTTCCCTGCATGGCTGGACATGACTTCATGTGTCGGCGGGATATCGCGCAGGTAGCGGGTTTTATGATTTACGGCGCCATCGCGCAGCCACGTATTCAGTCCCTGTAAAAAGGGCTCATCTTCAAAGCTTTCGGACCACAAACGGGAGAATGGACGGCCCAGACTGGTCAGACTGCCGGCCATGCATAACATCCCGACCAAACCTGGCCAGGTGCCGTCGAAATTGGCCAGCAACAGGATGGGCCCCCGATGGTGTACCAGCGATGGCGCGATATGGTGGGAATACTGCCAGGCGGTGAGCAGCACAATAATCGGCGCTTCCGGGTGAATCGCCGCAAATAAATCACTGCCTTCTTTCTGACTGCTGATAAAGCCGTGTCCGCGTTGTTTATCAACGGAATGGGCTCGTTTCATCTGGTAGCCGAGTCGTTCCAGCGCGGTCTGTAAGCGGGTTTCAAACTGCTGTTGCGTGGGCCAGCAGGTGAGGTTTGCCGGTTCGCGTAAATCTGCGTTGGTGACCAGCAGAACTTCGTTCTGAGCGGCCGTGATCGTTGCCGGAGGCGGCGGGAGCGTGAGTTTCAGCATGTTTTTCTCCTGGTTTAAAATGAATGTTCATACCCTGTTTGAGTACAATCGCCCGTGTAATAGCGATTCATCCAAAAACACAGACTTTGTCATCTTTCGGGCGCCGGTTCGTTTTCCTGCTATTTGATTGTCTTTATTTATCCGGTTGGTCGATTGCGGTTATTCCGCACGTTGAAACCTGCCGGAAATATTCAAAATGGATATTGCATCTGTTGTTTTGCACGCTGGATGTCCTGATACATCTGGAGATAGACGCGGTACTTTGCATCGTGGAAATCCTGCTGCGTTTTGTCTGCTTTCACGATCTTTCCTGGGTAAACCAGCGCGGCGGCGGCCTCAGGCAACGAGTCATATTCGCCGCAGGCGACGGCGCCTAGCAACGCGGCTCCCAAGGTCACGGCATCGTCTTCCCTTACCTGATGAATGTCACAGCCGGTAATGTTGGCGTACTCACGTAGCCATAGAGGGTTTTTGGTTGCGCCGCCGCATAGCACCAGTCTGTGAATGCGATGACCTGCCTCATTGAGGCTGTCGATAATGTGGCGGGTGCCATAGGCAATCGCCTGCAAGGTGGCGAGATAAAGCCGGGCGAGCGAGTCGGGGCCTTGTTCCAATGTCAGGCCGAAAATTGCTCCGCGGGCGTGAGGGTTAGCCCGTGGCGAACGGTTGCCATGATGATCGGCCAACACATGTAAATGTTGCGTGGGGTGGAATTCTCGTTGTTCAAGCGAGTCAACCCATTGATTCAGCAACGTATATGGACTGCACCCTTGTTTCTCCGCTTCCTGCTGCAAGGGCTGCCAGCAGCTATGCTGGCGCAATGTCCAGTCAACCAGCGCGCCCGCCGCGCTTTGTCCGCCTTCGTTCAGCCACCATTGCGGCAACATGGCGCTCCAGTAGGGGCCCCATACGCCCGGCACCATGACGGGTTCCCGGCTCACCAGCATATGGCAGTTGGACGTTCCGCTAATCAGTGCCAGGCTGCCCTGTGGTTGCTGGCCGATCAGCGCTAATCCGCCTGCGTGAGCGTCAATGATGCCGCTGGCAACCACGACTTGTGGTGTTAGCCCGCACTGGCGAGCAACGTGCTCCTGAAGATAGCCGGCTTTTTCACCGAGATTGAGAATGTGGGCGGGAATTTTGGCAGGCAGGTCAGTCAAATCGATAGCGGTGAGCAGAGATGCGCTGAAGCGGTTCTCGTGCGCCAAATAGTTCCATTTGCATGTCAGCGTGCACACGCTGGCCACATCTGCGCCCGTTGCTTTCCACACCAGATAATCCGCCAGGTCGAATAAGCGCCATGCCTGTTGATAGCGTTCCGGAAAGTGCCGCTTAAGCCACAGGATTTTGGGCAGTTCCATCTCGATACTGACCTCGCCGCCTACGTAGCGCAGCGCGTCGTCGCCCGTCGCGTTGATCGCGGCGGTTTCGCCATCCGCTCGATGATCCATCCACATGATGATGTCGCGTTCAGTTTCACCTTGTTCAGAAACCGAGATGGGGCGGCCGTTCGGTCCCACCACGACCAGCGAGCAGGTGGCGTCAAACCCGATTGACCGAATTTGCTCTGACGCAACGCCAGATAACGTCACGGCTTCTTTAATCGTGTCGCAGACGGCCTGCCAAATTTCGACGGACGATTGCTCCACCACATTCACACGCGGATGGAACTGGTTTATCGGGCGTATCGCAAAGGCAAGGCGCTGGCCGTTACGGTCGAAAACGCCTGACCTGACACTGGCTGACCCGACATCCACGCCAATAAAACACGCATCTCTCATCGCTTTATCTCTTTTGCTAACTCGAGTTAGCAAGATATTTTAAGCAAACGAAAGAAACAACGGATTTACGCTGGGTTTGTGAGCTCGATCGATGTTCAAAAAATAATCAATTTAAATAACAATGAATAACATTATCCGATCTATCTCGGCATGGCGGTGCTGAAACAGCAATACGGTGTGCTGGTGTCGGTCTTTGCCGTGGCGCAGGCGCCTGGCGGCGTGGATATTTCCAAACTGCCGTTGGAGCGCGCTGACGAGCACCGGCGTTGCGTTTTACTGCGCAGGTTAATGCTATGCGTTCGAGGTGTTGCCGCCATTATTGCGCGGCGGTTCGCAACGGCATAATCGCGGTAAACAGCGGGTGTTGGCGCGGTTTTCTAAGTGTGTCAGCATCGGTTGATGCAGATTATAGCGATGGTTAGGGCTAGATATGGAGTGGCTGACTGCGTTTGCGCAAGGATGGTATGGAGGGTGGCTATGCCTATTGGCATTCAGCGGGCTGATGGTCGGCAGTTTTCTGAATGTGGTTATTTACCGTCTGCCAATCATGCTGGAACGCCGCTGGCAACGTGAGGCGCGGGTATATCTGGGGATGGCGGCGCCCGAGGCGGAGCCAGGTTTCAACCTGTGTTGGCCGCCTTCGCGCTGCCCGCACTGCCGGCGGCGGATTGCGCTGAAAGACAACATTCCCCTGTTCAGTTGGCTGTGGCTGCGTGGGCGATCGCGCTGTTGCCGGCGGCCGGTTTGCGGGCGATATCCGCTGGTTGAGTCGCTCGCCGCGCTGGGTTTCCTGACGGCGGGCATGCAATACCCGCCGGGAGACGCGCTATGGGGGCGATTGGTGCTGTGCTCCTTTCTGCTGGCGCTGGCGGCGATTGATAGCGAAACGCAGCTGCTGCCGGATAGCCTGACGTTGCCGCTCTTGTGGCTGGGACTGCTGTTTAATCTCTCCGCAACCTTTGTTCCGCTGGATGAGGCGGTCGTGGGGGCGGTTGCGGGCTACCTGTCTCTGTGGCTGCTGTATTGGGGCGTTAAGCTTCTCCGCGGCAAAGAGGCGCTGGGCTACGGCGATTTTAAGCTGCTGGCCGCGCTGGGCGGCTGGCTGGGATGGCGGGCGCTGCCCAATCTGCTGCTGATCGCCGCGCTGAGCGGGCTGGTGGTTACGCTATTGTGGCGCAGGCTGCGGCGGGAAAAGGCCGACCGGCCGCTGGCGTTTGGGCCCTGGCTGGCGCTGGGGGCGCTGGGGGCGCTGGCTCTGTTGTAGCGCATAATGACATTTAGCCCGGGCGGTTTAAAAGCAGCGGAGAAATGCCGGCCGGGATAATCATGGCGACCATAAAAATAGGCTGACGGCGTAACCCCGTCAGCCTGCTTAAAATTGTTTCTTTGGTTAGCTTCCTGCCCCGCGGATTAGTGTCTGTCGGGCAAATAACCGATGGTTATTCCACCATCAGCATAAACGTACTCGCCCAGACAACCAGACAAAATGAGATACCCATAAAAAAATATTTCACCGATATATTCTCCAGCAGAAACCACGCCAGCAACGATCCCGATTGTGCGTTTTATTATGGAAGGGAAATGTTTACACCGGTTACCAGTTCGCAGCAGGGAAACAGCTTCCCATTGTCATCACCGGAGCACGCTCCGATCATAACGGGATCGGCGCTAAATCTACGCCGAGTAGGGGACATAATTCAAGAGGTCTCAGGTACTATATTTGCTGAAATAGCATTAAAAAGCGTTGGGGTTTTATTGCCGGCGTTTGGCGGTCCGCGGGCGATTTCGCCGCCGTTTGTCAGGTAAATCGGGCAATGGCGGTTATCTCTGTTATTATTGCGGCAAAATCACGCGCCGTTCGCTGTACTGGCGTCGCCTTTCGTCATGTTGCCTTTGGTAATAATAGAGTAATCACTGTGAGCACAACCTCTTTTTCCTCCCTCGCGCTGCCGGCCGGGCAGTTATCCAATCTTAATGAGCTGGGCTATAGCGCCATGACGCCGGTGCAGGCGGCGGCGTTGCCGGCCATCCTGAGCGGCGCCGACGTGCGCGCCAGGGCGAAAACCGGCAGCGGCAAAACGGCCGCCTTCGGCATCGGTTTGCTCAATCACATCGTGGTCGGGGAGTTTACTACCCAGGCGCTGGTGCTGTGTCCGACGCGGGAACTGGCGGATCAGGTAAGTAAGGAGCTGCGCCGTCTGGCGCGCTTTGCGCAGAATATCAAGATCCTGACCCTGTGCGGCGGGCAGCCGATGGGACATCAGATCGACTCGCTGGTGCATGCTCCGCATATCGTGGTGGGAACGCCGGGGCGTATCCAGGATCACCTGCGCCGGCGTTCGCTGTCGCTGGAGTCCCTGAAAGTGCTGGTGCTGGATGAGGCCGATCGGATGCTGGATATGGGCTTTACCGAAGCCATTGATGACGTGATTGGCTATGCGCCGTCCGACCGTCAGACGCTGCTGTTTTCCGCCACCTATCCGCCGGAGATTGAGCAAATCAGCGCGCGCGTGCAACGCCAGCCGGTGAATTTCGAAGTCGCCGAGGACGGGGATGAGCCCGCCATCGAACAGCGTTTTTATGAAACCGACAAAGAACGGCGCGTGCCGCTGCTGATTGACCTGCTGAGCCACTATCAGCCCGCTTCCTGCGTGGTGTTCTGCAACACCAAGCGTGACTGTCAGAGCGTGTTCGACGCGCTGGATGCGCGCGGCATAAGCGTGCTGGCGCTGCACGGCGATCTGGAACAGCGCGATCGCGATCAGGTGCTGGTGCGTTTTGCCAATCGCAGCTGCCGTGTGCTGGTGGCCACCGACGTCGCCGCCCGCGGTCTGGATATCAAGGATCTGCAACTGGTGGTGAATTTCGAGCTGGCCTTCGACCCCGAAGTGCACGTGCACCGCATCGGCAGAACCGGCCGCGCGGGGATGGAAGGGCTGGCCGTCAGCCTGTGTACTCCGCAGGAAATGAGCCGCGCCCATCTGATAGAGGATTATCTGGGAATACGCATTAACTGGACGCCGGCGGCGGAGATCGGTCGCGGGGCAGCGACCCCGCTGGAGCCGGAAATGGCGACGCTGTGCATCGACGGCGGTCGGAAAGCCAAAATCCGTCCGGGGGATATTCTCGGCGCCCTGACCGGAGAGGCCGGGCTAACGGCGGCGGAGGTGGGTAAAATCGATATGTTCCCGCTTCACGCCTATGTCGCTATCCGTAAAGCCAGCGCCAAACGGGCGCTGCAACAGTTGCAGCAGGGGAAAATCAAAGGAAAAAGCTGCAAGGTGCGGCTGCTGAAGTAAGCCGAGCAATCATCTCCGTCCACATATTGCCCTGTTATCAAAGCAGGGCAATTCCCATCCTGCCGACGGTTACTGCGCGGCGAATTCCGCGGTGGGTTTCAGGGTAAAACCTTCCCCGGTGTTGCCGCTGATGCGTAAGAAGCGGGTTTCTCCTGCTTTCAGGAACGGCGTCTGACTACCTGAGGTATCGCGCCAGACGCAGGCGTTATTATAATAGCCATCCTGTCCCAGACTCACCGTATGTTGCCCGACGGGGATCCTGAACTCGGCTTTCTCCGCCGAGGCGATGGAGCCGGCGAATTCATTATCGATCATCACGCCGATGCGGCAGGTGCCCGCCAGCCAGCCTTTATCCCGCACGACCACCAGAGTCGCATAGGGCGTGGTCGGGGTGTTCTGATACAGCATCAGACGGCTGGGGGGAACGGACCGAATATCATTTAGTCTGGGCTGTGACGTACTGCAACTCACGACCGCCAGCGATAACAGCAGGGGAAATAGATAGCGCATTAAGGGTAACCTGATGAAAAAGTGAAAAATCGAGTATAGCAGCAACGGCCGCCGATCAGCATGGCCCGTATGCTCGGTTAAGTCTTAATTTGCCTGCTTGACCGGCACATCCTGTACCTTGAGGCCGTAGGCGGTCCAGCAGGAAACGCCGAAGAACAGCGCCGCGTACATGCCGAGCGAGATGCCGGTGGTATCTTTATTACGAATAATGTGCACCACCTGCAAGAAGAAGGAGCCGGTGGTGACCCATGCGGCCAGCGTTCCCAGCGCTATCGGCAACTGATAGAACGTCAGTATCGACAGCGCGGCGGCGACGACCGTTCCCAGCACGATCAGCAAATGTTTTTTCATCTTATTTTCCCCTCGGGTGACGTATGGATCCTGGTCTGAACCTCGTCAACGGCCGCGCGCAGATGTTCGGTAAACGCTGTTTGACGACGCACCGAGCCGAACAGAACGGGCTGGTCGGCAAAGGCGGCCGGCGGGTCATCGGCGCTGAAAATACGTTGCACATCCAGGGTGTCGATAGCGCGTTCCTGGTAGCTGAACGACAGTTCTCCGTGGTGATGGCGCTGCATAAAAAGAAAGAACAGCGCCGGCAGACGCAGCGTCGCCTGCGGTATTTTCCCCTGGCGATAGCCATCTTTTAAGGTGGAGACGATAAAACCATGCAGTTTGGCGATGCTGTCGGATGACACGCGAGCGACGGTATCGCGCACCCCGCGATTACTAAAACGTCGATGGTTTCATAGCGGCGTTCTGGGTTTTTAGCTGTCGCAGGGTCTTTTGCGTGGGGCTGTTGCGGATGTTGCACAATGCCATGTGCCAGTGGTTGTCTCCCTTTTTCCCGTGCGCGGCGAGTAGGATTCTGCGGGAATTGCGTCTATGCTGAGTGCTGAAATACGGGGCTGTCCCCACTGTCGACATAACGAACTGGAATAAGGAACAACACTTTGGCTGGAGCAAGTTTACTCACGCTGCTGGATGATATTGCTACGTTGCTTGATGATATTGCGGTGATGGGAAAAATGGCGGTTAAAAAAACCGCCGGGGTATTGGGGGACGACCTCTCCCTGAATGCCCAGCAGGTAAGCGGCGTTAAGGCGAACCGTGAATTACCGGTGGTGTGGCGGGTGGCGAAAGGTTCCTTTCTTAACAAGCTGTTTCTGGTGCCGGTGGCCTTGCTGATCAGCGCGTTTATCCCCTGGCTGATAACTCCTTTGCTGATGATCGGCGGCGCTTTTCTCTGCTATGAGGGCGTGGAAAAGGTGATGCACAGCCTGCATCAGGATAAAGCGGAAAAGACGCCGGAAGCCCGCCAGCAGCGATTACTGGCTGCGGCGCAGTCCGCCGACACCGAGGGCTACGAAAATGACAAGGTGAAAGGGGCGATACGCACCGATTTTATCCTTTCGGCCGAGATTGTGGCGATTACGCTGGGCATTGTGTCGGAATCGCCGCTGCTTAATCAGGTTCTCGTCCTGTCCGGTATCGCCATTCTGGTGACCGTCGGCGTATACGGCATTGTGGCCGGTATCGTCAAGCTGGACGACCTGGGCCTGTGGCTGGAACAGCGGGCCTCCTACGTGGCGCAAAAGGTGGGAGGCGCGCTGCTGGTGGCGGCGCCCTGGCTGATGAAAATCCTTTCTGTCGTCGGGACGCTGGCGATGTTTTTGGTCGGCGGCGGCATTGTGGTTCACGGTTGGCCGCTGCTTCATCACGCCGTTACCGATTTTGGGGAGAAATTCGGCGGCTTTGGCGCGGTGCTGACGGACAACCTGGCCAACCTGATTATCGGTTTTATCGTCGGCGCCGTCGTACTGTTTGCGGTAACGGTGATATCCCGTTTACGCGGCAAGAAATAAGTTAGGCGCATGTGAGCAACATCAGAGCGGAATAGCGCCTGCTCTGGTGTTTATTTGTAGCCTGATTGAAATAAACCTGCCTTTTTAAATAACGTTAACCTTCCGGCGGAAAAAATATTAATTAACCGCCGCGAACGTTTATATTAATCATATTGTAATTATTGAATTTTTATTTTTATCCTGATGTTTTATTAGCCATGCTTATGTTTTTTAAAGCGGTTGAATATGGCGAAGCGGCAAAATAAGCCGATAAAAACCGATAAATTCCCGCCGCCTTTATCTTCCCTTTGAGAGTCCCAGTCTAGAGATAAATTGGCTATAGATAGTTTTTTTTCTCATTTTACAATGGAATATCGGTATGTTTTTTTATGGCGTCTTTGTTTGATTCCCTATTGAAAACCAGGGCATGAATACCCTTGCAGCGCTTGCGCTGCAATATATTGATCAGCAAGCAATACCGCCACGGATGCCGGGACAAAGATATTCATCAACTCAATTCGTACCCGAATTAATTAAAGCGATACAGGATAGCGATGAAAGATAATGAATCTTTTCGGCAGTTTATCGAGCGATTAAGAAATGAGGGCGAACTCATTGATTTCAGACAGCCGGTAGATATCCGCCATATTGCGACATTGGTCGATCAGTCCGATAAGGCCATCATGTTTCACCACGTCATCGGCTACGATATTCCGGTTGTTTCCGGCATCATCCGTTCGCAAAAGCGGGTCATCATGTCGATGGGGTGTCAGGCTTATCAGGAGATAGAGGGCAAGCTGCAAAAGGCCATCGATAATCCGCTCCCGCCGACGCGGGTGGCGACGTCCCCCATACAGGAGGTGGTGCTTGAGGGAGACGACATCGACCTGTACAAGCTGCCGATTCCCATGAGTTCGATCTATGACGGCGGCCCGATGATCACCGCCGGGGTGGTGATTGCCCGCGATCCCGAGTTCGGCCTCAATTCCGGCATCTATCGTTTTATCGTCAAGGAGAAGGATCTTACCGGTATCGATCTCGTTACCCCAAACAATATGCGGCTTTTCGCCCAGCGGGCGTTCGAGGCCGGAAAACCCTGTCCCATCTCCATTTCTATCGGCACGCATCCCTATGAAATCATGGGCTCGGGATTTCGCGCGCCGCTCGGCGTCGACGAAATGGCGATCGCCGGCGGACTGCGCGAGACGCCGGTCGAGCTCGCGCCCGGCCACCTGATCGACGTGCCCTGTATCGCGGATGCGGAAATTGTTATCGAAGCGGAGATCCTGCCGACGGGATGGGTCTATCCGGAAGGCCGCTTCGGCGAGTTTACCCGGCTGATGGGCGGCCTGCACTGGAACCCGATCGTGCGGGTAAAAGCGATCCGCCGGCGCAAGGACGCCATTTATTATGCGCTGCATATGCCGTGGGAGAATACCTGGCTCGCCGCGCCTACCCGCTACACGCAGATTCGCCAGGCGCTGAAGACGGCGGGCGTGACGGTCAAGGATATCAACGTCACCCTGGGGGGATGCGCATTCTGGCACGCGGTTATCTCCATCAGAAAACAGGCGGGCGAGGGGAAAAACGCCTTGCTCGCCGCGCTTTCGGTTATGGATCTTAAACATGTGGTGGTGGTTGACGACGATATCGACGTCTTCAATCCGGTGGACGTCGAATGGGCCATCGCCACCCGCGTGCAGGCGGACAAGGATCTCGTCGTCATCAGCGGCGCGCGGGGCAAACCGCTGGATCCCAGCCTGCCGGTGACGCCGCCCGGCGTGGTGCCTACCACGGCGAAACTGGGGATTGACGCCACCATTTCGGAGGGGATCCCCCACGAGCGCTTTGAGCGCATCGCCTACGCCTATGCGGATAGCGCGCGGCTGGAGGAGTATATCGCCGGCAAAGCGGACGTGGACGGAACCACGGCAAGTGATGCGCAGATTGACGCCGTAGCCGATGAGATCCTGGCCATGATTCGCACGGAGCCGCGTTTTTATACCGACATCGCTGATGCGCTTGGGCGCTACAACTTCGAAACCGTCGCCCGCGCCCTGGGCAAACTGCACGGCACGCAGCGGCTATGGCAGGATGCCCGCGGGCGGATGTGCGAACGCGGCTCAGAGTTTGCCGTGCGTTTTCCGCAGTGAATGCGTCGTTTATTTATCCTCAACGCCAGACCTTCTTACTCTTCAGGGAAATATTATGCTAACGAAAAACGCCATACTTATCGGGGCGCTGGTTGCCATCAGCGGACTGTTTTCGGTTGCCGCCGCCCAGGAGTCCGTCATTAAAATCGGCGCGGCGCAGACATCGGCCGCGTCGCTGCCGATTATCGTTGCCGACCAGGAGGGGCTGCTTAAAGCCGAAGGGCTTTCCTATCAACGTTTCGATTTCAAAGGCGGCGGCCCGGCGATTCAGGCTCTGGCATCCGGCAGCGTTGATGCGTGCATCTGCGCGGTCGAACATGCGGTTCGCCTACAGGAAAGGGGGCTGGGGGGAAAGGTGCTGGTCTCCCTGGCTGACCGCCACAGCTACGCGTTGCTCGCCGGGGCCGATTTGTCCGCGACGCGTCTCGCGGATCTCAAAGGGCAAAAAATCGGCATCACCTCCGCGGGCAGCCTGACGGATACCACGGTGCGCTACGCCATTCGCAAAATCGGCCTCGATCCGGATAAGGATTTTAGCCTTATCGCCGTTGGCCGCGCCGGCGCGCAGCGGGCCGCCATTCAGGCCGGCGCCATCTCCGCCGGCATGTTCACCACCCCGGATATCCAGATCACCCTCGCCGATAGCGGCAAGTTCAAGATCCTGGAAGATTACCGCACGCTGGCCTACCCCTCGCAGGGGCTGATCGTGACGGACGGCTGGCTGGAGAAAAATCCGCAGCGGGCCGCCGCCCTTTCCCGGGCCATCACCAAGGCGCTGGCGATGATTCATCAGGATCCGCTTGTGCTGACCAAGGCGCTTAAAGAGATGTTCCCCGAGGTCAAGGACGACGCGCTTATCCGGCAGATCATCACTGACGTTACCTCCGGTTACCTGTCGACCGATGGCGTGCTTTCTCCGGAGAGCTACGCCACCCTTGGCGAGATTGTTCGCACGGTAACCCCGAACGAGAACGTCTCCTCATACCGGGATATCACCATTAACACGCATCACTGAGAGGGATTTTAATGCCTTTCGCAACCCTGTTCGGGAGCCGCCATGCTCAAGACAACCCTGCCCGGGAGAACCATGAACGGGCGTAATAATGCCGGCTTGCCCGCGCGGCGTCACGCCGGGTGGCGCTCGGCGGTGGCGCCGCAGATGGCGTTGATTATCGTGCTGCTTCTGCTCTGGGAACTGGCCTCTTACCATCTGTACAATCCGTTCTGGGGCAGTCGCCCCAGTATGATTGCCGAGCGCCTGTTTGAGCTGGCGCTCAGCGGCCATCTGTGGCTGCACACCTCCACCACGCTGCTGGAAGCCGCCGCCGGTCTGCTGCTGGCGGCGATTGTCGGCGTGCCCGTCGGCATCGGGCTTGCCTGCGCGCCGCGGCTGGCGCGCCTGCTCGACCCCATCATCATGGGGCTGTATGGCCTGCCGCGCGTGGCGCTGGCGCCGCTTTTTATTCTGTGGTTCGGCATCGGCCTGTTTTCCAAAATCACCATGTCGTTCACCATGGTGATCTTTATCTTTATTCTCAATGTGATGGAGGGCATCAGAACCATTGATGCCGACCAGATCGACCTGATGAAATCGATGCGCGCAGGGCGGTTGTATATCGCCAGAACCGTGCTTTTTCCCGCGGTGGTGCCGTGGATCCTGGCCTCGTTTCGCATTGGCGTCGGCCTGGCGCTGATTGGCGCGGTGGTCGGGGAGCTGATCGGATCCAACCGGGGGCTGGGCTGGTACATTGAAAGCTCCGGCGGCCAGCTCGATACCACCGGGGTGTTCAGCGGTCTGGTTGTGCTTATGGTCCTGGCCATGTGCGCCAATTACCTGATCGGCTTTATTGAAAAGAGGATAATCCGGTGGCGTTAACGACCCATATTTATCAGGAGGGGGCGGGAGCGAGCGATCCCCGGCCGCCAACGGCGCAGCCTTATCGCGCGGAATTGCGCGATCTTCGCGTCGCTTTTCCCCTGGCGGATGGCGCGCAGCTTGAGGTTCTCGCGGGGATTTCGCTGACGGTGGCGGAAGGCGAATTCATTGCCATCGTCGGCCCGAGCGGCTGCGGAAAATCCACCGTGCTGCGCGCGCTTTGCGGTTTGCTGCAACCTTCCGGCGGCATCAGCATGGTGGATGGCAAACCGGTGACGGGCACGCCGCCCGGCGTGGGCTTTATGTTCCAGAAAGATGCGCTCCTGCCCTGGAAAACCGTGAGCGGCAATATTCGCATCGGCGCCGAGCTGGGCGGGATGCCGGCGGAGCAGCGGGACGAGCGCATTGCCGCGCTGATAACGCTTCTGCATCTGGATGGTTTTGAACATGCCTGGCCGCATCAGCTCTCCGGCGGGATGCGCCAGCGCGTTTCTTTGGGCCGTCTGCTGGCCTACCAGCCCTCTTTGATGCTGATGGATGAGCCCTTTGGCGCGCTTGATTACCAAACCAAGATCGCCATGGGCAGGGAACTGCTCAGGGTGTGGGAGGCGGAACGCCGCTCGATTATCTTTGTCACCCATGATATTGAGGAAGCGGTGGCCCTCGCGGACCGGGTGATCGTCTTCAGCGCCCGCCCGGCAAGCATCATCGCGGATTACCGCGTTACCTTGCCGCGGCCGCGCCACCTGCGCGCGCTGCGCGGCGATCCCGCCTTTATCCAACTGACGGAGGCCATCTGGTCCAATTTGGCGCTGCCCTCCTGAATGTCGCGGCGTGCTCGGCGCACCGCTGGAAGGATTATGAGCAACATGGCTTTAATTTTGTTTTTAATAAGCGCCGTCTTTAACGGCATTTAAATTTAACCGGTCGGCGATGGGCTGGATGCCGTATTGATTGCAGAGACGCGGGTCTATTATTTAGGGTATAGGGAAGGGGAATATTAGCCGCTAACGATTATTAGCGGCTAAAAAACCGATAGCGGAAGTATCAGATGGCGAAATCTTCCAGTTTTTTGCCGCTTTCCAGCGCCGCGGTTATGGCTTTTGGCGTTCTTCCTTGACCGGTCCAGGTTTTTTCATCGCCGTTCTCATCAATATATTTGTATTTAGCGGGACGGGGATGACGTTTTGCTTTGGCCGGTTTAGATTTTACACTTTCCAACAGTTCAGCCGGGTCTATGCCGTCTTCAAGCAATTTAGCGCGAATCGCTTCCAGTTTGGCCAGACGCTCAGCCTGTTCCTTTTGAACTTTGCTTTCTTCTTCACGGCGCTCTTCAACAATGGCGGTGAATTTGCTTAACAGATCTTCAAGCACCTCAAGATCGGTATCTCTGGCCTGAGCACGAAGAGAGCGGACATTATTGAGGATGTTAAAACTCATCATTGGGGTTCCTTATGTTGAAAAGATATTATCAGCATACAAGATATTTGGCGCTAAAACGAGACCGATGTATTGCTATATAAAGATTACCTTGTGTTAAATCTGGATTTCATTCAAATATAACAGGTATGCCATAAGTTATCACCTTATGCCGCTTGCCGGCAAATCAGCTGAATATTTATTTCTCCTATTGTTCACACATAATTAATTGACCATCTCCCCTATCATTTAAATGGCAGTGGAGATAAACCGACCTGGCTGCAAAAGAAAAACTAAAGGGGATTAGTTGTCGGACGATTTTTAGTTTTGGGGATTATTGCCGCCCCAATGACGCTGGCGCGACAAATAGGGTTAATACAGGCGCCTGAGGCTTTTTGTCCGGGTTACAGTGGTGGTGGTCGGGGCGCGCCGCTTGGCGTGTGATGGTGTCCCCGACTGGAATCGAACCAGTAACTAGCCCTTAGGAGGGGCTTGTTATATCCGTTTAACTACGGGGACTTAGCGCGGAGCCATTATACTCATTTTGGCTCCGATAATAAGCACTTGACTGCTCGTTTGCTCAAAGTGTCAGCACTCAGGCCGCTTTTTTACCCGTCGTCGGTTTTTCCTTGCCGTTCGTCGGCGCTTTCTTGTTTTGGTTGCTCATGTCGTTACGGATTTGGGCATGGCTTATCAGGGCGAAAATAAAGGTGCCGCCGATAATGTTGCCCGCCAGCGTCGGCAGCGCGAAAGGCCAGAGAAAATCCTGCCAGGCGATTTGGCCGATAAACACCAGATAAAAAATTTCCGAGGCGCCGGCGACAATGTGAGTGAGATTGCTGAAGGCGATCAGCCAGGTCATGATGATGATGATCCATATTTTGGCTGAACCGGAGCGGGGTAACATCCAGACCATGGTGGCGATAATCCAGCCGGAAACCACCGCGTTGGAGAACATTTCCCCCGGCGAGTTTTTCATCACTTTCAGGGAAAGCTCGATTAGCGCATCGCGGGTGGCGCCGTCAAAAACGGGCATATAGGTGAATGCCAGCGCCGCCAGCGCCGTACCCGCCAGATTGCCGCCCAACACCAGTCCCCATAGCCGCGACAGCAGATAAAAGTTATGCCGTGCCGGGTTTTGCATGATAGGCAGTACCGCGGTCACGGTATTTTCGGTAAACAACTGCTGGCGAGCCATAATCACGATGACAAAACCAATGGTGTAGCCAAAACTTTGCAGTAAAAAAGCGCCGGGTACGCCCACCAGATTGATGTGCAGTATACCGATGGCCATAAACGACGTCCCCATCGACAGGCCCGCGGCGACGGCCGACCAGAACAGCGCCATGGCGTCACGTTCCAGCTCCTTCTGTCCTTCCTGACGGATCTCTTCATGGATGGCGGCGGCGGGGGAGGGCAGGATATCTTCATCAATCTCGATTTCTTTTCCCTGGTTTTTTTCTTCGCTTTCCACTTCGTTATCATCATTCCGTTGTTTGGCTTTTCCCTTGGGAATAGGTTTTTTCGCTGACGGTTGGTTCATCTGTGTTCCCTCTGTTTTCCTGCTGATGGTTATAGCGTAGCCATTTTCGACATATCTGGTAGCGGCGGTCGTCCGGCGGCAGGCTATGCTATGATTTTGTCACGCGGGCGGGGCGTGTGCGTCGGGCGCGGCTAAACCGAGCGGATCGGCCGTATTTCCCCCGTCGGGGGATTATTGAGAGTTGTCTGACAATCGTCCGAAAAGACGGGAATACACAAGCCGAAGTAGAAGCGAAGCAATAAAATGTTACACTGTTGGCCGATATGTCGCCCTTGCTTTTCAGTCGGTTGGACTGGGCGCAGCCAACGCATCTGCAGCTTGAAGTATGACGGGTATAAACAGGGAGAACAGATATGAATTACCGCCTGAGTGGGGTGGCGTTTGCCAGCGTGTTGCTCGTTGGCTGCGCCAGCTCCGGGGATCGCCCTCAAGAAGGGCGTTCGGACCCGCTTGAAGGTTTCAACCGTTCCATGTTCAGCTTTAACTACAACGTGCTGGACCCTTATGTGGTAAGGCCGGCGGCCGTGGCGTGGCGGGATTACGTGCCGACGCCGGCGCGCAACGGGCTGAACAACTTTTTTGGCAACCTGTCCGAACCCGCGGCGATGGTGAACTACTTTGTCGAAGGCAAGCCGTACAAGGCGATGATTCATTTCAACCGTTTCTTCCTCAATACCCTGTTGGGAATGGGCGGTCTGATTGACGTGGCGTCAATGGCTAACCCCAAACTGGCAAAAGAGGAGCCTCGCCGTTTCGGCAGCACGCTGGGTAATTACGGCGTAGGGTATGGGCCGTACGTGGTGTTGCCTGGCTATGGCAGCGTCACCATCCGTGAAGACGGCGGCGGTTACGTCGACACCCTCTATCCGGCGCTGAGCTACCTGACATTCTGGATGTCGGCGGGTAAATGGGTGCTGGAAGGTTTGGAAACGCGGGCGCAGTTGCTGGATTCCGACGGAATGCTGAGTAACTCTTCCGATCCTTACCTGATGGTGCGCGAAGCCTATTTCCAGCGGCATGATTTTCTGGCCGGCGACGGGCAGCTTAATGCGCCGGTGAATCCCAATGCGGCGGCGATTGAAGACTCGCTCGGCGAGATTGACTCCGCCCAGTAGCGACGCGTAATTGTCGTGCTGACCCAAGGCGCCTGCGGGCGCCTTTAGCTTTTATAAAATGCTGCTAAACTTGTTTCCCATTGGGGTATCAGTCGGTTTGTTTCGTAAAAGTTATTACATTGTTGATTGTTTATTTACTTACAAAAATTTCTTTTCTCCTCCCAGATAACAATAATGTTGCGTTGCCGGCCAGAGCTGATGCCCCTTTGCTGCTGAAAAGAGTCAGCCAACTGATTTTTTTGTTAAAAACCGTATTAACAAAAAGGTCATGAAATGATGGTTTTTCGCTATAAAGGAGCAGGGTCTTGCTGACGATAAGGGATGTCTGAAAAGTCTATTTGCCTGCAATTATAAAAATTCAATGAATAGAGATATAAGCATGAAAAAACTACTCACGATGATTTTATACCTGAGCATGGTTGGGGTAGCCCCACTGGCGACGGCGCAAGAAAACGGCACCGCGGACAAAACCACGGATGTGGTGCTGATTGGCGGCGGTATTATGAGCTCGACGCTTGGCGTCTATTTGCAGGAGCTTCAGCCCGACTGGTCGATCGACATGATCGAACGTCTGGATAATGTCGCGGAAGAGAGTTCCAACGGCTGGAACAACGCCGGCACCGGTCACTCCGCCTTTATGGAGCTGAACTACACGCCGGAGCCTGAGAATGAAAGCGACCCGGTCAATATCAGTAAAGCGGTAGAGATCACCGAAGCCTTCGAGATATCGCGCCAGTTCTGGTCGCATCAGGTTAAAAACGGCGTGCTTCACGATCCGCACTCCTTTATCAACAGCGTGCCGCACATCAGCTTTGTGTGGGGGGATGAAAACTCCCATTTCCTGCAACGCCGCTATGAAGCGATGCAGCACAGCACGCTGTACCGCGGGATGGAGTTCTCCAACGATCCGAACGTCATCAAAGAGTGGGCGCCGCTGATTATCGAAGGCCGCGATCCGGCGCAGAAAATCGCCGCCACGCGCATGCCCATCGGCACGGATGTAAACTATGGCGAAATTACCCGCCAGCTGGTGAGTTCTCTGCAGAAAAAGCAGAATTTCGCCCTGCACCTCAATTCTGAAGTCCGCGATATCAAACGTAATGCGGATAACACCTGGAGCATCACCTACGCCGATCTGAAAAACGGCGAGAAGGAGAGCGTGGTCAAGGCCAAGTTTGTCTTTATCGGCGCGGGCGGGGCGGCGTTGCAACTGCTGCAGAAATCCGGTATTCCGGAAGCTGACGGCTACGGCGGTTTCCCGGTCGGCGGCGAGTTTCTGGTAACGGAAAATCCTGAAATAGTGAAACGCCATCTGGCGAAAGTCTATGGCAAAGCGTCCGTCGGCGCGCCGCCGATGTCGGTTCCGCATCTGGACACCCGTATTTTCGACGGCAAGCCGGTGCTGCTGTTCGGGCCGTTCGCCACCTTTTCCAGCAAGTTCCTGAAAAATGGTTCGCTGTGGGATCTGATCGATTCGGTTACCCTGTCCAACGCTTTGCCCATGGCGAAGGTGGGGCTGGATAATTTCGATCTGGTTAAATATCTGATTAGCCAGGTGATGATGGACGACGACGACCGTTTCGCCGCGTTGAAGGAATATTTCCCCGACGCCAAGAAAGAAGACTGGAAGCTGGTCATTGCCGGACAGCGCGTACAGGTCATCAAGAAAGATGAGGATAAAGGCGGCGTGCTGAAGCTGGGCACCGAGATTGTCAGCTCGCAGGATGGTTCCATCGCCGCCCTGCTGGGCGCTTCTCCGGGCGCGTCCACCTCGGCGCCGATCATGCTGAGCCTGCTGAAAACGGTCTTTAAAGATAAGGTCGCGACGCCGGAATGGCAGGCCAAGCTGAAGGAAATCATCCCTTCCTACGGCCAGACGCTGGACGGCAATATTGAATTGACCAATAAGATCCGCAGCTACACCAGCAGCACCTTGCAGTTGAACTATATTGAAGTAAAACCGGAATAACGGTTCGATAATCGATAAGGCCGCGCAAGCGGCCTTTCAGATTGCTGACGAACCCCACATTTTCCGTGGGGTTCTTGTTTTATAAGCGACCGTAGGTCGCGATCGCGATATTTTTTGCCTTCAGACCATGACCGCGTCTAGTGTCATCATCCGCTTCTTATTGCGCCTTATCAGGCCGTATTCAGCC